>NZ_JAUSNH010000103.1 GCF_030645335.1 Lacisediminimonas sp. | reverse complement strand
CACCGAGCCGCCAGCCTGTACGATTTCATACGGGCTCATGGTGGCGTCGCCAACGAAGATCAGCTTGGTGTCGGGGGTGTACTTGCGCAGGATGTCCCAAGTCGGAAAGCGCTCGGCATGTCGGCGCCGGTTGTTCTTCCACAGGTAGTCGTAGACGCAGTTGTGGAAGTACAGGAACTCCATGTTCTTGAACTCGGTCTTGGCGGCGGAAAACAATTCTTCGGTGCGGGCAATGTGGTCGTCCATGCTGCCGCCGACGTCGAGCAACATCAGTACCTTGATATTGTTCTTGCGTTCGGGCTGCATCCGGATGTCGAGGTAGCCGGCATTATTGGCGGTGGCGCGGATGGTGTCGTCGAGCGCGAGTTCATCCTCTGCGCCTTCGCGCGCGAAGCGGCGCAGCCGGCGCAGCGCTACCTTGATGTTGCGGGTGCCGAGTTCGCGCTGGTCGTCGTAATCGCGGTACGAACGTGCGTCCCACACCTTGACTGCGGTGCGATTGCGGCCTTCGCCGCCTATGCGAATTCCTTCCGGGTTGGTGCCGTTATTGCCGAACGCCGAGGTGCCGCCGGTGCCGATCCAGCGGTTGCCGCCTTCATGCCGCTCTTTCTGCTCTTCCAGCAATTGCTTGAGCTTGTCCATCAGCTTGTCGTAGCCGAGCTTTTCCAGCGCTGCTTTTTGCTCTGGCGTCAGGTCGCGCTCCAGCCGCTTCATGAGCCAGTCGAGCGGAATATCGGCATTCTTTTCGAAGATCGATTCGATGCCCTTGAAGTACAGGCCGAATGCGCGGTCGAACTTGTCGTAATGCGCTTCGTCCTTGACCAGCGTCGTGCGCGACAAGTAGTAGAACTCGTCGAGCGAGGGCCCGATCACGTTCTTTTGCATGGCTTCCAGCAGGATCAGGAATTCCTTGATCGATACCGGGATTTTCGCGTCTTTCAGCGTGAAAAAGAAATCGATCAGCATGTCTGCTTATTGGCGTGCGCCCGGTCTAGTTGGTATTGCAAGTGCCGCCGTACCGTGGGCCACTCGGATTCAATGATGGAAAAAACCACCGTGTCGCGCAGCGAGCCGTCTGCCATGCGCTGGTGGTTGCGCAGCACGCCATCCTGTTTTGCGCCAAGCCGGGCAATTGCCGTGCGTGATTGGTGGTTCATCCAGTGCGTGCGGAATTCGACCGCGATGCATTGCAGCGATTCAAAGGCATGGGTCAGCAGCATGTGCTTGCATTCGGTATTGATCGCAGTGCGCTGCACGCGTGCAGCATGCCAGGTATGTCCGATTTCCAGCCGGCGGTTGGCGGCGTCCACATTGAAGTAGCGGGTACAGCCGACGATCTCGCCGCTGGCATTGTCGCGGATCACGAACGGCATCGCGCCGCCATGTTCGCGCATGGCCAGTGCGGTATCGATGTATTCGCGCATCTTGTCCGGGCCGGGCACGAATGTGTACCACAAGGACCACAGCCGGCCATCGGCGGCTGCGGCATTGAGTGCATCGTGGTGCGCTGCAGCCAGTGGCTCCAGCGTCGCATGCGTTCCGCCCAGGGTGACCGGCTCGATGAATGCCATGGCGAGTGCTTCAGCGGTTTGCCCGCGACATGAACACCAGGCGTTCGAACAGATGCACGTCCTGCTCATTCTTCAGCAGCGCGCCATGCAGCGGCGGCACGATGGCCTTGGCATCCTTGCTGCGCAATGCCTCGGGCGGAATGTCTTCCGCCATCAGCAACTTGAGCCAGTCGAGCAACTCCGACGTGGATGGCTTTTTCTTCAGCCCGGCTACCTCGCGCACCTCGTAGAAAGTCTGCAGCGCCTGCGCCAGCAAGTCTTTCTTCAGGTTAGGATAGTGGACATCGACGATCTGCTGCATCGTGTCCTTGTCGGGAAACTTGATGTAATGAAAAAAGCAGCGGCGCAGGAAGGCGTCGGGCAATTCTTTTTCGTTGTTGGACGTGATGATGACCAGCGGCCGGTGCTTGGCGCGCACCATTTCGCGCGTCTCGTACACATAGAATTCCATGCGGTCGAGTTCGCGCAGCAGGTCGTTCGGGAACTCAATGTCGGCCTTGTCGATCTCGTCGATCAGCAATACCAGCCGTTGCTCGGCATCGAACGCCTTCCACAGCACGCCTTGTACGATATAGTTGTGTATGTCCTTGACCCGTTCGTCGCCGAGTTGCGAATCGCGCAAGCGCGACACGGCGTCATACTCGTACAATCCCTGTTGCGCCTTGGTGGTGGACTTGATATGCCATTGCAACAATGGCATGCCGAGCGCGGCAGCAACTTCCTCGGCGAGCATGGTTTTTCCGGTGCCCGGCTCGCCTTTGATCAACAGCGGACGCTGCAAGGTCAGGGCGGCATTGACTGCCAGCTTCAAATCCTCGGTGGCAACATAACTCTGGGAACCCTCGAACCGTGTTTCTTGTCGCATGATGTTGTTTATCAATGAAATCGAAAGAAATTCCAGTATAAGCGAAATGCCATAAACGCCCCTGCGACGCCCCCATGTTGCCTGGTTGTTGCAGCGCCGCGCTGCGCGCCTGACTGGCTTTGGTCCATGCCGCTTCCGATACCGATACCGGCGCCCACGCCGGATCAGATGGCTTATGAGGAGAGCAATGAAATTTTATATTTTGAGAGCCTGGGCTCGCTGCCGCAGGCTGCTGGGTAAAGCAGGTCCCGTCCGCTCCGCCGGCCCTGACCCGCGGGAGTTGCGCCAGGCTGAGCATTTGATGCGCCGCGCGGCGCCTTTTGCATCATGGATCGAGCGCGCCCACTGGATGGTGGAAGTGGCGGCCTGGTTGCGTGCAGAAGCGCCAGTTTGGTCGGAACAGACATCGGGCCTGGTGTGTGCGCATCGCCGTACCAGGTTGATGCTGGACTGGCTGCAGCAGGACAAGGAGATCCGCCGTCTGGTGCAGGCGACAATCCAGAAGACGCTGCGCGAGGCGGGCGGGCCGGAACTGTTCTGTGGCGCCGGCCTGTCGCCCAAGGCGAACCTTCTGGGCGAGATGACGCGCCGCGTCGGCCGCCTGATCCTGCCCGGTACGCTGGTGCCAGGCGACCTGTCGGCCCTGTTGCTTGCCATGTTTCCGCAAGAGAAAGATGAACGCTGGTTGCGCAGCCTTGATCCGGTGCTGCGGCGCCGGCTCTGGAAGCTGATTGCCGACGATGGCATCGGCCATGGCTTGCAGCAGCAGATCGATGAGGCGCTGCATTTCCTGGTGAATGCCGTGGTGGCCACCGGCATCAGCCCCGAGATGCGGCAGCGGCTTGGCCCGCTGCTGCCTTTGCGCACAACCCCGTTCATGGCGCTGCGGCGCGAACTGGAGAAATACCTCTCCCTGCCCGGCAAGGATGAAGGCGCAATGCGCAGCGTGCGCATGCTGTTGGCCGTATGCCAGGCCCAGACTGACAAGGTCTATGAACATCTCGACGAATACGGCGTGTCGGTGGCGCTGGTGGTCGAGGTCGAGCAATTGCGCGCCCGTATCGCGCGCATGGGACGCCTGATCGAGCTGCGCGCCACGCTCGGCGAGGACGGCGCGGCACAGGCCATCCAGGACTTCCTGGCCGACCGTGTACGCGACCATCATCGTTGGGCAACCGGCAGCATGATCGGGCGCAGTTTTTCGCTGCTGGCGCGCAAGGTCGTCGAGCGGCATAGCGGACAGCAGGAACACCACATCGCCCATGATCGCCAACAGTACGGCGAGATCCTGCGGGCCGGATCTGTTGCCGGTTCGATGCTGGCGCTGACCGTGATGGGCATGTTCGTAATCGAAACCACCAAGATGGCGGGTTTCTTCGAACTGCTCGCATATTCAGGCTTGTTCGGAACGACCCTGCTGGGCATCGGCCTGCTTGGCGGTGCACTGGCGGGAAGGCAGTCGCCGGTGGTGGCGCCTATCCTTGCTGCGCGCATGGGGTTGCTCGACACGGTCGAAGGCTTGCGCGGGTTACTGAAGGACAGCGCGGCCTTATTGCGGGCGCAGGCCGCCGCGACAATGGGAAACCTGGTCGTCGCCGTGCCGGTGGTCGTGGTGATCGCCGTGGCAGTGCGGGCATGGGGCGGCGTCAGCCTGCTGGCGGAAGGCGCCGTCGGCGACGTCGTGCGGTCCCTGTCCTTGTTCGGATTCACGCCGGTGCTGGCGGTGCTCACTGGCCTGATGTGCTGGCTGGCCAGCCTGGCTGCCGGACTGGCCGGCAACTGGTTCGTGCTGCATCGTTTGCGTGATGCAGTGGCGCATCACCCGGGTCTGCGCATGCTGCTCGGGCCCGCACGTGCGCTACGCCTGGCTGATTGGGTGGCCGGCCATGTTTCCGCGATTGCAGGGGGGCTTGCACTGGCCGTATTGCTGGGCATGCTGCCGGCGCTCGGAGGCTTTTTCGGCGTGCATCTCGACATTCGCCATGGCGTGCTGTCGGCAGGCATGCTGGCTGTGGCGGCGAGTTCTGCCGGCGCAGGCTTCTGGCAGGAAGCTTCCACCTGGCTGGCAGTCGCCGGCGTGGTGGCCAGCGGCTTGCTCAATGTCGCGACCGCTTTCCTTTGTTCGCTGGCGCTGGCCTTGTACGCAAAAGGTGTCAGGGGCCGTGCGCGCAAGATGGTGATGCGCTCCTTGTGGCGCCGCCTGCGTGCCGCACCACTGGCTTTCGTGCTGCCGCCGCAGCGGCGGCCAACGCCGCAGCAGGCAAGGGGGCCGCAGCGTCGTGAAATCGAGCAGGCCGAGCCAGACCGGCCCGATCGCACCGGTACGCATTGACCCGCGATCCGGGGCCGTATCTGCGTAGCCCCGGACATGGCAGCGGCCGCGATCCGTGCACCGGCAGGTGCTGCGGCTTGCTGTTGCGTGGACGCACGCGACCGAGTAGGTTAGAATGTGCCGGTTTTGCGTGCAATGACAGGGAGACCGGTGCCGTTGATGTAGGCGTCTGGCGCGCAATCTTCACGAGTTTTCCAACACTATTCCATCTACCATGAAGAAATTCCTTGCACTGTTCTTGCTGGCGACCGTGGCCCAGGTATCCGCTGCAGCGGACGCTGTCGGCAACGCCCAGGCAGGCGCGAACAAAAACTCGATGTGCATCGGCTGCCACGGCATCCCGGGCTACAAGGCTTCGTTCCCCGAGGTGTACCAGGTGCCAATGATTGGCGGCCAAAGCGCCAAATTCCTGGAAGCGGCGCTGAATGCCTATAAAAAAGGTGATCGCAAGAATCCGAGCATGCGCGGTATTGCCGCCAGCCTGTCCGACCAGGACATCGCCGATCTTGCTGCTTACTACGCCTCGCAGAAATAAGGGAAGCCAGTCATGAAGAAAATATTTGCTCTTGCGCTGCTGGCCGGCGCATCCGCGCTGTCGTTCAATGCTGCGGCGGCCGGTAATGTCGCCGCTGGCAAGGCTGCCGCTGCCAAGTACAACTGCGCGTCCTGCCATGGTGCGGACTACAATTCGCCAATCGATCCGAGCTATCCGAAAATCGCCGGCCAGCACAGCGATTACCTGCAATTTGCATTGCTGGCTTACCAGCGCGGTGCAAGCGGCCCGAACGGGCGCGGCAATGCGATCATGGGCGCCCAGGCCAAACCCCTGTCCAAGCAGGACATCGCCAATATCGCGGCCTATCTGTCCAGCCTGCCGGGAAGCCTGGTACTGCGCAAATAAGCGCAGTCCTTTCGCTCCGGTCAGCCTGACGAAGCGGCCGGCAACAAGGCTGCTTCAAAAAAAAGCCCTTTCCGCGTGAAAGGGCTTTTTTTATGCCTTGTCGATTTTTACCACCGCCAATTGCCAGCACCAGTTGCCGCGATCAAGCCTGGCGGCGCACGCACTCCACGTAAGCCGCACCGTCTGGCGGTAGACCGGCGCGCTGTGCATTCCACAGCATCTGACCCAGGCACTCCATGACGGCATGGTGCGCATCATGTTCCGAGCCGCGCTTTTGCGCCAGTTGAAGAAAGGCGGCCCGTATGCCCGGCGGCTGGTCGATCGAGATCTGTTCAGCAATCGATAAATGCATCGACAAGTGCAGGAAAGGATTGCTCTGGCCGCGCTCGACTGAATAGTCGGCGGCCAGCGCCCTGTCGAGATTGTCCACGTCATCCTGGTATTCCGGATGCTGGAGCAGCCAGTCGCGGGCAATCGCTTCGAGCGGTGTCAGGACTTCACGGGCTTTTTGCTTGCGCCAGGTCTCGCAAAAAAAGCGCCGCACATCGTCCTGGGATGGGTTGAACATGGGGGATCGCCCTCGTTAATCGGCTTCTTAAACGCCCTTGGCCGGCAGCGGTGTTTTGTCGGGATAGTCGCACAGGTCCGCTATGATGCAATTCCAGCATTGCGGGTTGCGTGCCGTGCAGGTGTAGCGACCATGCAGGATCAGCCAGTGGTGTGCGTCCATCCGGAATTCGGGCGGCACCAGCCTGATCAGTTTTCGTTCGACTTCCTCGACGTTTTTTCCTGGAGCGATGCCGGTGCGGTTGGAGACCCGGAAAATATGCGTATCGACGGCAATCGCGACCTGGCCAAAGGCGGTATTCAGGATCACGTTTGCCGTCTTGCGGCCCACGCCGGGCAGTGCTTCGAGTTGCTCGCGGCTGCGTGGCACTTCACCCTGGTGTTCGGCCAGCAGGATGCGGCAGGTCGCGATGACATTGCGCGCCTTGGTCCGATACAGGCCAATGGTCTGGATGTAGGGAATCAAGCCCTCTTCGCCCAGCGCAAAAATCTGCGCTGGCGTATTTGCGACCGGGAATAACTTGCGCATCGCCTTGTTGACCGAGACATCGGTGGCTTGCGCCGACAGGATCACGGCGATCAGCAGCTCGAATGGCGTCGTGTATTCGAGTTCGGTGGTCGGGTGCGGATTGGCCGCCAGAAAGCGCGAGAAAATGGCATGTCGCTTTTCGGCGTTCATGGTGCGTCCTGTTGCGGGGATGCTATTGCTTGCTGCGCCAGTTTTTTCAGGCGCGCGCGTTCCATGGCGGCGGCAATGATGGCTTTCTTGCGCGCCTGTTCATGTTGTTGTTCCGCGCTGCCAGCGGCCTCCTGTTCCAGTTGCCTGAGCTTGGCTGCCGCTTTGGCCAGCAGCCGGGCATCGTTTTCTTGCTGCTCGCGTTGCAGGCGGACGGTCCGGAATTCATAGCGCACGCGGGCGGCGTCGGCCTGCTGCTGCGACCAGGCGTCCCAGCCGGTCTGTCCTGGCGTTACGCCAACCATGGCGATGCAGTCGACCGGGCAGGGCGCCACGCACAGGTCGCAGCCGGTGCAAAGCGCCGGCGCCACGGTATGCATCTGCTTGGCTGCGCCGATGATGGCATCGACCGGGCAGGCCTGGATGCACAAGGTACAACCTATGCAGAGCGCTTCATCGATCACGGCAACGGGACGCTCGCGCTCAATTCCGTTGGCTGGATTGATTGGTATCACCGGCTTGCCGAGCAGGGCCGCCAGCCGCGCTACGCCTTCTGCGCCGCCGGGCGGGCATTGGTTGTAGCTGGCCTGGCCTGTGGCGATCGCTTCGGCGTAAGGCCGGCATCCGCTATAGCCGCACTTCGTGCATTGCGTTTGCGGCAGCAGGTCTTCGATCTGGTCAGCGAGGGAAGCGGGGGGAGAATGGCGATCAGGGATAGCGGGCATGGCGCCCATTATCCCGCTAAACGCAGGGTGGTTCAAATTGCGCTTTGACCAATCGGACCACGCCGGATGTTGCGGGCCAGCGATTGGCCTGCAACATCCGGCGCCCACCAGCTGATTTAGCCGTTCTCGCGGATGAACGCTGCTATGCGCGGCGCAACGACTTCACGCCAGCGCCTGCCCGAGAAAATGCCGTAATGGCCGCATTTTGGCGCAGTGAAATGATGCTTTTTCGATTTCGGAATCGATGAGCACAGTCCATGTGCTGCCTCGGTCTGGCCGGAGCCGGAGATATCGTCGAGCTCGCCTTCAATGGTGAACAAGGCAACCGTCTTGATATCTTGCGGACGCACCAGTTCGCCGTTGACTTCCCAGGTGCCGGTGGCCAGCGCGAAATCCTGGAATACCGTCTTGATTGTTTCCAGGTAGTACTCGGCCGGCATGTCGAGCACGGCGTTGTATTCGTTGTAGAACTTGCGATGATCTTCAGCGGACTCGTTGTCGCCTTCCCGCAGGTGCATGTAGAAGTCCCAGTGGCTCTGGGCGTGACGGCGCGGATTCATTGCGACAAAGCCGGCATGCTGCAGGAAACCCGGATAAACCTTGCGTCCGGAACCGGGATAGTTCGGCGGCACACTGTAGATCAGCGTGTTTTCAAACCAGGAGTAGGGCTTGCGCGTGGCCAGGTCATTCACCTGCGTTGGTGATTTGCGCGGATCGATCGGGCCGCCCATCATCGTCATCGTCTTTGGCAGCATCGGATCCTTGGCGGTCGCCATCAGCGAGATCGCGGCCAGTACCGGCACGGTCGGCTGGCACACCGACACCACGTGCAGGTCGGGACCCAGTGCCCGGATGAAGTCCTGTATGTAGTGGACGTAGGTGTGCAGATGGAACGGGCCGTCGCCCTCGGGCACCATGCGGGCGTCGGTCCAGTCGGTGATATAGACGTCATGCAGCGGCAGCATGCCGCGCACGGTATCGCGCAGCAGCGTGGAATGATGCCCCGACAGTGGCGCGACCAGCAATACACGCGGCTGCTTGAGTTGCGCCTCGCGCGCGGTGCTCAAGTCTTTCTTGAAATGCAGCAAGCGGCAGAAGGGTTTCTCGATCGCCACCTTTTCGAACACGGCAACATCCACGCCATCGACGCTGGTGCTGGTGATATCGAATTCAGGCTTTTCGTAGTCCTTCCCGAGGCGGAACATCAGTTCGTAGCCCGCGGCGATCCGTTGTGAAAACGGCGTATGGGCCAAGGGCGAAATCGGGTTGGTAAAGAGTTTGCTCGACGCTTCGGCCCACTGGATCAGCGGGCTTAGCATCGTACGATTCATTTCATGCAGTTGATACAGCATCTTGTTCCTTTCAAGGGCTCCCGATTCTCACGGCTTTTGGCGATTGCCGCAATGCATCATTCGACAAGTCTATTGCATTTCCGTCGGAATCTGTATCGTTTCGGGTACGGCCTGTAAATATGTCAAGGAATGCCGATACGGTGCGTTTTTGAAACGGTCCTTATCTCAGCAGGTAAATGTGGACGACACCGCCCAGCGTCAAGTGATGACATTGTTGCAAATTGTGTGCCTTGCCGCGCGTGGCAATGCCTGGCCAAAGGGAGGGCGGCACGGTCCAGTACAGCCGGCAACAGCTTGCAGGCAGCGCCCGGTCGGGCCAGGGCGCTATGGCGGACGATGCCGCGCCTCAGTCGAAAACCGGGGTTTCGACGCCGAGGATCTTGTGCAGCTTGGGTGAGGTCGTCGTGTATTGCATGTGGATTTTCTTGTCGGGGAAGATGATCGGCGCAGCGCCGAAGGCCGCCAGGGCGGCTTCATGGAAGCCCGACAGGATCAATTTTTTCTTGCCCGGATAGGTATTGATGTCGCCGACGGCGAAGATTCCGGGCACATTGGTCTGGAACTTCTCGGTGTCGACCTTGAGCTGCTTGCGCTCGATCTCCAGGCCCCAGTCGGCGATTGGCCCCAGCTTGGGTGACAAGCCGAAAAACACCAGCAGGTAATCCAGCGGCAGGCGGCGGGTCACGCCATCTGCGCCGGTCACCTTGATCTCGCTGAGCTGGCCGTCTTTTTCCTCGATTCCCGTCACTTGCCCGATCAGCAACTGCATTTCATAGTTGTCGCACAGCGCCTTCATTTTGGCGACTGACGCCGGCGCAGCGCGGAATTCTTCACGGCGATGCAGCAGCACGACCGATTCGGCGCTGCCCGCAAAATTCAGGGCCCAATCGAGTGCCGAATCGCCGCCGCCGCAAACTACCAGGTTTTTCCCGTGAAAGCGCTGCGGATCCCTGACCCGGTAAAATAACTGGCTGCCATCGTACTTGTCGATGCCCTCGACTTTCAGGGTGCGGGGCTGGAATGAACCGACGCCAGCCGCAATGAAAATGGTCTTGGTGATGAAGCGGTTGCCAGCCGAGGTTTCAAGATTGAAGCGGCCGTCTTCGCGCCGTTCGACCAGCGTGACTTCCTGGCCGAGGTGGAAGGTCGGGTCAAACGGTGCGATCTGTTTGAGCAGGTTATCGGTCAGCTCCTGGCCGGTGCAGATCGGCACGGCGGGAATATCGTAGATGGGCTTGTCGGGATACAGCTCGACGCACTGGCCGCCAATCACCGGCAGTGAATCGATGACATGCGCCTTGATTTCCAGCAGTCCTAGCTCGAAAACCTGGAACAAGCCAACCGGGCCGGCGCCGATGATGACGGCATCGGCCTCGATCGGGCCATGACGGCCATTGCCGGTTTGCCCAGGTGCCTGGGGGCTGCTTTCGTTGGCGTGTGCGGTGGTATCCATGCGGCTTGAAATCCTGTCTGGTTCAACGGTCCCGGGCGCAGGGATGGAAAATGCCCGGGAATACGGCCGGGGCGGCCCGGGCCGGTAATGCATTTTGCAACAGCGGCGGTTTGCAACAGCCGCGGCTTACAACAGGTGCCGATTGCAACAGTGGTGCGTCCGGCGGTGGCGGCTGCAACAGTCGTTGCCACCGGGTGGTCAGCGCTGCAGGAACTGCTGCTTTTCGGTGACGTCTTTCCAATCGTCGGCGTCAGGCAAGGGGCTCGTGCTCTTGGTGATCGACGGCCAGGTGCGGCACAGGTCGATATTGATCTTGATGAACTGCTGTTGGTCGGCCGGCACATCTTCTTCGGCGTAGATGGCATTGACCGGGCATTCTGCAACACAGACTGCGCAATCGATGCACTCGTCCGGATCGATGACCAGGAAGTTCGGTCCCTGGCGGAAGCAATCTACGGGGCATACGTCCACGCAGTCCGTGTAGCGGCAGCGGATGCACGATTCGGTCACAACATGGGTCATAACGGTCCTAAGTCAGTCTTGTTTCAAATGCCATCAATGAGGGCCGGTTACGTACAGGAAGGGCGCTGCGCCGCAAAGGCCAGGTGCGCCAGGCGCAGGCGCCGCATGCCAGCGGGTTCCCGGTACGCTAAAGTCCTCCGGCGCGGGCCGGGTGCACGCATTTGCGCGCGATCAGCCCGCAGCGCGTAGGTTCCTGTTGCAAAGCCCTGTATTTTAAGGCAAAAGTACTAGGGTAACAAACCGGACTTAGACGAAATATGAATAAGCAAATGGAGGCGGCGGACTCTTCCTTCGCCCTGGCAAGGCCGTGCCAGGATCGGATACGGCGGGTGTTTTTTGGCGGCTGCCTGCTGTTCGGGCTGGCGCTCTCCTGGTTTGCCGGCGATGCGCAGGCCGCCAACTGGAAGATTGGCGAACTCAACAGTTATGCCGACTTTCCCGAGTTTGCAGACGATTATCGCCGCGGCTGGCAACTGGCCGTGGCGCAGGTGAACGCCGCCGGCGGCGTTGCGCAACGCCCGCTGCAAGTGATTTCGGTCGATGATGGCGCGGCCCGCAACAACGCATCGCGTCGCGCCCAGGAGCTGATCGTCAACCACGAGGTCGACCTGCTGGCTGGCACCTATCTCTCCAATGTCGGCCTTGCGGTGTCGTCGATCGCTGCAAAAAACAAGAAAGTGTTCATCGCTGCCGGGCCGCAGAGCGATACCCTTACCTGGGACAGGGGTAATCGCTATACCTTCCGCTTGCGGCCATCCACCTACATGCAGGCGGCGATGCTGGTCGAACAGGCGGCGGCAATGCCTGCTCGTCGCTGGGCGATCGTTGCGCCAAATTACGAGTACGGGCAAAGCGCGGTCGCCAACTTCCGCACCCTGCTCAAGGCGCGTCGTCCTGATGTTGAGTTCGTCGACGAACAATGGCCGGCGCTGGGCAAGCTGGACGCGCCAGCAGTGGTGGCGGCGCTGGCGCGGGCCAAGCCGGATGCCGTGTTCAACGCCTGTTTCGGCCCCGACCTGGACCGCTTGCTGGAGCAAAGCCGCCACACCCGCGTTTTCGAGCAGGCGCGACTGGTGTCGATGGCCGGCGCCGGGCCGGCAGTCATCAAGGCCTTGCAGGGCACTGCGCTGGCCGGATGGATGGTGGCAGGTTCGCCGCCGGCCGGCACCGACATTCCCGGGTATGCGCCATTTCGGCAGGCTTTTTTCGATAAATACCGTGTCGAGCCGCAGTTGCCAGCGCTGATCGGCTACACGATGATCCAGGCCATTGCGCAGGCACTGCGCAATGCCGGCAGTGCCGACTCGGAAGCCCTGATCCAGGCGCTGCGCGGGATGGAATTCGAATCACCGGTCGGCAAGATCCAGATCCGGGCAATCGACCACCAGGCCACGATGGGGGCATTCATCGGCCATTTGGTGGCGCGCGGGCCGGGAGTCCAATGGCGCTATCTGGACGGTGCAAAATACCTTCCGGGAGAAGACTTCGTGCGCGCCAATCGTCCGGCATCCGCCATGCGCTAGTGCGCCGGCAGAAACAAGGGGCGCTTAACGGACGCACAATCCCGCCATACAATACGCGTCATTCATAAACTTGGCGGAGTACGGAATTGGAATTGCGCGCGAAACTCTTGGGCCTGCTGTTGGTGCTGTCCCCTTCATGGGCCTTTGCTGCCGAACTCGACGGCAAGGGCTTGTCGATCCTGTGGGCGGTGCCGTTTGCCGGACTGCTTTTGTCGATTGCGCTCGGGCCCTTGCTGTTCCCCTTCAAATGGCATCCCCATTACGGCAAGATCACTTTTGGCTGGGCTGCTGCCTTCCTGCTTCCGTGTGCGCTGCTGTTCGGGTTCGGCACTGCTGCGGGCAGCGTGGTGCATGCATCAACTGCAGAATTCATCCCGTTCATCATCCTGATCACGGCGCTGTTCACGGTTGCCGGCGGCATCTGCCTGCGTGGCAACCTGCACGGCACGCCGTTGTTGAATACCGGGATCCTGGCGCTGGGTACCGTGCTGGCCAGTGTCATGGGCACGACCGGCGCGTCGATGCTGATGATCCGGCCGCTGATCCGCGCCAACGACAACCGCAAGCACGCCACGCATATCGTCGTGTTCTTCATCTTCCTGGTTTCCAACGCAGGCGGTTCGCTGACCCCGCTGGGCGACCCGCCGCTGTTCCTGGGTTTCCTGAAGGGCGTCGATTTTTTCTGGACCATGAAGCATATTTACCCGGAGACGCTGTTCCTGTGCGGCACTCTGCTGGCGATGTTCTTCCTGCTCGATAGCTGGTATTGCCGCAATCGCGAGGAAACGCTTCCGGCTGCGCTCGACCCGACGCCGGATTCCGCATTGCGGCTGGAAGGAAAGGCGAATTTCGTGCTGTTGGGTGTGATCGTCGGCCTGGTGCTGATGAGTGGCTTGTGGAAGCCGGGCATCGCGTTCAACGTGCTGGGGACGCAGGTCGAATTGCAGAACATCCTGCGCGATGTCGCCTTGTTGCTGGTGATCGGCTGCTCCTTGTTGATCACGCCGCGCACCGCACGCGAAGGGAATGATTTTTCCTGGGGGCCGGTGGTTGAGGTCGCCATCCTGTTCGCCGGGATTTTCATCACCATCGTGCCGGTGATCGCCATGCTGCGCGCCGGCCTGGAAGGGCAGTTTGCGCCCATCATCCAGGCCGTCACCGGACCGGACGGCCGTCCCATCGACGCGATGTATTTCTGGGCCTCCGGCATACTCTCGTCCTTTCTTGACAATGCTCCGACCTACCTGGTGTTTTTCAATACCGCCGGCGGCGACGCCCAGGTGCTGATGACGACCATGGCGTCGACGCTGGCGGCGATTTCCTGCGGCGCGGTGTTCATGGGCGCCAACAGTTATATCGGCAACGCGCCCAACCTGATGGTCAAGGCAATTGCCGAAGAGCGTGGCGTGCGCATGCCCTCGTTCTTCGGTTACATGGCGTGGTCCGGCGTGGTGCTGCTGCCATTGTTCGTTGTGATGACGCTGCTGTTCTTCTGAGGATTACGCGATGCAATCGATGAAAAAAAAGATACTGGTGACGCGCGAGATTTTTCCGGAAGTCATTGAACGGCTGGCGCAGCATTTCGCGCTGGAGACCAATCAGGAGGACCGCATCTTCACGCAAGCCGAATTGATCGCGAAGCTGGCCGACAAGGATGGCGTATTCAGTACGCTGTCGGAAAGCATTTCGCCGGCCGTCGTGCAGGCTTGCGGGCAGCTCAAGGCGATTTGCAACATGGCTGTCGGCTACAACAACATTGACGTCGCTGCGGCGACGGCCGCCGGCATTGCGGTGACCAATACGCCCGAAGTACTCAACCAGACCACCGCCGACTTTGGCTTCGCGCTGATGATGGCAACGGCGCGCCGGGTGACCGAGTCCGAGCAATGGCTGCGCGCGGGGAAATGGGATCGCTGGCGCTACGACGGCTTCATGGGCGTGGATGTGCATGGCGCTACGCTGGGGATCATCGGCATGGGGCGCATCGGCCAGGCAATCGCGCGCCGCTCGATGGGCTTTGACATGCAGGTGATTTACCACAACCGTTCGCGGCTGGACCCTGCGCTGGAGGCGCGCGCCAACAATGCGCGCCATGTTCCACGCGACGAGCTATTGCGCACGGCGGACCATGTGATCCTGGTCGTGCCTTACTCGCCGGCCCTGCATCACATGATCGGCGCGGCCGAGATCGCGCTGATGAAGCCGAGCGCAACCCTGGTCAATATAGCCCGCGGCGGTGTGGTGGATGACGCCGCACTGATCGCCGCATTGAAGCTTGGGCGTATTGCTGGCGCGGGTATCGACGTGTTCGAAAATGAACCGGCCTTCAATCCGGATTTTCTTTCACTGAAGAATGTGGTTCTCACGCCGCACATTGCCAGTTCATCGCGCAATACGCGATTGGCGATGGCAAATTGCGCTGCGGATAACCTGATTGCCGCCCTGGAAGGACGGCGGCCGCCGAACCTGGTCAATCCGGCGGTGTTGGGCGGGGCATAAGTTCATCCGGTCCGATACGAGTGCGGTGGCGGACCGGAAGGCCGGGTCCGCAAGCGGCCCGGCTCACCTGTGCATCAGCCCTTCAGTTCCTCGATCAGGTCGACATAGCGACCCATCGCCTCATCCCTGGATGTGCCTTTCAGGCCATTCCAGGCATCCCACTTGGCGCGGGCGACCATCTCGGTCATGCCCGGACGTTCACCCGTGACATCGCCCGCCGACGCCTGCTTGTACAAGCCATAGATTTTCAGCAGCGTCATCGGGTCCGGCCGCTCAGGCAGGCCCTTCGACTCTGCGACGGCTTGTTCAAATCGCTGTTGCAGTTCCATGTTCGCTCCCGAAGTCAGGATCTGGAGATTCAGACCGCGAGCAATTCGACGTCGAATATCAGCGTGGCGTTCGGGGGAATCACGCCGCCCGCGCCGCGCGGACCATAGCCGAGAGAAGAAGGAATTACCAGCCGGCGCAGTCCGCCCACCTTCATGCCCTGCACGCCTTCGTCCCAGCCCTGGATCACATTCCCCGCGCCCAGCGGAAAATCGAAGGGATCGCCGCGATCCTTGCTGGAATCGAATTTCTTGCCGGCGCTGCCATCCGGATTTTGCAGCCAGCCGGTGTAGTGCACGGTGACATGGGCGCCGGCTTTCGCTTCGGCGCCGGTGCCTGGCGTGACGTCGTCATATTGCAGTCCGGAAGCAGTGGTAACGGTCGACATGATGGTCCTTGATCTGAGAATGGTGAGTAAAGCCGGGGATTGTAGCAGCGGGTGGCCGCTGTGCGCTTGAGCCGGGCCAGACCAGCTAGAATGGGGTTCGCTGGCAAATGCCGGCTCGAGCCATCACTTCAACGGAGTCCGGCCAACCGATGCGACTATTGTTGATCTCCTTTTCGCGCGCACTGTATTCGCAGCTGCACTGGCGCATGCTGTTGCTGACTGTCCTCCCGTTCGTCATTTCAATCGTGATCTGGGGCGTGCTGCTATGGCTTGGGCTGCAGCCGCTGATCGACGCCATGCAGGCATGGTTCACCGACAACAGCCTGTTCACCTTCAGCGGCGATGCGCTGGAATGGGTCGGGCTGGGCAGCATGAAGCCCATCCTGGTGCCCTTGCTGGCAATGTGGTTGCTGTTGCCGCTGATGATCCTGACCGCACTGCTTTTTGTGGGCATATTGGCCGTGCCCGCGATCGTCAGGCACCTGTCGTCCCGTCATTACCGTGACCTGCAGCAGCGCCGGGGCGGATCGCTGTGGGGCAGCATCTGGATATCCACTGCCGCGTTCCTGGTGTTCATCGTGTTATGGGTGCTGACCTTGCCGCTCAACGCCATTCCGCCATTCACGTTCATGATCCAGCCGCTGCTCTGGGGCTGGCTGACCTATCGCGTGATGACTTACGACGCGCTGGCCGAACATGCCAGC
>NZ_JAUSNH010000098.1 GCF_030645335.1 Lacisediminimonas sp. | reverse complement strand
GCGGAAAAAGCCCTGCTTCAGCGGCCGACATCAGAAAAACATCTGCATCCACCAGGTGTTGTCGTGAGAAGGCATGATAGGCATCGAAATGCAGTGACTCACTTCGATCCATGAAGGCTCGCGTGACGGAGGGCGCCAGGCTATGGACCTCCAATAGAAGCAGTCCATGGTGCGTGATGATTGACGACCAGCGCGCCAGATGCTCCACCAGGCTCTGCACCGCCAGATACGGGGGTATCAAGCGGCCGTCCGCAGCCACGCCAATCACTGAGTAGTCCCATTGCCTTCTGGCCTCAGCCTGTTGCAGCGCATTTGGCCAGGCGAATGGTCGGTCATGGTCCAAAAATGAACGGACGTGCAACACCCGCCCTGGGTCCACCCCACGCTTTTGCAAATCCGCGACCAGTTGATCCGGATCGGCAATATCAGCAGCCAATACCAGGTGGGGAATTTCCCCCAGATTGTGTGCTGTGATACCCAGTGCGGCCTGGTTGTAGTCGGCCCCTACCATGCACACGGGATATTGATCCAGCACCTTGCCCCGAGCGGAGTGACTGCGGATCAGCTGATAGATGCGCTTGAGAAAACTGCCATCCCCACAGCCCATGTCCACGACATAGTCGGGCTGTTCCTCGAACGGAAGTTTATTAAATATGGTGAGCAGGATCTCGTCAGCATCGGTAAAGAACTTCTCGTGCTGGAACCCGCTTGCTACCACATTCAGAAAGCGGTCAACGTGACTTTCATCGCCGACAGCATCACGTTGAAAAATTTCCTGCGGATTACCGAATAACAATTCCGGCATTTGCAGGAGCATGGAACCATACGACGCTGTTGTTCCGAGATTGAGCGCTCGGTCCAACATGAATTGGCCTGCATCGGTCAACGTGCATTCAGCCCCCGACCCGGTCGCCCATTTCAAGGCAATGAAGAGACGAGTCAACTCTTGCCGCACGGCAGTGGGCACCAGTGTGGCAGGCGTGCGTGTTTCGATGGACAGTTGATGATGTTTGAGGGCCAACAGCAATGGAATCACCAAAATGCCGTCCAGAAAATCACTCAAGAGCGGATCATCTATCCCCCACCGCATGCATGAACGTTCATTCCATGGCACGAGAATTTCTGGCGCCAGCTCCCCTTTTACATACGCCGCCATCGGGAATCGATACAAATCAAGAATGTCATCCGGAATGAGAAGATGACGTCCGCTTTTTTCGCCAGGTTGGTAGACCCCGGCACTATCGCTGGTGATCAAGTCAAGCGACTCGAGTAATCGGAGGGCAGCTTGCAAATGGCCGCTATTTGCTTTCAATTTTTCTGTCAGCTGGGACAGGGACAAAGGTCCTTCAGTCTTCAGGAGTTGGAATAAACCACGCTCCCTGCACGCATGAATAACGGGGATAGAAACAAATCCGTGCGCGTATCGATTGAGAACATCAAGCATCGCTGCACTCCTTCCGGCGAGAGTGGGCGCATTGCGACATTGCCATATGAATCCAAAAGAGCTTGCTGATGCGCACTGGCACGATCGCTAATGCGGGCAACCAGTGGCACCTTGGGAGGAAGCCCATATCGGCGTGGATGGCCAGAGCGGTCTGGTGCATAGTTTTCGTGTTCCATGTGATCAAACAGCCCTGTCATCATCCAGGGACTTATAAGTAACGATTCCTACATTTTTGTTCCTCTTATTCCTACACTGTTAATGCGATAGGCGCCGCGTCCAGAAATTAGGCATCTTCTGTATGTGCTAGCAATAAAGTGCGTTCAGCGCGCACGATTTTCAGATCGCGTGGAAGCAAGCTAATTAATTGGAACAATAGACATAGTTTTGTTACTAATAGGATGCAGAAAAGGTGCGGAACTTCCGGTATCCCAATACGCACACCGAACCAGAAGACCGACAAAAAGAGAATTGCCTCATGAACCTGCCCACCGTCTTCATGTTTTCAGGACAGGGTTCACAGCACTATCAAATGGGTATCGCCTTGTACGAGGCTGAACCAGTGTTCCGGCGCGCAATGATGCGAATGGACATCGCATACGCTGACCTGACCGGTCACTCGCTGCTCGAACACCTATATGGTCGACAGGATGCCTCCAGTCCGTTTGAAGAACTGGCACTCACCCATCCCGCGATTGTCATGGTGGAATGTGCGTTGGCGGAAATGCTCATGAGTGAGGGCATCGTGCCCACGCTGTCCCTGGGCTGCAGTCTGGGAAGTTTTTCTGCCGCAGCTGCTTCTGGATGGGTCAGCAGCGAAAATGCGCTCGCCATGGCAATACACCAGGCCAAGGCTGTCCAGGCGTATTGCGAAGCCGGCACCATGATTGCCATATTGGGCAGTCACATCCAGCATGCCTCCAAGCTCGCGTCACTTGGCGCAATCGTTGCCGCTGAAAATTTCGATAGACATTTCATTGTCAGCGCACACTTGCACGATCTGGAAAAGATCCTGGCGTATTTGCATGCGAACGATCTGGCGAGCCAAATCCTGCCGGTGCAGCGCGCATTCCACACGCCCTGGCTCGATCCGGCCAAATCGCATTTTGTCGAGCATGTGGCGCCATCGATCCCTGGCAAGGTTTTGCGGGAACTATGGTGCTGTGCATCGGCCGGACCAGTCGCTTCAATGTGCCCCCAGTACTTCTGGGATGTCGTTCAGAAGCCCATACGATTTGCCGAAACCATTCGCAAGCTCGAACTGCAGGGGCCATGGCGTTACGTTGATTTAGGGCCGTCTGGCACGCTGGCGACCTTCCTGAAATATTTGCTGCCTGCCACTTCGCGCTCATGCACTGTGGCTACCCTGAGCCGCGTCGGCCGCGATCAACAATGCTTGCGTGACCTGCGTGCGGCCTGTCAAGCCGTTCTGTGCGCAGAGAATTAAATCCGCAAGTTAAGCGGACTACTGACTTCGACAACCAAGGTTTGATACAGGCACAATCCCATGCTCGCCGCTGAATCCAAGGTCTTGCCACTGCGCTTGTGTCGTACCGAAAGCAGTCACGCGGCCACATTGTGCTTGGCGCGGATGAACCAGGATGCGTTATATGCAGCACAGCGCTTCGCTCCATTTCTGCATCCCAGTGAACTGGCCAGGCTTGATGGCATGACGGATTTGAGACGTCACGGCTATCTGACAGGTCGCTATTGCGCCAAGCATGCACTCGCGCATCACATTGGCATCACAGCCCTGGATCACATACTGATTGAACCCGGCGTCTTCGGCCAGCCACTGGTACGCGCCCCCTCGGAAGCGGCCATCCGCATCGGTATCAGTCACAGTGCCGACTATGCTTGCGGACTGGCATTTGATCCTGCCCAACCCATGGGTATCGACCTGGAGCCAATGAGCGTGCGACATGAGGAGGCTGTGCGTTCACAAATGACGCCGGCCGAACGCTGCCTGCTTGCCAATAGCTGGCGCCATGGACATGCTTGCGCCTGGCTCTGGACCGTCAAGGAAGCATTGGGCAAGGCCCTGCTTATGGGGTTGACCGTGCCAATCTGGATGTATGAAGTCAAGGCAGTAGAGCAAAGCGGCCAGTTCCTCGTCACCACATTTGCACATCTGATTCAATACAAGGCGCTCTCATTCGAATGGAATGGCGCATTGGTCACCATCGTCTTGCCAGCCCGGACGACGCTGGAAATCCCGCAGGACTGCGGCATTACTGCCCTACCGTTTTTTCAGGCAGGCTGATAAGCTCCCGCCTGCCGCTACCAGGTCATCGGGCGAGCCTTGTCGCGCAGATGCCGATAGGAATTGATCAGTTCGCAGACAGTCAGCGACCCGGCCTCTGATACAATCTCGGCGCGTGCCATCTCTGCTTCGCGCTGGGTGGCCCACACATCGGCTTGCGCTTGGGTTCGGAAGGTTTTGGTCAGCGGCTTGTGAGCTTTTCGCCTGACTCGTGCGCACCAGGAAGTGCCGATTCTCTCAAGTGTCGCCATGAACCATCCGCCGTGCCATTTTGTACCACTGATTAAGTGAAACTTGATGATAGCGGTGAAGCGACACAGAGAAAATGAAGCCTGTAAACCGGGTAAAATCAGCGTCCCTCGCCGTAGTTCAATGGATAGAACGAGTGCCTCCTAAGCGCTAGATACAGGTTCGATTCCTGTCGGCGGGACCAACGACAATCTTTACACTTCTCGCGAGCCGCTTCATCGGCTGGCAACGATCAAATGTTAGGCGACCGCCCCAAAGGATGCCCTTTGAGATAACGCCTCACTGCGCCACGCACTGATTGTCCTTCGAATCCGCCACGCCCTTGCCGGTGCCCTGGTTCTGGCTGATCGACGGCGGCATGGTCACCTGCACACCCTGCTGCGGCGGCACGACGGTGGGTGGCGTTGTGCTGTCGCGCACGAAGCCGAACTGTCCGCTATTGATCAATTGCGTGCCCCCGCCATTGCGCACCGAGATAGCGCCGTCGGTCACATCCACATGCAAGCCATTCGGCGGCGGCCTGCCGCTGACCGTTGGCACACCACCACAATCATTGTTGCAGAACAGCGCGCCAAAGTGCGTGCCCCGGATACCGATGGTCGCCGTTGGCGTGGTGTACGAAACGGCATCCTTGTTGCGCTTGCCGATCAGCCCGCTGACGGCCCGCAGACCGCCCCTGAGCATGTTGAGCGCTGCGTTGTCGCCCTGCGGCTTGGCTGCGTCGTAGGCGTAAGCCGACACCACCAACTGGGATTCCGGACGCAAGACGACTTCTGCATCGTCCATGAATTTCAGGCGAACGTAGGTTTCCTTGTGGGTGGTCAGCGTGTCGCCTTGCATGATCTCGGAGCGCACTGAAAGCGATCGGGTCGCGCCGGTGGCACTCTTGGCGGTCACCAGTCCTGACAGGTGGGTAATGCGCGCCACCGGTTCGGCGGCGCCTGCAGGCACGACCAAGGCCAGGCCCAGGGCAAACAGCACGGCTTGCAGCCAGCGTGTGGCGTTTTTCATTTGCATCATCCTCAGCTACAAACCGGCAATGATTTTCGCGCCGACTTGGTGGCTGTTTGCGACTTTTTCTCCTGCTTTTCGGACTTGTCCTCTTTGGCAGATTTTTCGTCTTTCTTGCTGCCGCTGTCCGACGATGACTGGCTGCTTGATGACGACGCGGCCGGGGACTCCGAACTGTTTGCGCTGGATGAACTCGATGAACTGGCAGGGCTGGATGTACTGTCATTGCTGGCCATGACGGTCGTGCCGGCGCTACCGGCAAAGCTGCCGCCGGTGTCGGCTGCCGGTGCCGCGCCCGAGCCACCGAAGCTGCCCGTGGTGCCACCGATCGTCTGGTCGCCTGCCAGGGTCAAGGTATTGGTGCTGCCGGTCGTGCTCGATACGACAGGAACCACGGTGTTGCTGGCGCTGCCGGTCGTCGTTGGTGACGACTGGGTCGATGTCTTGTTGGTTGAATCGACGATGGTCGTGGTTGCCGCCGCCACAGTGGTATTCGTGGTGACGGTCGTGACTGGCGCGGTGACCGGCGCAGTGACCGGCGGCGGTGCGGTGATTGACGGTATGGCGCCGACAATCTTGGTCGGATCCGCAACGGTAACAGTGCCGCTGATCGAAGTCAGCCCGATGGTTCCGCTGGTGACCGACAAGCTGCCAGTGGAAGAAACCGACAATGCGCTACCGGCCGACAGCTGCAGCGAGCCGCTGGTTGACGCAACGCTGCTGTTGATCGTCAGGTTGTCGTTGCCGCCGGTACTGGACATGGCCTGGAGGGTGACATTGCTGCCGGCCGAAATCGGCGCATTCACCACCAGCGGGCTGCGTGCAATCAACGAAACCCCGCCGGTGGTAGTAACGATCGGTGCGTTGTTGATGACGCCGCCGGTGTTGTCGATGCTGATGTTGCCGCCAGGGGCGTTGTTCGTGATGCCGTTCAGTGTCAGGCTGGACGGACTCGATACATTGAGCAGCGCAATATTGCCGGTGAAGGCGTTGCTGCCCTTGAAGCTGGTGATCCGGTTGTTGGTATTCGTCAGCACCGTACCGGCGGTCGAGCTGGTTTGCAGTGAGCTGGCACGCAGCCCTGCGGTCTGGCTGATCGCACCGGCTGCGGCAATCAGCTTCAGGTCGCCGGCAATCATGTTGGCAATTGACAGGTTGCCGCTGCGCTGGGTCAACGTGACCGTCCCCGGCATGTTGAAGGCGCCACCGGTCTGGCTGAACGAACGCGTCACAGCCAGCGAACCGCTACCGCTGACCGTGCCCGAACTGATCGCCAGCGTCGGCAACGAGGTCGCCGCATTCAGTATGGCGCTGCCGCCGGCCAATTGCAGCGTGCCGCTGCCACTGACGGCGCCGTTTGCCGTGTAGGTTCCGCCGCTGGTCACGGTCAGCGTGCCGTCGATGGTACTGGTGCCGCCGACCGACAGCGATCCCCCGCTGACCGACAGCGGGGTAGCGCTCTGCAGCCTGAGCTTGCCGATGCTATCGATACCGCTGCTGTGGCGGATGGTGCTGCCAGCGTCGATCCAGACGTCGTCTGACGCGCCCGGCAGCACGCTGCCGGCCCAGTTGGCCTGGTTGCTCCAACTGAAGTCACCCCCGGCATTGTTGAAATAGCTGGTCGCGCTCGTGGGAAGCATGGTCAGGCGCGCAGCCTCGCCTGCAAATAAGCTATAGCCGGCTTGCAGGCCGGTCGGCGCATCGGTTAAGGCAAAACTTCCCGAGCGCGCACCGCCCATGGTCAGGAAAATCCGCGAATCGTCGATGGCCGGGCTGGTTGAATTCAGCAAGGACACGGCCAGCCGGCCATCCAGCAAGACATTCCCGCTCACCGACAAGCGGTCGAACTGGCCGCCGCTGCCGAGCTCGATTTCGGTCACGCCTGTGGCGCTCTGTTGCAAGTTGCCCTGCACCGCCAGCGTACCGATGCCCTCCTGCCCGCCTGCGGCAAGGCGACCGCTATTGACCAGGTAATGCTGGCCGGTGTCGACCGTGCCATTGCCGGCCAGCGACCCGCCTTCCAGGTTGGTGAATCCGGCGGCAGTGGTGGCCAGCGTGGCGCCATTGGCGAGTCCTGCACGGCCAGAATTCGTGAAGCTGGCCGTGCCGAGCCGGCCGCCGCTGACATGCACTGCGCCGGCATTGACGACATCCCCCAGCGTCACATTTCCGGCACTGTTGAGGACGCCCGACTCGCTGATGGCCAGCGTGGCCGATGTCGCCGCCGTGCCGCTGCCGCCCGCCAGCAGGTTCAGTGTCCTGCCTTCAAGGGTGAGTGATCCACCGGTGGACAGATTGGTGACATTGAAGGCCGGATCCTCGATGCTGCCACTGATGGTGCCGCCCTGCCAGTCCAGGTTGGTGGCCGTCAGGCCGGCGCTGCCCGCCAGCGTGCCGCTACCCAGGATCACCTTGTCGAGTGTCAGGTTGGTGTTGACCCTGGTCATCCCTGCGGCATCGCCTGAAGAAGACGATTTCGGATTACCGAATTGCACCGTGGTGAGGCCGCCATTGGTGCGCGATTCGGAAATGGTGGTGCCGGCATTGAGGTCGACCACGCCGCCATAGTGATAGAACGTGAGCTTGGTATCAGCCGCGCCAGTGGCGTTGAGCTGCAAGGCGCCTGCATGCGAACCCGGGCCCAGTTCCAGCGTGCTGTCCTGCACGATCACGGTCGCACCGCTCAGGTTGTTGAACCGGCTCGACGACACACCCGCTTCCTGCACGCCGCCGATCGCGTTGACCCGCGGATCCAGGGCATCGGCAACGCTGATGATGACGCCGGCA
>NZ_JAUSNH010000092.1 GCF_030645335.1 Lacisediminimonas sp. | reverse complement strand
TGCCGGCTGCGATGAACACCATGTGCGCGCCGCGCAGCGCATCTTCGATCCGCGCGCGGGTTTCTTCGGCCAACTGCCGCCCGACTGCAGGCCGCATGCCCGCACCGAGTCCGCTGTCACCGATCTGGATGATATTGTGCGCCTTCGAATTCTTCAGCGCCTGCGCATCGGTATTGGCGCAGATGAATTCCACGCCGTGTACACCCTTGTTGATCATGTGCTGGACGGCATTGCCGCCTGCACCACCTACGCCGACCACCTTGATGACAGTGCCGCCTGATGCGATGTCGATCATGTCAATTTCCATCATGCTCCCCTTGTGTAGTGCAGTTTTCAGTAGATAGGCATCACGCGGTGTGACGCCTAGCTACTGCCAGCTGCGGTTAAGTAAATAAGACTTCTTGGATGCGACTTTTAAAAATTCCCCAGGAACCACTCTTTCAAGCGCTCCCATACCGCATTGGCAGATCCTTGCTGGCGGTGCACGATGTGCCCGCGCAAATACTGTTTTTTCGCTTCCAGCAGCAGCCCGAGCACGGTGGCGTAACGCGGACTGCGCACGACATCGGCCAGTTGCCCCGAATAGTCGGGCATGCCCAGCCGGGCCGGCTTCAGGAAAATGTCTTCTGCCAGTTCAACCATGCCTGGCATCATCGCGGTGCCGCCAGTGAGCACGATGCCGGACGACAGCACTTCCTCGTAGCCTGACTCGCGCACCACCTGGTGCACCAGCGTGAACAATTCCTCGACTCGCGGTTCGATCACGGCCGCCAGCGCCTGCCGCGACAGCGTGCGCGGGCTGCGGTCGCCCAGGCCCGGCACTTCAATCGATTCGCCCGGATCGGCCAGCACTTGCTTGCACACGCCGTAGCGCAACTTGATTTCTTCAGCTTCGGCGGTGGGGGTACGCAAGGCCATCGCGATGTCGTTGGTGATCTGGTCGCCGGCAATCGGGATCACCGCAGTGTGCCGGATCGCACCCTCGGTAAAAATGGCGATGTCGGTGGTGCCGCCACCAATGTCCACCAGCACCACGCCCAGTTCCTTCTCGTCTGCCGTCAGGACGGCGTCGGCGGACGCCATCGGCTGCAGGATCAGGTCGGACACTTCCAGCCCGCAGCGGCGCACGCACTTGACGATGTTCTGCACCGCAGACACCGCGCCAGTCACGATGTGCACTTTCACTTCAAGCCGGATGCCGCTCATGCCGATCGGCTCGCGCACGTCTTCCTGGCTGTCGACAATGAATTCCTGCGGCACCGTATGCAGCAACTGCTGGTCGGTCGGGATGTTGACCGCCTTGGCGGTCTCTATCACGCGAGCGACGTCGGCGGCGGTCACTTCCTTGTCCTTGATCGCCACCATGCCGCTGGAATTGAAGCTGCGGATATGGTTGCCGGCAATGCCGGTATAGACGTTGCGAATCTTGCAGTCGGCCATCAGTTCGGCCTCCTCCAGCGCTCGCTGTATCGAGTCCACCGTGGCCTCGATGTTGACCACCACGCCTTTCTTCAGTCCCTTGGAACTATGCTGGCCCAGGCCGATCACCTCATGCCGGCCGTCGGGCATGATTTCAGCCACCACGGCGACAATCTTGGAGGTGCCAATATCGAGTCCGACGATCAGGTTCTTCGCGTCTTTTGTCATTTTTTATCGCTTCACTTCTTTTTGATTTCCTGCTTCAGGTTCAGCCCATGCGCCCTGAGCGCAAGGCCGTTCGGATAACGCATGTCGACGCTTTCAATGCGGTCCTGCAACCGTGCCAGCAGTTGCGGATAGATGTTGACCAGGCGTTCCACCCGTGCCTTGAGCGTATCCCGGCTCTGCTCTCTTCCCAACTCCACCGTCATGCCATTGCTGAGCTTGACGGACCAGGCATAACGTCCCGACAGGCTGACTTTTTCCGGCTTGAGTTTGGCAACGGCGAACCATTGCTGGAAATCGTGATACCGCGTGACGACTTCCCGCTCGCTGCCGAGCGGCCCGATGAACGCCGGCAGGTCGCCATGTTCTTCCGCTTCGGCCAGGTTGGCGGTAAAAATATCACCGGCAACCGACAGCAAGCGCCCGTCGTCGCCCCAGGTGCCCAGGGGCTGGTGTTCTTCCACCGTCACGACCAGGCCGTTGGGCCAGGCGCGCCGCACCGTCGCCTTGCGCACCCAGGGCACCGATTCGAACGCAGCGCGCACGCCGTCCAGGTTGACCGTAAAGAAATTCCCCTTGATGCGCGGCAGCGCCGTGGCCCGCACCGTCGACGTACTGATATGGCGCAGCGTCCCCTGCGCCGTGGCCTCGACCTGGATCGACTTCAATGTGAACATCGGCCGCTGCGCCACCCACCACAGGGCCGCGCCCAGCACGGCTACCAGCGTCAACGCCAATAGCGCGCCGGCCGTTGCATTGAGCAATTTGATGTCGTGCCACATGGCGACTAGTTCGCTCCTGTGATGTTGGCGGACGGGCCGGCATGCAGCTCCAGCCGCGCCAGGCCCAGGATCTGGACGCAAAGATCTTCGTAACTCAGGCCCGCGGCCTTGGCCGACATCGGCACCAGCGAATGACCTGTCATGCCAGGCGAGGTGTTGATCTCCAGCAGGAACGGCGCATCGTCGCCTTCACGCA
>NZ_JAUSNH010000085.1 GCF_030645335.1 Lacisediminimonas sp. | reverse complement strand
GTCGCCCGGGCCGCCCATGACCTGATACCGGACCTCCAGCGCATCGAGTATGTCCAGGCATAACAGCACGATATGCGGTGTCTTCAGGACCTGGCATCCGGTGTAAAAAACAAAGTCCGGCGCGGCGCCGGGTTCGGGCTTTGCCGAAAGCCGGGCCAGCATCTCGGGCTCAAGCTGCAGCCGCGGCAGCACCCGCACGCCCCTGGTCATCGCCGCGAATGCCTGTCCGCCTTTCAGTCGACTTTCTTCGGCGCTGGCCCGCTTTTTCAGCGTCAGTCCGGCAAGCGACAGCAACAGACGCGGGTTGACCGCCTCCGGACAATGCGGAATGCAGGTGCCGCTGCCCGAGCAGACCTCGGTCCAGCGCTGCGCCTGCGCTGTGCCGGGGCCGCCACGCAGGATATCGAGCACGCCGGCCGTGACTGCCCCGGGATCACTGGCGCCAATACCGGCCGGCGCTGGCATCGGACAAATCTCGAAGCAGCGACCGCATGCGGTACAGGCGTCCTGCAACTGCTGCGCCTGGCGCGCCAGCGCCTGGGCAAAGGCGTCGCTCATGGCTCGCTGTCCCGGCGCTGGGCCCAGTACACGACACGACGCTCCAGGGTGCGGATGCCGAGGTTGGCGGCCAGGCCGATACTGGCCAGGAAAATCAGGATGGCGAACATGCCGGCCGTGTCGAGGTTGGCCTGCGCCTGCAACACCAGCACGCCCAGGCCGCGCTGGGCGCCGACGAACTCGGCAACGATGGCGCCGGTCAATGCCAGCACCACGGCCACGTTCAGGCCGGCGAATATGGTAGGCGCGGCGGATGGCAAGCGCACATAGATGAAGGTCTGCCAGCGGCTGGCCAAGATCACCCTCATCAGGTCGATTCGTGCGCTGTCCACGATCGACAGTCCGCTCAGCGTATTGATCAGGACCGGAAAAAACGTGATCAGCGCCACCACGAAAATCTTCGACTCCAGGCCGAATCCGAACCACATGATGATCAAGGGCGCAACCGCGACCTTGGGCAGGGACTGCACCGCCACCAGAGAGGGGAACAGCAGCTTGCCGAGACGGCCGAATTCACTGACCACCACACCGAGCACGAAGCCCAGCGAGCTGCCGATAATGAAACCGACCACCATCTCGAACACGGTGACGCCCAAATGCTCCCAGTACAGCCCGCGCTCCATGCCGCGCAAGATGGCTACCGCAATGTCGCTCGGCTTGGCGAAGGTCAGCGGCGATACATTGAAGCCGCGCACGATGGCTTCCCACGCGGCGACCAGCAACAGCAGGATGCCGTAGCGCGCCAACCGGTCCAGCAAGCGCGAAAACCTGGCCGGCAATCGGCGCGTCGCCGGCATTTTATTGACCGCCTCAGTCATCGCTCATTCCCCTTTGCCATCAAAATGGCCGCGTACCTGGTGGCACAGGGCTGAAAATTCAGGATGGAGCATGGTGGTGGCGGCCCGCGGGCGCGGAAGCGGCACGGCGATTTCCTCGGCAATCCGTCCCGGCCGCGGCGTCATGACGATGGTGCGGTCCGACAGGAACACCGCTTCGGAAATACTGTGCGTAATCAGCAGCACGGCACACCCGCTTTGCTCGGCGATGCGCGCCAGTTCCAGGTTCATTTGCTCGCGTGTAAGGGCATCGAGTGCGCCGAACGGCTCGTCCATCAGCAGCAAGCGCGGCTTGGACAATAGCGCGCGCACGATGGCGGCGCGTTGCCGCATGCCGCCGGACAGTTGCGACGGTGCGGCATCGTGGAAGCCCGCCAGGCCGACCCGATCCAGCAATTCGGCGGCGTGCCGGCGCGCCTTGGTCAGGTTGCCGCCCGCTGCGCGAATCGGCAGCACGACATTCTCCAGGACTGAAAACCAGGGCAGCATCACCGCGTCCTGGAAAATCACGCCAACGTCGGGACGCGGACCGGTCACTACCGCGCCATCTACCAGCGCTGCGCCCAGCGAAGGCGTCATCAGACCGGCGGCTATGCGCAGCAAGGTGCTTTTGCCGCAACCGGATGAGCCGACGATCGCGACGAACTCGCCTGGCGCGATGTTCAGGTCAATGCCATCGAGCGCAAGTGTGCTTGCAGTCGTCGAGGAATAGGTGTGGCTGACTGCGCTGATCTGCAGCATTGCGGTGGCGGCCTCGGACTGGCGGTCGTCGGCAATTGCGTACAGGCGAGTTGGATTTTGCATACTGTGGCATTAGCAAATGCTGTGCCACGCCGCGCCACGAATACGGAGGGATGCATTGCGCCCGAATCGGGAGCAAAACGACATTTGCACGACTCGTTCTGGTGCTGCTCTCCAAAGCGGTGCAAGCTTGGTGCAGCCTGCGCGCCGGGTGGACGCCGGGTTCAGGCAGCAGGATAGTGCTTAGTTCACTAAGAGATTTTTGCCGCACGCTGCGCAGGCCTCTTTTCGCTGCGCGCGAGGAAGGTCCAGGCCCAGGCGGCAAACATGACCAGGAACAGCAACAGGCCGATCGCCGAGTAGGTCAATTCATCCAATTCCGCATCCGGCTCGAAGGCGGCGATGATCCGATAGAGCGCAGCACCGAATGACATGCAGACGATCAGCATACCCAGCGCGCGCCGGTGCCGCCCGCTGCCCTCACTATTGCCTGCCCGCCGCGCTGCGCCGCACAGCAGCCGGCCGTCAATCGTATCGGTCATTGCCATGCCCAGCGTGAAGGCCAGGCCGGCCACCATCGCCGCCATGCTGCCTCCTTGCACCGTGGTGGCGTAGGCCCACATCGAGGCTTGCGTTGCGGTGTCGAACACGACAGCAAAAAGCATTCCGACCAACACGACCCCGAGCGGCCCGGAACGCTGGCGCAAGCGCCCTGGAATCAATCCCGATATCCAGCCGCGGACCTGGTAATGCCGGCCCGGCGACAGCAGTTCGCGCAGGTTCAGTACGCCAACGGCGACCAGCAGTAGGGTCGGCAGCCAATCGAAAATCGTCGCAATCCCGGGCGGAATCGGTACGCTCACGGCCAGTTGCCCCAGCAATACCGCAACCAGCGTGACCACCAGCCCATGGCCAAGCGCAAACAGCGTACCGACCCAGCGCGCCAACCCGCCGCCGCTTTCAATCGAGCGCCAGGTGAGGCTGTCGATGCAGGCAATATGGTCGGGGTCCAGGCCATGCCGCAGGCCGAGCGCGAACATCAGCAAGAGCCCGGCATGGGCAGCCCATTCGGTACTCAGGCCCATGGCGCGGCGACCGCTGCCTGGATCGGTTCACTGTTGGATATT
>NZ_JAUSNH010000072.1 GCF_030645335.1 Lacisediminimonas sp. | reverse complement strand
TCACCATCAGCATCTTCGATGTGATACGTAATGCTGTCTTGCGCGGGTTCTCGGCGCACCTGCGAAAATCCGCTGTAGTGCCGGTCATGCCAGGCCCTGCCCTGGGCATCGGCATCGGCGTCGCTCGGGTCACGGCGCCGGCCATCATCAATTTCGGATCCACCATCAATCACATCCACGGCAAGGCAGCGTGCATCCAGTTCCAGGCGTTGCACAGCCTGGCAGACTGACAGGTGCGCCGTCATCCCGCGAGCGCCCAGCGCGACGAAGCTTGCCGGCTGCAGTGACTCGGCCAGCCAGAATGCAAACGGCGCATGCTGCTGGAACGGCGAGGGCAGCAGGCACGATGGCCCCCAGAACATCGCGCGCGACGGCAGTGGCGCCCGCGCCCGGCTGCATGATCCGGCGGCGGCCGGTACGGCAATGGAGAGATCAGCGCTCAGCATCTTCGGTGACTCCGGCTATTCGTTCCAGGGTGCCTGGCATGCGGTTTTCAGGCAGGGGCCGGCGCTTGCCGGCGGGCGGGGCGGGATCCGCCGAGCACCACCTCGGCCGGTGTCAGCGCTCGCATGAACTTGCGCGACCAGCCGTTGCCGTACAGCTTGTCGAGATAGAGGTTGCGGTAGTTGATCCAGCAGCTAGCCATCCACATCGAGCCCGAGCTCAAGGCAAAGGACTTCATCTCGCCCAGCAGTTTCACGTGTGCGTTGAGGCCAGCGCCATTGACTGCAATCTTGCGGGCCCGCAAATCGCGTCCTTCGGTGCGCAGGAATACCGCAAACAGCCGTTCGACCAGGAACGGAATGTAACTGGCGTTGCCATGCGCGCTGCCAGGATCGGCGTTCGGCGAATACAGGATGGCGCGCGCGGTGGGCGAGAGCTTGCGGTCGGCTGCCAGCAATACCCGGCTGACAAAGCCGACATAGCGTTTCCAGAACGCCGGTGTTGCAACAATGTAGTTGCAAGAAGCGAATTCCTCCGCTGGCTGGATTTCAACCAGCAGGCTGGCCGGCAAGCCTGCCACGTCAAACACTTCGCGGCACAGCGCCAGGAAATTCGGGTGCGCGGTCTCTCCCTGCAGCCACATGTTGTGGTACAGCGCTTCCATGTCCGCGTGCGGGTTGCAATAGTAGGCGTCGTACCCCGGCTGGCCTGCAATCCGGCCGAGGAACTCCTGGCCGGACAGCCCGGTTTTCTGGCCGAATTTCCATGACAGTGCCCCCCATAACGCAATCTGCTGCAGGTCGGCGCGCTGCGACAACTCAACGAACACCCGGAACTCCAGCAAGGCGCTGCTTTCAGCACTGTTGTCATAGGGCTCGAATGCCGGGTCGAGACCGTATCGCTGGTCATGCCGGTACCAGATCTGGAATACCCGCGGTGTGTCCGGGCCGGGTGCGCTGCGGGCCTGGCTGTGGCGCGGGCTGCGCGAGCGCCGACTGGCGGCTGCCGGGGCTGGCAGGACGCTTGCCGCCGCGCAGGCCGGTCGTGCAGCAAGCGGCGTTTCGGGCGCAGTGATCGTCCCTGGCGGGTTGGCAGGGTGGGGCGCAGGCCTGGCCGTGCGCTTCCTGGCCGCCGGCTTGTGTTCGATGATCACAGTCATTGATTCCTCGCCTTGTTCAATGTTCTTTGAATGACATCGCGAATCGGTCGGTCAGTGGCTTGACCAGGTAGCTCATGAAGCTGCGCTCGCCAGTCTTGATCACCACGTCGACCGGCATCCCGGCCTGCACCTTCAGCGCGCCCAGCATGCGCAGGCCATCCTGCGTCGTTTTGATCTGTGCCAGGTAGTACTCATTGGGCTGCTCCCTGGTGGTGCCCGGCAGGCGGTCCGCGCCGACCAGCCGCACTTCGCCTGGAATGACCGGGGTGGTGTTCAGGTTGAATGCGGTGAAGCGCATGTCAGCCGGCAGGCCCACCCTGACTTTGTCGATCATTGCGGGTGGCACCTGCGCTTCGATGATCAGTTCCTGGTCGTCGGGGACCACTTCCATCAGGACTGTGCCGGCCTGGATCACGCCGCCCACGGTATTGGTCTTCAGCGCCACCACAGTACCGCTGACCGGGGCGCGCACATCGGTCAGGCTCATGTCGAATTTCAGCGACTCCACCTTCGCCCGCACCGCACCGCGCAGCTTCTTCGTTTCCGCCAGCTGCACTTCCAGGTCGCGGCGATAGACAGCAAGCGTCTGCAGCAGCTGCAAGCGGGTGGCGGCAATGCCGGAGCGCGCCTTGCCGAGTTCCGAGCTGGCGTTGGCGACGCTTGCCTGCAGGTCGCTGTGCGCGCGTTCCAGTTCGCTGACCCGTACCATCGGCACGAAGCCCTCCACTGCGAGCTGCTTGTTGCTGACTGCTTCCTGCGACATCAGGCTGGACTGCTTGCTGCGGGCGGCAATCACCTTTTCCAGTTCGCTCGCCTGTCCCGACAAGCCGGCGATCTGCTCGTTGAGTATGCGCAACTGGCCCTGTATCTCGTTACGTCGTGACATGAACAGCCGCGCCTGTTGCAAGCGCGCTTCCTGCGCGCGCGGGTCGTTTGCAAACGAGTCCAGCTCCGGCATCCACACGATCGCCCTGCTGTCGTTGCGCTCGGCCATCAGGCGGCTTTCAGCCGCCAGGCTGTTGATGTAGTCGAGTTCGTTGCTGTTGAGCGCAGCGTCGATCGCCAATTGGTTCAGCCTCAGCAGCACGTCGCCCTTGCGCACTACCGACCCCTCGCGCACGGCGATCGACTCGACCACGCCGCCACTCGGGTGCTGCACTGCCTTGCGGTTGCCCATGACCACGACCGTGCCGGTGACATTGGCGCCGGAATCGATCGGCGCCAGCACGGCCCAGATGGCGAAGCCGATGAACGACACCACTACCATCCGGGCCGCCTTGCTGCGCGTGCGGGACTCCTCGATCCGGATCGGTTGTATGTCATCCACCTTCAGGCGATCAGGGTCGTACGGATTGAGTTGCTGCAGCAGGCGTCCAATGCCTTTGGCCGGACCGGCTTGCGCCGCCGCGCGGCGCACCGCTTCCACTTCATGGCCCGGGTGTTTCATGCTGCCTCTCCTGCGGCCTGGTTGCCGGCTGGCGCTGCCGCCGGCCTTGCCTCGCGCAGCTTGCGAGCCGCCGTCAGCATGTCGGATACGTTGCCAAAGCCGACCTGCTTGCCCCCCGCCAGCACCAGCAGGTGGTCGGCGGCGTGGATCAGTTCCGGACGATGGGTGGTGAACACGACAGTGGCCCGGGCCGCTTTCAGTGTGCGGATCGCCTGCACCAGGCAGCGTTCGCCGGCCTCGTCAAGGCTGGCATTGGGTTCGTCCATCACCACATAGCAAGGATCGCCATACAGCGCGCGTGCCAGCGCCAGTCGTTGCCGCTGTCCGCCGGTCAGGATGTGGCCGTTCTCGCCGAGCATGGTGTCATAGGCCTGCGGCAGCGTCAGGACGATTTCATGGATGCCGGCCCGGATCGCCGCCTTCACCACCATCTCCGGATCGGGCTGGCCGAGGCGGGCGATGTTTTCCGCAACCGACCCTTCAAAGAAGTCAATGTCCTGGGGCACATAGCCGATGTACTTGCCAAGGCCGTTGCGCGCCCAGTCGGCCAGGTCGGCGCTGTCCAGCCGTACCGAGCCCTGCGCCGGGCGCCAGATGCCCACCAGGCTCTTGACCAGCGAAGACTTGCCCGATGCGCTGGGGCCGACGATGGCCAGCACATGGCCCGGCTCGATGC
>NZ_JAUSNH010000069.1 GCF_030645335.1 Lacisediminimonas sp. | reverse complement strand
GCGCCCGATTTTTCGGCAGGATTTGCTCGCATCGCGTATCCTTCGCCCTTGAAAATCGTTTCCCTGCCCGTTCGCCTGCAACGGGCCTCCAGATGATGCAAACACCCTTCCAGACCCTGCGCGACGTGCTGCGCTATGCCGTCACTCGCTTTAGCCGCGCCGAATTGTCATTCGGACATGGCAGCGCCTCCGCTTACGACGAAGCGGCCTACCTGATGCTGCACACGCTGCGCCTGCCACTCGACACGCTCGAGCCGTTCCTGGACGCTCGCTTGTTGCCCGATGAAATCGAGTCGCTGCTCAACGTCATCGAGCGCCGCACGGTGGAGCGCGTGCCTGCTGCCTACCTGACCAACGAAGCCTGGCTGGGCGACTACCGTTTTTATGTTGACACGCGCGTGATCGTGCCGCGTTCGTTCATTGCGGAACTGATCCCCGAGCAATTCCAGCCCTGGATCGCTGATCCGGATGCGGTGGCTCATGTGCTGGAGCTGTGCACCGGTTCCGGCTGCCTGGCGATCATGCTGGCCCAGGTATTCCCCAATGCGCAGGTCGACGCGGTCGACCTGTCGGCCGACGCCTTGCAGGTCGCCGCGCGCAATGTGAAGGATTACCAGCTTCAGGACCAGGTCACGCTGCACCAGTCTGACCTGTACGACGCGCTGCCGCCGGCCCGCAAGTTCGACCTGATCGTTTCCAACCCGCCCTACGTCAATGCGCAGTCGATGAAGGCGCTGCCGCCGGAATACCTGCACGAACCGCAGATGGCGCTGGCCGGCGGCGACGACGGCATGGACCTGGTGCGCCAGATCATTGCCGGTGCGCGCAGCCGCCTGACCGAGCGCGGCGTGCTGGTGGTCGAAATCGGCAACGAGCGGGAAAACGTGGAAGCAGCCTTCCCGCAGCTTGAACTCACCTGGCTGTCGACCAGCGCCGGCGACGACGCCGTATTCCTGGTCACTGCCGACCAATTGCCATAGAGCCTGACCGATGATCCGACTGCAGCAACTTAGCCTGATGCGGGGGCTCAAGCCGCTATTTGAAAACGTCGACCTGACGCTCAACCCGGGCGACCATATCGGCCTGATCGGCCCCAACGGCGCCGGCAAATCGAGCCTGTTCGCACTGTTGCGCGGCGAACTGCATTCCGACCAGGGCAGCATTGACTTTCCGGCGCGCTGGCAAGTCGCGCACGTGGCCCAGGAGACGCCAGCCCTGCCGCGCCCGGCAATTGAATATGCGATCGACGGCGACAATCGCTTGCGCGCGCTGGAACAGCAACTGGCCGATGCTGAACACCTGACCGACGAGGCCGAACACGGCAACCGGGTCGGCGAGCTGCATGGCTTGCTGGCCGACGCCGGCGTCTACACGGTGCGTTCGCGCGCCGAGCAACTGCTGACCGGCCTGGGTTTCAGTTCGGACCAGATGAACCAGCCGGTTTCCAGTTTCTCCGGCGGCTGGCGCATGCGCCTGAACCTGGCGCAGGCGCTGATGTGTCCGTCCGACTTGCTGCTGCTGGACGAGCCGACCAACCACCTGGACCTGGACGCCATCCTGTGGCTGGAAGACTGGTTGAAGCGCTATGAAGGCACGCTGGTCATCATTTCGCATGACCGCGACTTCCTCGATGGCGTGGTGAACGTGATCGTGCACATCGACGAGCGCAAGCTCAAGCGCTACAGCGGCAATTATTCCGCCTTCGAGCGGCAGCGCGCAGCGCAGATGGTGCTGGCGCAGGCAGCGATTGAAAAGCAGGGCCGCCAGCGCGAGCACCTGGAATCGTTCATCAGCCGCTTCCGCGCCAAGGCCAGCAAGGCCAAGCAGGCACAGAGCCGGATGAAGGCGCTGGCGCGCATGGAAGAACTTGCGCCCTTGCGCGCAGCCGCCGAGTTTTCGTTCGAGTTCAAGGAGCCGGCCAGCGCACCCAACCCGCTGATGGTGATGGAAGACGCCGACACCGGCTACCGGCTCGACGACCGCACCGAGAAACGGGTCGTCACCGGCATCAATTTCGCGCTGCAAAACGGCCAGCGCATTGGCCTGCTTGGCGTCAACGGCGCCGGCAAGTCGACGCTGATCAAGACCCTTGCCGGAGAACTCGCGCCGCTGTCGGGCGAAGCGCGTTTCGGACGTGGCCTGGTGATCGGTTATTTCCACCAGCACCAGGTCGACATGTTGCGCCACGATGAATCGCCGCTCTGGCACATGGCGCGCCTGGCGCCCAATGTGCGCGAGCAGGAATTGCGCAATTTCCTGGGCAGTTTCAATTTCAACGGCGTCATGGCCAGCAGCCCGATCGCACCGTTTTCCGGCGGCGAAAAAGCGCGGCTGGCGCTGGCGCTGATCGTCTGGCAACGGCCGAACCTGCTGCTGCTGGACGAGCCAACCAACCACCTGGACCTGGAAACGCGCGAAGCACTGACCGAAGCGCTGGCGCAGTTCGAAGGCACGCTGGTGCTGGTTTCCCATGATCGCCACTTGCTGCGCGCCACCACCGATGAATTCATGATCGTCGCCGACGGCCAGTTGCAGCCCTTCGACGGCGACCTGGACGACTATCGCGACTGGCTGTTCAAGACCCGGCTGACACCGGGCGGCAGCCCTGCCCCGCTGCCAAGTTCTACACCGGTGGTGGCGGTAGCGCCAGTCACGGCGGCGGAGCGCAAGGAACAGAAAAAGCAGGAAGCCGAGGAGCGGCAACGGCGCTCCGGATTGCGCAAGCCGATCGAATCGCAGATCAAACGGCTGGAAGAAAAGATCGCCCGGCAACAGGCGCTAAAGGCCGGCGTCGATGCAAAACTGGCCGACCCGCACATTTACGACGCCGACCGCAAGGACGCACTGAAAGCCCTGGTCGCCGAGCAGGCCTATTGCGCACGCGAGCTGGAAAAGCTGGAAAGCGAGTGGCTCGGCCAGCATGAAGCGCTGGAACAACTCGGCTGATCCATGACCATGCCCATCGACAACCGCAAGACGCTGTCGATCATTGGCGCCGGCAACCTGGGCCGCAGCCTGGGACGGCTGTGGAATGAGCATGGCATATTCAGGATTGCCGATATCGTCACCCGCACACCCGGCAGCGCAGCACAGGCGACCGCCTTCATCGGCGCCGGTCGGGCCGTGGCCGGCCTGCAAGGCCTGGTTGGCGCCGACATCACGCTGATTGCCACCGGCGACGACCAGTTGCCCCTGGTATGCGCGCAACTGGCGGCTACGGGCCATTGGCATTCCGGACAGATCGTCTTTCATTGCAGCGGCGCGCTGACGTCCGCCGTACTGGCGCCGGCCGCCAATGCCGGCGCCAGTATCGCCAGCATTCATCCGATCCGCAGCTTCGCGCAGCCGAACCAGGTACTGGGTTCTTTTGCCGGCACCTGGTGCGGCGTCGAAGGACAAGCGCTCGCGCTGGCCGTGCTCAATCCTGCATTTCAAGCGATCGGCGGTCGTCTGGTTACCATACTGGCCGAGCACAAGACGCTCTATCACGCGGCGGCAGTCATCGCGTCCAATTACCTGGTCACGCTGGCCGATGCGGCGCTGCAAGCCTATGAGGGCGCGGGCGTGCCGCGGGAACAAGCCTTGCAGATGTTGCAACCGCTGATGCACAACACGATGGACAATATTTTCCGGGCCGGCCCGGAAGCGGCGCTGTCGGGCCCGGTTGCGCGCGGCGAGTGGCAAATGGTGGATAGGCAGCAGGAAGCCCTTGCCGCATACCGCCCGGCGCTGGGCGAATTCTACGGCCAGCTGGCGCAGCACACGGCCAGGCTGGCGCAAGGACGCAAGCAGAAATAAGCATCTGGATACTGCGCCGGACCGGCAATCCCGCTGCGACTGCCGATCCCTCAATTCACATAAACGCGCACGTTGCCGATGCGATTGACCAGCCGCATCCTGCGCGTCACATCCCACGCCAGGAACTGCGCGTGATATTCATCGGTCACGACCAGCACCAGCGGCGTGCGTGATGCCGCCGCCGTGAATTGCGCAGCGCTGACCATGATGTCGTTGATCCGCAGCCGATTGCCCCAGAAAAGGTCCGCACTGACGGATTCAACGACGTGGATCGGCTGCGCCAGGTAAAACGCCAGCGACGACTTGCGCTCGAAGTCATGATAAATATAGACCGGCCGACCGGCATGTTCCTGCTGCAGGTTTTGCGCCAGCGCGCGGCTCGATAGCGTTGGCTCCATCGCCCACAGCAGCAGGCCCAACGCTGCAGCAAACCAGAGCGACAGCAGACCATTTGCGACCAGGCTCCACGCCGAGCGCGTCCAGGCGAGCACCGCAAGTGCGCCCGCCAGCAAGCCGGCGCCGCCAAACATGAGCACCAGAAATGTTTTCGCATCCAGTCCCTGGATCACAATGCCTTGCGGCAGGGTTCGCGTCATCGCGACCGCCGCCAGCAATGTGCAGGCAATCACTATCATGATCGGCGGCAGCATGCGCACCCGACTGTGCTGCCAGTCACGCTGGCACACCATCAGCGCCAGGTGGAATGCGGCGAACGGCATCACGGTGACCAGGTAGTAATTCGCCTTGGCGCCGGATACCGAAAAGAACAGCAACGGCAACAGCCAGGCCAGCAACAGGAAGCGGCGCAGCGCCGGCTCGGCCGGTGGACCTGCGGGCGCCGCAAAACGGAGCAGCAACAGGAAGCACCATGGGAACAGGTAAATCACCATGCGCGGCAAGTAATACCACCACGGGCCACCGTAATAGTCATACGGTTCGCGCTTGCCGAGAAAGCGCAGCACATGTTCGTTGTAGAAATAGAACCAGGCAAATATCGGCTCTACGCTGCTGGCCGCAACGTGCCAGGGCAGCACCAGCGCAGCGAAAATCAAGAGTGCGACCGGATCCAGCATTGTCCACAAGCTTCGCCAGAATCCGGCTTGCCGCACGACCAGCAGCGCGCCCAGCAACGCCAAGGAAAACAGCACCAGCGCCACCAGCCCTTTGGTCAGCACCGCCAGCGCCAGTGCCGCATAAGCCCAGCGCAAGCTGGCGCGCCGTCCCGCCTTGAGGAATAACCAGGCATTGAACAGCGCGGCAGTCAGCAATGCAGTCAGCAGCATGTCGAACATCAGCACCCGCGACATGGCCAGCACACCGACGCCGGTGGCAAAGATCAAGGCCGCCAGCCGCCCCTCCCTCTCGTGCCCGGTGCGACGGCCGAACCAGCAAAGCAGCGCCACGCAGGCCAGGGACGACAGCGCCGGCGCCAGGCGCGCGGCCCATTCCACGTAACCGAACAATGCAAACGAGATGGCAGTGAGCCAGTAAAGCAAGGGCGGCTTCTCCATGTAGGGCAAGCCGTTCAGGTGCGGAATGACCCAGGCGCGCCAGTCGTTGGAAGACAGCATTTCGCGCGCAATCGCAGCGTACAGGCCTTCGTTGTTGTCGAGGATGGCGAAGTTGCCGAGTCCGCCAAGCGCGAACACCGACGCCACCGCTGCGAGCAGCCATAGCGGTAACATCAAGGGCGGGGACGCCGGCCAACGGATCGCTTGCTTCATGCCTGGCCGTCCGCCTGCACCGGGCCGTAACCCCCGCCGCCTGGTGTTTCGATCACATAAAGGTCGCCGGCCTGCATCTCGGTGCGGGCCACATGCGGCAGTTCCTCTACCGTGCCGTCCTTGCGCACCACACTGTTGCGGCCGCATGCGCCAGGCATGCCGCCGGCCATGCCGAACGGGGCATGCACGCGATTATTGGACAGCATCGACGCTGTCATCGGCGCGAGGAAGCGGACCTTGCGGATGCCACCGTTGCCGCCGTGCCAGTGACCGGCGCCGCCGGATGCGGCACGGATCGCATAGCTTTCGAGTCGGACCGGGAATCGGAATTCGAGCACTTCCGGATCGGTCAGGCGTGAATTGGTCATGTTGGTCTGGACCACGTCGGTGCCGTCAAAACCTGGCCCGGCGCCGGAGCCGCCAGCCACAGTTTCATAGTATTGATAGTGCGCATTGCCAAAGGTGAAGTTGTTCATGGTGCCCTGCGATGCGGCCAGGTTGCCCAGTGCGCCGTACAACGCATTGGTGATGCAACTGGAGGTTTCCACGTTGCCGGATACGACCGAAGCCGGATAGCGCGGATTGAGCATCGATGCCGGTGGAATGATGACCTTCAGCGGCTTCAGGCATCCGGCATTCAACGGGATGTCGTCATCCACCAGCGTGCGGAACACGTACAGCACGGCCGCCATGCAGACGGCGGAAGGGGCGTTGAAGTTATTGGTCTGTTGGGGCGAGGTGCCGGTGAAATCGATCTCGGCGCTGCGTTGCGCGCGATCGACCCGAATCGCGACCCGGATGATTGCGCCATTGTCGAGCGGGACTTCGAAACTGCCGTCCTTCAGCTGCGTGATCACGCGGCGCACGGCCTCTTCGGCATTGTCCTGCACGTGCTGCATGTAGGCCTGCACTACGGGCAGGCTGAAATGCGCAACCATGCGCCGCAGCTCGTCGACGCCTTTCTGGTTGGCAGCGACCTGTGCCCGCAGGTCGGCCAGGTTCTGGTCCGGGTTGCGGGCCGGATACCTGGCGCTGGCAAGCAGCGCGCGGCATTCCTGTTCACGCAGGCGCCCATTGGCGACCAGCTTGAAATTGGTGATCAGCACACCTTCTTCTTCGACCACGGTGGAGTCGGGCGGCATCGAGCCCGGCGTGGTGCCGCCGATATCGGCATGATGGCCGCGCGAACCGACGTAGAACAGCAAGTCCTCACCGGCCTGGTCGAATACCGGCGTGATGACGGTGACGTCAGGCAGGTGGGTGCCGCCGTGATACGGATCGTTGAGCATGTAGACGTCGCCGGGCGCCATGCTGCCGGCATTGTCGCGGATCACGGTCTTGATGCTCTCGCCCATTGAGCCCAGGTGGACTGGCATGTGCGGCGCATTGGCGATCAGGTTGCCGTCAGCGTCAAAGATGGCGCAACTGAAGTCGAGCCGCTCCTTGATGTTGACCGAGTACGCTGTGTTCTGCAGCCGCGAACCCATTTGCCCGGCGATCGACATGAACAGGTTGTTGAATATTTCAAGCATGACCGGATCGGCGCTGGTGCCGGGGGCTTGCCGCTGCGGCCGCTCCAGCACCCGCCTGAGGACCAGGTGATTGTGGGGCGTCACCTGCGCCTGCCAGCCGGGTTCGACGACGGTGGTGGCATTGTCTTCCGCTATCACGGCGGGACCATCGATGCGGTCGCCCGGCTGCAAGCGGGCGCGCAAGTACAGCCCGGTGTCGTGCCAGGCATCGGCGCAGTGCATCTGCACACGGGCGTCTGCGACCAGTGGCGTCGCGCGCGGCGCCTGCGGCAGCAGCGATTCAAGCGGCGCGTCGCCGCCGCCGCTTGCCTCCACCGAGACGGCTTCGACGATCAAGGCCTTGCCTGGCATCAGGAAGGCAAAGCGCTGCTGATAGGCGGCTTCGAATTGCGCGCGCATTTGCGCCTGGCCGGCATGGAGCACGACCAGCGCCGTATCGGTGCCCTCGTAGCGTAGGTGAACGCGCTGCGCGATTTGTATTCGCGCCGCCGCCACGCCCTGCGCGCGCAGGGTGTCGGCAGCTTCGGTGCTCAATGCCTGCAACGCCTGGGCCAGCACCGGCATTGCGTGCTCGTCGAGCCGCTGTTCAATTGCCTGTTCACGCATGGCGGTCTGGTCTGCCAGGCCCATGCCATAAGCGGACAACACACCGGCCAGCGGATGAATGAAAACCTGGCGCATGCCCAGCGCATCAGCCACCAGGCAGGCATGCTGCCCGCCGGCGCCGCCAAAGGTAGTCAATACGTATTGCGTGACGTCGTGCCCGCGCTGCACCGAAATCTGCTTGATCGCATTGGCCATATTGGCGACGGCGATTTCGATGAAGCCGGCGGCGACTTGCTCGGCCGTGACCGGCTTGCCGGTCGACTGCTGCACCTGCTGCGCCATTGCGCTGAACTGCTGCTGCACGACATCGCGGTCGAGCGCTTGCTTGCCATCCACACCGAACAGTGACGGAAACCAGGCCGGCTGGATCTTGCCGAGCATGACGTTGCAGTCGGTCACGGTCAGCGGGCCGCCGCGCCGGTAACATGCCGGCCCGGGGTTGGCACCGGCGCTGTCGGGCCCGACGCGGTAACGGGCGCCGTCGAAATGCAGGATAGAGCCGCCGCCAGCGGCGACGGTATGGATGCTCATCATCGGCGCGCGCATGCGCACGCCGGCGACCTGGGTGTCAAACACCCGTTCGAATTCGCCGGTGAAATGGGAAACGTCGGTCGAGGTGCCGCCCATGTCAAAGCCGATCACCTTGTCAAAGCCTGCCAGCTGGCTGGTACGCGCCATCCCGACCACGCCGCCGGCCGGGCCGGACAGGATGCTGTCCTTTCCCTGGAAAGCGCGGGCGTCTGCCAGGCCGCCGCTGGATTGCATGAACTGCAGCTTGATGCCCGGCAGTTCGCTGCTGATGCGCTCCACATAGCGGCGCAGGATCGGCGACAGATAAGCGTCGACCACCGTGGTATCGCCGCGCGGAACCAGCTTCATCAGCGGGCTGACCCGGTGCGACACTGAAATCTGCTGATAACCGATTTGCGCCGCCAGCGCGGCGATGCGCTCTTCATGCTGGTGGAATCGGTAGCCATGCATCAGCACGATGGCAATCGCCCGCAGGCCGCGGTCATACGCCTGCTGCAGTTGTCGGCGGGCATGGCCCTCGTCCAGCGCAAGGACGATGTCGCCATGCGCGCCAACGCGCTCGTCGATTTCGATGACCTCGCGGTACAGCAACTCGGGCAGCACGATGTGGCGGTCGAACAGCCGCGGGCGGTTCTGGTAGGCGATCCGCAAGGCATCGCCAAAGCCACGGGTAATGGCCAGCAACAAGGGCTCGCCCTTGCGTTCGAGCAAGGCGTTGGTGGCGACCGTGGTGCCCATCTTCACCACCTCGACCTGGCCGGCAGGTATCGGCTGGCCAGGCGCGACTCCCAGCAAATGGCGGATGCCGGCCACGGCAGCGTCGGCATACAGGCCCGGATTATCGGAAAGCAGCTTGTGTGTCGCCACGGATCCATCTGGCCGCCTGGCGACGATGTCGGTGAAGGTGCCTCCGCGGTCAATCCAGAATTGCCAGCCTTCCATAAAATCCAGCCCGGTGTGGGGTGTCAGTGAGGTGATGTGCGCAGGGGCGAAAAAGCATTGCGCCTGCAACAAGTCGTGCATTCTCGCATGAAGACTTGCGCGCCTGAAGTGTTTGCGGCGACATCAATGCCCGCTGCTTGTGCCGAGCTTGTCCCGGCAGTAGCCGATGCAGCCAGCAGCAACGAAACTTTACGGCCGAAAGTATTTCCAACCATTAGCCACAGGGGATTGCGCGTCGCCATTTCTTATTTGCCTGTGCCGCGCAATCGGAGGACAACCAGTACAGGAAGGAAGGGACATCATGAAAACAATCAGGAAGTTTGCGGCAGGGACGATCACGATTACCGTATTGGCGACCATGTTGGGCTGCTCCGGCATGTCCACACAGGATCGCAACACCGCAATCGGTGCTGGTGTTGGCGCCGTGGGCGGCTCGGTCCTGACCGACGGCAGCACACTGGGCACAGTCGGCGGCGCCGTGGTCGGCGGCGCGGTTGGCCGCCAGGTCGGCAAGTAAGCAATCCGGCCAGGTGCGCATGGTGCGCCGCCGCTGATGCAGGTAGCCGTCATTGGCGGTGGCGTCGTCGGCGTTTGCAGCGCCTACTTCCTTGCTGCGGCCGGACATCAGGTCGTGGTGCTGGAGCGCTACGGCAATGTGGCCGAGGAGGCCAGCTTCGCCAATGCCGGCCTGGTGTCGCCGGGCCTGGCCGGACCGATCGCGGCGCCCGGCGCGCCGCGGCGCCTGATCGGCTGGCTGTCGCGGCCCCAAGCGCCGGTTTTCATCAGGCCCGATGTGCGGCCAGCGCTGTGGCGCTGGTTGCGGCGTTGGGTGGACGAGTGCCAGCTTGACCGCTTCCGGGTCAACAAGGAGCGCATGCAGCGCCTGGCTGGCTACAGCCAGTCTGTGCTGGCGGCTTTGCGCGAGCACCATGCGCTGGACTACCAGCAAACGCGCGGCATCCTGCAATTGATCCGTTCGCCGCAGGAACTGCAACTGGCCGGGCCCTTGCTGGACATGCTGGCGCAATGCGGCCACCCACACCGCCAGGTCGATCCGGATGCGGCGCGCCTGATCGAGCCGGCATTGTCGGATTCCACACCGCTAGCCGCCGCCATCCACTTCCCGAACGACGAAAGCGGCAATTGCGCGCTGTTTGCCCGCCAGTTGCGCAGCATCTGCCAGGACCTCGGAGTCGAGTTCCATTTCAACAGCCTGGTCGACAACATCGCCCCTGCCGCCAATGCAGTGGGCTTCAATATCGAAGGCCGGAGCTTTTCGGCTGATGCCGTGGTGATTGCCGCCGGCGTGCACAGCGCTGCACTGCTGCGCGGCATCGGGCCGGCACTGCCGCTTTATCCGGTCAACGGATTTTCCGCAACGGCGAATATCAAGAACTTCGATTGCGCCCCCCTGGCTGCCGTGTTTGACGACAGCTACCAGCTTGCCATCACGCGCATGGGCAACCGGGTCCGCGTCGCCGGGACTTTCGAGTTGGGCAAGGAGGACTTGAGGCTCAGTCCCCCGGCGCTGCGCACCCTGGTCAAATGCGGCAATGACTGGTTTGCGGACGCGGCGAATTACAATAGCGCCAGTTTCTGGTGCGGCGCCTGTGCCATGCTGCCGGAAGGGGTGCCGCTGCTGGGCGCCACGGCGGCGCGCAATGTATTTGTCAACATCGCGCATGGCAACCATGGCTGGGCCATGGCGCCGGGGTCAGGCAAGATCATTGCCGACCTGGTTTCCGGGCGCGCACCCGACATCGATCTGGACGGACTTACCTTGGCGCGATATGGATAGAGTGGACTGTGTAGTAGTGGGGGCCGGCGTGGTCGGGCTGGCGATTGCGCGCTGCCTGGCGCTGGCCGGGCGCGAAGTCATGGTGCTGGAAGCGCATCCGGGGATCGGCATGGAAACCAGTTCGCGCAACAGCGAAGTGATCCACGCCGGCCTGTATTACCCGACCGGCAGCCTGAAGGCGACGCTGTGCGTACCGGGACGCGATGCGCTGTATGCCTATTGCGACGAGCGCGGCGTGGACTACCGGCGCTGCGGCAAGCTGATTGTGGCTGCTAGCCAATCCCAGCTTCCCAAGCTGCAGGCGATACAGGCGCAAGCCCACGCCAACGGCTGCACTGAGGTGCAAATGATCAGCGCTGACGCCGCCCGGGCGATGGAGCCGGCACTGTCGTGCGTGATGGCGCTGCACTCGCCCAATACCGGCATCATCGACAGCCACGGCTACATGCTGGCGCTGCAGGGTGACGCGGAAAACGCCGGCGCCCTGTTTGCCTTCGACAGCCGGGTCACGGGCGGGCAAGCCACGGCAAGCGGCATCGCGCTGCAAGTCACATCCGGCGACGGTGGCCAGAGCGAGATCGAAGCCGGATTGCTGATCAATGCGGCAGGCCTCTGGTCGGTGCAACTGGCCACACGCATCGCCGGCCTGTCGCACGACGGTTTGCCGCAGGCCTACTTCGCCAAGGGAAATTATTACTCGCTGGCCGGACGCGCACCGTTCACCCACCTGATTTATCCGGTGCCCGAGCCTGGCGGCCTGGGCGTGCACCTGACGATCGACCTTGGCGGCCAGGCCCGCTTCGGTCCGGACGTCGAGTGGCTGGCCGATGTCAGTGACGGTATCGACTACCAGGTGGACCCGCGGCGGGCCGACAAGTTTTATCACGCCATCCGCAGCTATTGGCCCGGGCTTGCCGACGCCGCCTTGCAACCGGCTTATTCCGGCGTGCGGCCCAAGATCAGTGCGCCCGATGCGCCGGCTGCCGATTTCCTGTTCACCTCGCACGGCAATGCCCACTATATCGGCCTGTATGGCATGGAATCGCCGGGCCTGACGGCATCGCAGGCAATTGCCGAGCACATTGCTGCGATGGCGCAGGCACGGCCTTGTGCGCCGCCTGCGGCGCTGGCGGGACACCGATGACAAGCTGCGGGGCGCTAGCCGGGTCGTACAACCCGGCCCGATACCATGCCGCCTGACACAGCCAACGCGATACCGACCACGCCCATGTCCCAAGCCGACACCAGGCCGCAGCCGCTGTACACCGTCACCGAACTGCGCGCCATCGAGCACGCAGCGATGGCAGCGCTGCCGCCGCACACGCTGATGCAACGCGCAGGCAAGGCGGCTGCCGAACTGGCGGTGGAACTTGCCGGGACCGCATCTGCCCGCATCCTGGTCGTGGCGGGACCGGGCAACAACGGCGGCGATGCCATGCTGGCAGCCAGCCAGCTATGCGAGGCCGGACATGATGCGCATGTGCTGCTGTACGCCGCCCCGTCCGCCCTGCGCGGCGATGCCGCCCTGGCCTACCGGCATGCCTGCGAGCGCAGCGTGCCCTTCCATCTCCCCGCTACCGCAGCGGCGCTGTTTGACGAGGCCTGGAACCTGGTCCTGGATGGACTGTTCGGCATTGGACTTGCGCGCAGCATCGATGGCGAACTGCGCGACGCAATCCTGGCGATCAACCAGCTTGCCTGTCCGGTGCTGGCGCTGGACATTCCCAGCGGACTCGATGCCGACACCGGCATGACGGTCGGCGCCGACGGTGTTGCCGTCCATGCGAGCCACACCATCACGTTCATCGGCGACAAGCCGGGGTTGCATACCGGCGTGGCGCGCGACCACACGGGCCGCATCGCGCTGGCCGACCTCGGCATCAGTCCTGCCTTGTTCCCGCAAGCGCAAGCAAGGCTCAATACGATTGAATCGTTTGCGCGCCAGTTGCGTGTCCGCCGGCACGCCAGCCACAAAGGCAGTTTTGGCGATGTCATGATACTTGGCGGCGCTGCCGGCATGACCGGCGCGCCGATCCTCGGCGCACGGGCGGCGCTGCACTGCGGCGCCGGGCGCGTGTTCATCGGCTTTGTCGGCCCTGGCTTGTCGGCCGACAGCGGCCAGCCGGAATTGATGTGCCGCGATGCCGCTTCACTCGACTTGTCGCATGGCGTGGTGGTCGCCGGGCCTGGCATGGGCGATTCCCGCGCGGCGCAGGATCTGCTCGCGCGCGCGCTCAGCACCGCGGCGCCCTTGCTGCTCGATGCCGATGCCCTGAACCTGATTGCACTGGAAGGCGGTTTGGCCGAGCGCCTGGCATTGCGCCGTGCGCCCGGCATCCTGACGCCGCATCCGCTGGAAGCGGCACGCCTGCTCGGTTGCGCCGCGGCCGACGTGCAGGCAGACCGACCGGCAGCGGCCAGGAAGCTGGCCGCCCGCTTCAACACGGTTGTCGTGCTCAAAGGCTCGGGCACCGTCATCGCCCATCCCGATGGCACGATCGCGATCAATCCAAACGGCAATCCGGCGCTGGCAACGGCCGGTAGCGGTGACGTGCTGGCCGGTATCGGCGGCGCATTGCTGGCCCAGCACTGGCCGGCCTGGGAGGCGGCGCTTGGCGCGGTCTGGCTGCATGGGGCTGCCGCCGACCGCGTGGTGGCGCAGGGGACCGGGCCCATCGGCCTGTCGGCGTCGGAACTGATTCCGGTGGTGCGCGCATTGTTGAATGAACTGGTGAACCAGCTGGCCGGCACCAAGCGCGATAACTGAGCTATCAGGACAGGCGGCCAGCCGTGATGGTGACCGTGCGCTGGCACAAGGCGGCAATCGCAGGATCATGCGTCACCAGCACCAGCGTCGATCCACGCTCGCGGTTCAGTTCGAACATCAGCTTGATGACCGCCTCGCCGGTGGCAGCGTCCAGGCTTCCGGTCGGTTCATCGGCCAGCAGCAAGGGCGGCTCACCGACGAATGCGCGCGCAAGCGCCACCCGTTGCTGTTCGCCGCCAGAGAGGTATTTCGGGTAATGCGCCAGCCGCGAACCCAGGCCCACGCGTTCCAGCATGTGCCGGGCAAGTTGCCGGGCCTGGCCGTCGCCCTTGAGTTCAAGCGGCAGCATCACATTTTCCAGGGCGGTCAGGTGCGGCAACAATTGGAAGGACTGGAATACGAAGCCGAGGTCGCTCATGCGCAGCGCCGCGCGACCGTCCTCATTGAGTGCGAAGATATCGACCCCATGTATCTTCACGGAGCCGGCAGTTGGCGTGTCCAGTCCTGCCAGCAAGCCGAGCAGGGTTGACTTGCCAGAGCCGGATGCGCCGATGATGGCAAGCGTGTCCCCGGTCCCCAAGGTAAAATTCACGTTGTCCAGTATGGTCAATTCGCCTGTGGCGTCTGCAACGCGCTTGGTGAGGTTGACGGCTTCGATGGCAACAGCGTTCGCGAGAGGATTTTTCATGCAGTTCAGCGTTCCCAGGATGGCTTGGCGATTTGCCGTGATGCATTTGTCGCAGGTGATGCGTGCGTTGATTGCCTTGCGTGCAGCAAAGCTGGTGCGCATGCTGCCCATGATACTGATGACAAGCTTGCTGATGCAGGGCACCGTCGCGCATTCTGCATCAAAAACGGTGCTCGTGCTGGGCGACAGCCTGTCGGCTGAGTACGGACTGGCACGCGGGACTGGCTGGGTGACGCTGCTGGAAAAACGCCTTGACGGCAAGTACGCCGGCACAAAAATCGTCAACGCCAGCATCAGCGGCGAAACCACCAGCGGTGGACGCGCCCGGCTTGACGCCCTGCTGCAAAAGCACCGCCCGCAGATCCTGATCCTGGAGCTTGGCGCCAACGATGGCCTGCGCGGATTGTCGATCGAAGCCACCGAGAGCAACCTGCGCGCAATGATTGCACAAGCAAAAAAAGCCCGGCTCGCGGTCATCCTGGTCGGCATGCAGATACCGCCCAACTACGGCGCCGATTACACCCGTCGCTTTGCCAACCTGTATCCCAAGCTGGCCAAAGAGAACAAATTGGCGCTGGTGCCCTTCCTGTTCGACGGCCTGGGCGACCAGCCGCAAATGTTCCAGTCCGACCGCATCCATCCGACCGCAGAAGCGCAGCCGATCATGCTCGACAACGTCTGGTCGCAATTGAAACCCCTGCTGCGTTAAAGGCTGCATGAAAGACATGAAGCCATGAAGACATGAATCCATGAAGTATCCCGCCCTGCTTTCCATCGACGACGTGCTGCCGGTACTCAATGACTTCGACGCCGTGATTGACGTGCGCAGCCCATCGGAATTTGCGCTCGACCATATTCCTGGCGCGATCAACTGCCCGGTGCTGGACGACGAGGAGCGCATTGAAATCGGCACGCTGTACAAGCAAGTCAGTCCGTTCGAGGCCAAGAAACGCGGCGCAGCCCTGGTCTCGCGCAATATCGGCCTGCATATCGAACGCCAGTTCCTCGACAAGCCACGTGACTGGAAACCCTTGATTTATTGCTGGCGTGGCGGCAACCGCAGCGGTTCGCTGGCACATGTGCTGGCCCGCATAGGCTGGCCGGCGATACAACTCGATGGCGGCTACAAGCAATACCGGCA
>NZ_JAUSNH010000064.1 GCF_030645335.1 Lacisediminimonas sp. | reverse complement strand
GCCTGCTCGACATGGGCATCGAGCCCTTCCTGTTGTCGTCATCGCTGCTGGGCGTGGTGGCGCAGCGGCTGGTGCGCAAGCTGTGCCCGGCATGCCGCCGCCACGACGGTCGCATGTGGGTCGCGGTGGGCTGTGACAAATGCGGCCAGACCGGCTACCAGGGCCGCGTTGGCGTCTACGAATTGCTGCTCACTACCGACGAGATCCGCGCCCGGATACATGATCGCGCATCCGAAGCCGATATCCGCGCGATTGCCCAGCGCGATGGCATGCGCACGATGCGCGAGGATGGTGAGCGCTGGCTGGCGGACGGCACCACCACCGAAGCCGAGCTGTTGCGGGTGACCAAGGAATAGCCGCGCAGCAGCAGACCAGGGCAGCACCGCAATACCGCAGCAAGACCATCCGGTAACGGGTAACAAGGCAACCAGCGAGGACCATTTGCCAGCATTTCGCTACGAAGCAATCGACGCCGGCGGCGCCACCAAAAAAGGCGTCGTCAATGCCGACAGCGCCCGCGCCGCGCGCACCGACCTGCGCGGGCGCGGCCTGGTGCCGCTGGTGGTGGACGCCATCACCGGCCAGGTGGATGACGCCGGCAATGTGCGCGCGCGCGGTTTCGGCGACAAGTTGTCGACCAATGAGTTATCGCTGTTCACGCGCCAGCTCGCCAGCCTGCTGGAAGCCAGCCTGCCGCTGGAGCAGGCATTTTCAGCCTTGCTGGAACAGGCCGAGCGTGCCTACGTGCGCGACCTGGTGGCATCGATCAGGTCGGAAGTGATGGGTGGCTCGTCCTTGTCGGATGCGCTGGCGCAGCATCCGCGCGACTTCGCCGATATTTACCGCGCGCTGGTGGCGTCCGGCGAGCAGATCGGCCAGCTGGCGCACGTGCTGACGCGGCTGGCGGACTATATCGAGCGCCGCAATGCGCTGGTCGCCAAGGTGCGGCTGGCCTTTACCTATCCGGCCATCGTGACGATTGTCGCGTTTGCTATCGTGGTTTTCCTGCTGGCCTATGTGGTGCCGCAGATCGTATCGGTGTTTGCCAATACCAAACAGCAACTGCCGTTCCTGACGGTGGTGATGCTGGCGATTTCCGACTTCGTGCGCGATTATGGCTGGCTGGTATTCCTGCTGGTGGTCGCGCTGGTGTTTGCGTGGCGCTGGGCGCTGCGCGATCCGGCCATCAAGATGCGCTGGCATCGCTGGCTGCTGACGGCACCCATGGTCGGCAAGTTCGAGCGCAGCCTGAATACGGCGCGCTTCGCCAGCACGCTGGCGATCACCACCGGCTCCGGCGTGCCGATACTGCGTGCGCTGCAGACCAGCCGCGATACCCTCAACAATGTCGCCATGCGGCAACAGGTTGAAGACGCCACCAACAGCGTGCGCGAAGGCGTCGGGCTGGCGCGCGCACTGTCGGCGCACAAGCATTTTCCACCGATGCTGATCCACATGATCCGTGCCGGCGAAGTCACCGGCGAACTGCCGGCAATGCTGGAACGCGCTGCCGCCGCGCAGGAAACAGACCTGGAGCGGCGGGCAATGACGATTGCCGGCTTGCTGGAGCCGATCCTGATCCTGGTCATGGGTGTGGTGGTGCTGCTGATCGTGCTCGCGGTGCTGATGCCGATTATTGAAATCAACCAACTGGTACGCTGATGGCGACAATAGCAATGAAGCGCTGGCCTTACCTGACGAGTTTCGTGCTGTTCGTGGCCGTGTGCGCCTCGCTGGCCTACTGGGGCATGCAATTGTTCAAGCCACCCTTGCGCGCGGTTGCCGCACCGCCGGCGACGCAGGCCAGCGCGCCCGGCATCGATGCCGCCGCTGCGCTGTTTGGCGGGCGCGGCGGCGCGCTGGCAAACGCCGGCAATTACCAGCTAAAGGGCCTGGTGCTGGCCAGTTCGCTCAAGGACAGTGTCGTGATCCTGTCGGCAAACGGCAAGCCGGCGCAAGCCTACCGTGCCAGCAAGGACATCGCGCCTGGCGTGTCGGTCAAGGAAGTGCATCCAGGATATATCGTACTGTCGGAAAACGGCGCCTTGCGCCGGGTCGAGTTGCCGGCGGAGCTCAAGAGCAACGCCGGCGGTGCTGCGCTGCCGGCGATGAGTAGTTCCATGCCGCCGCCACGCACCATGCCGACCGCGCCGCCCGCGGCTGCAACAGGGTCGGCAGCCAGTGGCCAGGCGGGAGTGGCGCCGGCGCAGCAGCCGACCGTCGTCACGGGTGCGCCAGGCCAATCCGGGCCGACAGCGACCTCTGCCCAGCAGCCCACGCCACCGGCGCCGCCATCCGGCGCCGCTGCCGGGACCGGCATTGCCGCACCGACGCCGGTCCAGCCCGGCATGCCGCAAGCGATTCCTTCGCAGTAAGCGCCTGCTTCTGGCGTGCGCCGGTCAGTCGCCTTCGCGCACCAGCTTTGCCAGCTTGCGCGCTTGCTGCTGGCGCAGCGCCGAGGTGCTTTTGCGGTGCGCGCCGGCTTTTTTCTGGCGTGCGGCCAGGGCAAACGGATTGCGCGGCGGCATCGCCAGCGCGCGGCCGCTGGCGATGTGTTCCTTCTTGTGCCGCGAGCGCGATTTGCCTGACATTGCGTCCCCCGCTTGCTTACAGCACGTAACGCGACAAGTCGTCGTTGACCGCCAGTTCGCCCAGCTTGCTGTCGACATAAGCAGCGTCGATCGAAATCTCGCTGCCTGAATGGCTGCTGGCTTCGTAGGAGATTTCTTCCAGCAGCTTTTCCATGACCGTGTACAGGCGGCGGGCGCCGATGTTTTCGGTTTTTTCATTGACCGAGCAGGCAATTTCCGCCAGCCGCCGGATGCCGTCCGGCTGGTAGGACAGCTTGACGTTTTCAGTGGCGAGCAATGCTTCGTACTGGGTCGTCAGGCAGGCGTCGGTGCTGGTCAGGATGCGTTCGAAGTCGGCAATCGACAGCGTGTCGAGCTCGACCCGGATCGGGAAGCGCCCCTGCAATTCCGGTATCAGGTCCGACGGCCGCGACAAATGGAATGCGCCCGACGCGATGAACAGGATATGGTCGGTGCGCACCATGCCGTACTTGGTGTTGACGGTCGTGCCTTCCACCAGGGGCAGCAAGTCGCGCTGCACGCCGGCGCGCGACACGTCAGCGCCGCCGACTTCGGAACGGTTGGTGATCTTGTCGATTTCGTCCAGGAAGACGATGCCGTTCTGCTCGACATTATGGATCGCGGTGCGCTTCAACTCATCTTCGTTGACCATGCGCGCAGCTTCTTCGTCGACCAGCACCTTCAGCGCCTCGCGGATGGCCATCTTGCGCGGCTTCTTGCGCGGGGCGCCCATGCCGGAAAACATCGACTTGATCTGCTCGGTCATTTCTTCCATGCCGGGCGGGGCCATGATTTCCATTTGCGGCGCGGCTTCGGCGACGTCGATCTCGACTTCCTTGTCATCGAGTGCACCTTCGCGCAGGCGCTTGCGGAATGTTTGCCGGGTCGGCGACTCGTCCTTTTCCGGCGCGGCGCCCGTGCTGCCAAAGCCGAAATCGCGCGCCGGCGGCACCAGGATATCGAGGATGCGCTCTTCGGCGGCGTCCCGGGCCCGCTCGCGAACCTTCTGCACTTCCTGCTCGCGGGTCTGCTTGATGCCGATGTCGAGCAGGTCGCGCACGATGGTGTCGACATCGCGGCCGACATAACCGACTTCCGTGAATTTGGTGGCTTCGATCTTGATGAAAGGCGCATCCGCCAGTTTGGCCAGGCGGCGCGCGATTTCTGTCTTGCCCACGCCGGTGGGGCCGATCATCAGGATGTTCTTGGGCGTGATTTCATGGCGCAGCGGCTCACCGACCTGCTGCCGGCGCCAGCGGTTGCGCAGCGCAATGGCCACGGCGCGCTTGGCGCGCGACTGGCCGACGACATGCTTGTCGAGTTCGGCGACGATCTCTTGCGGAGTCATGTTCATGGTTTTGCCTATTCCAGCGTTTCGATCGTATGCGACTGGTTGGTGTAAATGCACAACTGGCCGGCGATGGTCAGTGATTTCTTGACGATCTCCAGCGGCGACAATTCGGTGTTCTCCTGCAGCGCCTTGGCGGCGGACTGGGCGTAGGTGCCGCCCGAGCCAATTGCGCCGATGCCGTCTTCCGGCTCCAGCACGTCGCCATTGCCGGTGATGACCAGCGTGGAATCCCGGTCTGCCACCAGCAGCATGGCCTCCAGGCGGCGCAACATGCGGTCGGTACGCCAATCCTTGGCCAGCTCTACCGAGGCGCGCATCAGGTTGCCCTGGTGCTTTTCAAGCTTGCCTTCGAAGCGTTCGATCAATGTGAAAGCGTCGGCCGTGCCACCGGCAAATCCGGCCAGTACCTTGCCCTGGTACAGCTTGCGCACCTTGCGTGCGGTTCCTTTCATCACGGTATTGCCCAGCGTAACCTGGCCGTCGCCGCCCAGGGCAACCAGGTTGCCGCGGCGCACAGACAATATCGTGGTGCCGTGAAATTGTTCCATTGCATCCCTTTTGGAGTTCGGCTGGCTGATCCAGCATAGCGACCAGGTTTGTTGCACGTCAGCCAATATCGCGCAACGCGTTTGGTCGACGCAGGAAAAAAATATGGGGATGCAGCGAGGGATTGCAAGCGTGGACGGCCGAGCCGCCCGGGCCTTATCCTTTACGCACGACGATCCGTGCGATGTCCTTCAAGCCGATCACATCGAACAGCGCCGCCACCAGGTGGTTGACTTCGATGAATTCAATCACCCGGCCTTCGGCCACGATCGGCGCCAGGCTCGACAGCAACTCGCCGGCCGCATTGAAGTCGATGCGCTGCAACCGGGCGCAATCGACCAGGGCCGGATCGTGGGAATTGGCAAACGCAGCCACGCCGCTGATCAATTGTTCGGTCTTGCCTTCTATGATGGCGGGCAATACATAAGTCAGCGCGGCCGGGTTTTCCGCGCCGGCTTCGGCGGTGGTCACCTTGTTCCTTGGCGCCTGGAAAGCGGGTGGCGAGACTTCGAATGTCACGCAGTAATCGATGCTGGCCTCCTCGAACTCGCGCTCGGCGTTGAGCAGGCGAAGGATTTCCAGCAGCAGCAACCAGGGCGCTTCGGTCTCATCGCGGCGGCCGACTTGCAGTATCTTGCGGATTTTTTCAGCCAGTTCGCGCGCGCCCACCAGCACCAGGTCGCGCTCGGTTGCCTGCAGTCTTTTCAGGATGCGCAGCAGCAGACCGCAGCCGATCGGATCGACTTCGAGCACGCGGGCGAATTCAAGCCGCAAGGTGGGGCTGGTTTCAGCCAGCTTTTGCACCCGCTCCAGCAAGCGGATGATGTTGCCGTCGAGTTTGCCCACGAAGGCAACCGACGGTACGGCGCCGGCGCCGGCCACCCCTTGTTTGTCCGGCGCTGGCGCTGCCTGCTCGTCGTTGCTGCGCCATGACGGCGGGGAGGTTTCAAACAGGCTCGCATAATCGATGGACAAGGCGTCGAAGTCGCGCTGGCGGCCAGTGAACTGATAGAGGTCGAACAACATCAGCCACGCTTTGGAAACCTGCTCGCCCATCATGTTGCCGTCAATCGCCGCGCGCAGTACCTGTTCGGTCATGGCTCCCTGATTGCTGGCGTACAGGATCGCTGCTTCTTCAATGACCTGCGCAGCCTCGGTGCCGATGATCACGATGTCGGTGTTCTTGCCTTGCGGGCCGAGCAGGAATTCGGTGCTCATGCCGATGCTGGGCAAGGTTGACTCGAATGAGTGTTGCGGGCCGGGGCGGGTGTGGAGATTACTGGCTTGCGCAGCCTTGCTGGCAAGCTGCGCCTCGGCGGAAGGGCCCGGACGGGTATGGCCGGCTTGCAGACGCGTCGCCGAAAACTCGGACGACATTTCGGACTCGATGGCGTCGATCTTTTTTGCGGTGGCATTGGCGACGGCGGGGTCGCGCCGTTGCGCCCGTACCGGTGCAGCAGGATCCGGTTTGGCAACAGGCGTCACCGGCGCCCTGGCGCCGGCCGCAGACGTGTCTGCCGGTGCTTTTTTTTCCGCCGGGGCGGGTTTGTTGTCCTTCTTTCCAAAAAGACCGAATAAGGCCACGCTATACCTGTCAGTAAAAAAACCGGATTCCAAGCGACAGATTATAGCTTCTGCGCCGCGCGGCCAACAAAGCTAAAGCCCAGCCCCGTTTAATTGGGGCCAGTGTCGCTATTTCATGACGTTTTTCGCACGAATAACCATTAGCAAATCAAAAACGCGTACGCAAACCGATGATGATGCTGCGGCCAGCTTGCGGAGCCGCATCCTTGAGCAAGGAGGTGGCCAGCCGGATGTCTTCGTCAAGCAGGTTGCGGCCCAACAGGAATGCCGTCCAGGGCTGTTGGCCGATGCGGTGGGTATAGGCCAGGCTGGCGTCGAGCCGGGTATGGCCGGGGGTGGCGCTGGTTTCGAACGAGGCCAGCCGTTGCTGGGCCAGCGCGCGCAGGATCGACACGCCGCCTTGCCAGGGTCCCTGCCGGTAAGCGGCTTCAAGGCCGACGCGGGAGGCTGGCTGCAGGGGCAGGTTGCCGGCATTGGTGAAACGTCCGCGCGAAGTGTCGGCAAATCCGCGCAGCGACAGCCCCGGTCCGTTGGCGTTGTAGCTGGCTTCCAGTTCGGCGCCGTGCAGCGTGGCAGGCGCCTGGCTGGAGATGCGTTCATTCAGGTCGCCGCCGGGCAAGCCATCCGGGTCGAGCTGTCGTCCGGTCAGCGCGCCATAGATGAAATTGTCGATCCGGGTGTGGAACAGGTTTGCCTTCCAGCGGACCAGTCCGCTGCTCTTTTGCAGCGACAGCTCCAGCGCGCGGGAGGTTTCCGCTTGCAGGTTGGCCTGCCCGCGGTCGAAGGTTTCGGTGGCGTGGTGCGGACCGTTCGAATACAGTTCTTCGATGCCGGGCGCGCGTTGGGTGCGGGTCAGCGTCGCGCCGACGCCGTAGCCGGGAGCCACTGTCCACAATGCGCCTCCCGACAAAGAGCCGAGCTGGAAGCTGCGTGGCGCCAGTGTTGCGGGACGGCGCTCGACCGACTCCAGTCGCGCACCGGCGCTGAGTTTGAGCGCGCCGAAGTCCCTTTCCTCGGCAATGAAGGCCGCCAGCATGCTGGAGCGGGTCGGCTCGATGGTGCCGGGTGCGCCGGTACTGGCACTGCGCGCAGCAAAGCTGCCGTCTTCAGTCTGCAAGCCAAAACGGCCGCGCCATCCGGCGATTGGCCGGTGCTGCCAGTCCAGGCGCGACTCCCAGGCGCGATTGCTGAAATTGGTCTCCGGCACCCTAGCAACGTCGAACTCGGTGTGACGGTAGTCGGTATAGCCCAGCCGCAGCTGGAAGCTTTCGAATGCCGGCGACGGATTGCGCCACAGCGTGTCGAAGTCGATGCGCTGCTGCTCCAGCTCGATATTGGCGCCTTCCGGGGTCGGCACGCCATAATGGTTGGCCAGGCTGGTGACGGAGAGGCCGGCATGGCCCCAGTCGCCGATATAGGCGCCGCCGGCGCCGAGCGATTGCTGGCGGCTGTAAGTCTGTGGCAGCCGGTCCTGGGCCGATGCCGGATCGTTGCGGATGCGGTAGCCCGGAATCCGGTAGTCGCCGGCGTTCAGCGCGCTGGCGTCGACATGCAAGCCGATCTTGCCGGCCGCGCCGTCCACCGAGACCGAGCCATTGCTGCTGCTGTCCACCGACCCCAGCCGCAGTTCGGCTTCGCCGCCGGGACGGGCCGGCAGCTCAGTCGGGATGCGGTCATTGATCACGTTGACCGTGCCCCCGATGACGCCCGAGCCGTAGAGCAGCGTGCGCGGGCCGCGCACGATCTCCACCTGGCGCGAATTACTGGTGGAAACACCCACTGCATGGTCTTGCGAGAGCGTCGACACATCCATCACGGACATGCCGTTCTGCAGGATCTTGACCCGCGATCCGTCGAGTCCGCGGATGATCGGGCGCGCGGCCGCAGCGCCAAAACCGGAGGTGGCGACGCCGGCTTCGTTGCCCAGCGTTTCGCCTAACGAGCTGCCCATCCGGTTGCGCAGCTCGTCGCCCGTCAGGATGCGGTCTGGCGACCAGGTCTCGGTTTGCGGACCGCTGTCGCCCGGCTGCGCGGTGACCTGGACTTCCGGCAGCGTTTGGACGCTGCGGCCGTCGCTCTGGGCGAATGCATGGTGTGTGCAGGCGTGGCCAAGCAGGATGGCCAGCGTAACTTTTTTAGTCGTGTTCATGGAGTTCCGGATTGTTCTGATCAAGGCCGCGCGCCGGAAATGCGGCACGCGACGACAAACCCCTGCAAGGCAGTGCCGAACAGGGAGAATCGATTCAGGACAAGCGGGAAGGTGGAGCGCGCGACTCGAAGTGGTACCGCGTGACGGCGTCACGCGAGACCGGCAGCGGCCTGCCGGCCGGGAGGCTGGCATTGATGGGCAGCAAGGCGATGAACGCCTTGACATGCACGGCAGCCCCCAGCGTTGCGGCCTCGAAGGACGCGCAGGAATGCTTGCCGTCGAACAGGCTGGTGTCGGCCGGGGAGGAATCCGCCGGCGCCAGTTGCACAATCTGCAGGCCGTGGCTGGCAGGCGCGTTGCCGGCATGCGCCACCGCGTGCAACAGTCCAAGCGACTGGACGAACAGCAGCGCCAGTGTCAGGACACTGGTGAGTATGCATTGCCTGTTCAGTCGGCTGAATCGGTGCATGGTGTGGAGGGCGAAAGCGGGCGGCGGAGACTTTTTACAAAAATACTGACGGCCAATGCGTGCAGGAAGCGCTGGCTACCGGACTGTCCGCGGGAATCAGTCGCCGTACAGCTTTTGCTTGAGTTCGCGCCGTTGCTGCGCTTCCAGCGACAGTGTCGCGGTCGGACGCGCCAGCAGCCGGGGAATGCCGATCGGCTCGCCGGTTTCCTCGCACCAGCCGTAGTCGCCGCTGTCGATCGATGCAATCGATTGCTGCACTTTCTTCAGCAATTTGCGTTCGCGATCACGGGTGCGCAGTTCAAGCGCATGCTCTTCTTCGATGGTTGCGCGGTCGGCGGGGTCGGGCACCAGCACGGTTTCCCGCAGGTGCTCGGTGGTTTCGCCGGCATTCTTCAGCAAATCACGCTCGATTTGTTGCAGGCGCGCCTTGAAAAAGGCGAGCTGGGCCGGATTCATGTATTCCTTCTCGCCCATTTGGAGAAGTTGCGCTTCCGTGAGCAGTGCTCCGTTCGCCGGTGCTGATGTCGATTTGGATGTTTTCGTTGCCACTTCGCTTGATCTCGAGACTACGGGTTTCTGGATTGTATCTGCCGATATGGCAGGGGCTTTGTTACTGCTCAGACTAGACTGCGGATTCTTGCCTGGCTTGCCGGGCTTGGGCGGCGCCGCGACCACGGGCTTGGCGGCCGTTTTTTTGGCTGCCGGCTTGCTGGCAACAGGGGCGGCGGGCGCGACTGCCTTCGACGCGGCCAGGGCGGTGCTGCCGCGCGGCTTCGCGCTGGTCGCCTTGACGGCGGGTACTGACGCGGTTTTTGCCTTGCTTGCCGCTTTTTTTGCGGCCGGCTTCTTTACAGCTCGTGTTACGGTTGCGTTCATTCGACCTCCGATGAACTGCCCGGCATGCGTCATAAGCTGCGCGGCGAAACGGCGCGTCGCAGCGACTGTCCCTGAAAAACGAGGCTAGTTTATACCAGACATTGTTCAAGACCAGTAATAAACGTCTCGCGCGGCAGGTTCTTGCCGATGAACACCATTTTGCTGCCACGCTCGTCAGCGTCGGTCCACAGGCCGCCGATATCGGTTCCCATGATCTGGTGCACGCCCTGGAAAATCACCTTGCGGTCGGCCCCGTCCATCAGCAAAACGCCTTTATAGCGCAACATCCGCGGCCCGTAAACTTGAATGAGCCCGCCCAGGAATTCGTCCAGCCGGGCGCTATCGAACGGCCGCTTGCTCTTGAAGACGAAGGCGGCAATATCGTCCAGGTGATGGGCATGATGATGCGAGGGGTCGGTGCAGGTGGCGCCGTCGTGCTCGTGATCATGCTCGTGCTCGTGGGCATGCTGGTGTTCATGGTCGTGGCCGGCTTCCTGCATGAAGGCGGGGTCGATTTCCAGCTTGTCGTTGAGGTTGAAGCCGCGCAGGTCCAGCACTTCATTGAGCGGCACCTGGCCGAAATCGGCGGTGATGATCGGCGCACGCGGATTGATGCGCTGTAGCCGCTGCCGCAGTTGCGCTACGTCTTCGGGAGTGACCAGGTCGGTCTTCGACAGCAGCAAGCGGTCCGCGAATCCGGCCTGGCGGCGCGCTTCTTCATGGTCGTCGAGTTGCTGCATGCCGTGGCGCGCGTCGACCACGGTGACGATGGCGTCGAGCAGGTAATGGGTGCCGACTTCTTCATCGACAAAAAAGGTCTGCGCCACCGGGCCAGGGTTGGCCAGCCCGGTGGTTTCGATGATCACGCGGTCGAAATGCAGTTCGCCGGCGTTGCGCTTGCGGGCCAGTTCGGACAGCGCCAGGATCAGGTCGCCGCGCACCGTGCAGCAGATGCAGCCATTGTTCATCTCGACAATATGCTCGTTGCTTTCCTGCACCAGGATTTCATTGTCGATGTTTTCTTCGCCAAACTCGTTTTCGATGACCGCAATGCGCAGGCCGTGCGGCTCGTGCAGTATGCGGTTGAGCAGCGTGGTCTTGCCGGCGCCGAGAAAGCCGGTGAGGATGGTTGCAGGTATCAGGGCCATGGGGTTCGGATGTGGAATGTGGTGTGCAAGGTCGTGTGCAAAGCGGTGCGCAAGGCAGCGTCTTGCTTTGCCGCCGTGTCAGGCCGGTCCGCTGCGTTTTTTTGCGCGCGGATGGGCGGCGTCGTACACCGTGGCCAGCCGCTGGAAGTCGAGCGAAGTATATACCTGGGTTGACGCGATCGAGGCGTGTCCAAGCATTTCCTGGACTGCGCGCAAGTCGCCCGACGACTGCAGCACATGCGAGGCGAACGAGTGGCGCATCACGTGCGGATGGACATTGGCCGGTATGCCAAGCGCCAGTCCATGGGCCTTGATCCGCTTTTGCACCAGTTGCGGCCGGATGCGCCGGCCGCGGCTGTTCAGGAACAGCGCGCACTGGTGTTCCGGGTCGGCAGTCGCTGCCGGCGCCGGCCGCGCCAGGATCCAGGCCCGCAGCGCCTGGCTGGCGTGTGTGCCGACCGGCACCGTGCGCATCTTGTTGCCCTTGCCGGTCACGGTGACCTCGGCGAGCTGGTCATCCAGCCAGCCGAGCGAGCGGTAGCCGCCTTGCTGGGCATAGCGCAGGTCCAGTCCGGCCAGTTCGGACACGCGCAGGCCGCTGGAATACAGCAGCTCGAACATGGCGCGGTTGCAGACTTGCTGGGCGTCTGTCGGATCGCGACCGGGCGTGGACTGCCCCACCAGCCGGATGGCGTCGTCCGGCGACAGGGCCTTGGGCAGCGATTTTGCGCGGCGCGGCGCCTTGACGCCATCGACCGGATTGCGCTCCAGTGCACGTCCCTGCTCTGCCAGCCAGCCGAAAAAGCCGCGCCATGCCGACAGCTTGCGGGCAATCGAGCGCGGCGACAGGCCCTGCGCATGCAGTTGCGAGGCCAGCTTGCGGATCTGGAAATGGGTGACCTGCTCCGGTCCCGGACTGGTGCCGGAAGCGGCGGCGAAGCCGGCCAGCGTGAGCAGGTCGCCGCCGTAGCTCGATAGCGTATGCGGCGATAGCTTGCGCTGGGTGCGCAGTGCTTCCAGGTAATTGTTGATGTCGCTGTTGAACGTCATGCCTGGACGACGCGGCTGGATCGAACTCAGGCCAGCAGTGGCGACAGCGCAGCCGCCGCGGTGCGCCCGATGCGGGACAGGAAGTCGGTTGCCATGTCGGCCGTGAAACGCGCGCTGTCTGGCGAGCCGAGCACCAACAGGCCGAAGGCCGGGCTGTCGGCGCTGGTGCGCAGCGGCAGCAGCGCCACGGAATCGACCTGGCCGGCGTCTTCCAGCAGGCGCGCTGCTTCCAGGTCGTTGTTGGGGCCGCAGAACGGCATATGCAGGCTGTTGGCGAACAGCCGGGTGTCGGCCGATACGTCTTCTGCGTACCAGGTATGGGCATACGGCTGCGCCACGTCCCACAGGCGCAGCGTGGCATGCGGCACCTTGAAAATGGTCCTGATACCGTCCACCAGGATATGCGGCAGGTCGACATCGTTGCGCGCCGTCAGCAGTGCGCAGGTCCAGTCCTGGAAATGCTCGTTGAGCGCATCGTTGCTTTCGCCGACCCGATACAGGTCGGCCAGGCGCATTTCCAGCGCCTTGACCTTTTCCCGCAGCACGTCCATCTGCCGGTCCTGCAGCGACAGCGTGCGGCCGCCGAGCGGACTCGACAGGCGCAGCCCGGCCAGCAGTGGCGCATGCTCATCAAAAAATTGCGGATGGCTGGCGAGGTAGGCGGCAACGGCGGCGGCGTCGAGTTCAACTGTCATGAGATTTCCCGGTTCTGGATGGCGCGAAGCCGCAGCGCGGCTTTTTGTTGACGCCATGAAATACGTGACGGATTTTAACCGACCTGCGGCGCCGGCCCAATGTCGATTTCCCCGTCGAACACGGAGACCGCAGGCCCGGTCATCATCACCGGCGATGCGCCGCCGGCCCAGGCGATGGACAGGACGCCGCCACGGGTCTGGACCCGTACCGGCGACTGCAGCAGGCCGCGCCGCACGCCCGCCACCACGGCGGCGCAAGCGCCGGTGCCGCAGGAAAGCGTCTCGCCCGCGCCGCGCTCGAAGACGCGCAAGCGGATGGTGTGGGCATCGACTACCTGCATGAAGCCGGCATTGACGCGATTGGGAAAGCGCGCGTGATGTTCGATCAGGGGGCCTTCTGTTGCGACCGCGGCGGCATCGACATCGGGCACCACTTGCACCGCGTGCGGGTTGCCCATCGACACCACCGAAAACGCAATCGTGCGCGCACCGATTTCCAGCGGCCACAGGCGGTCGCTGCCTTGCGCCGCCGCTTGCAGGCCGCTGGCGTCGAAGGGCACCAGCGCCGGCTCCAGCACCGGCGCGCCCATGTTGACGGTGATGCCGCCGCCGGCCTCCAGCGTCAGGGCAATCGTGCCGGCCATGGTCTCGACCAGGATCGAGCGCTTGTCGGTCAGGCCCTTGTCGGTGACGAACTTGACGAAGGCGCGCGCGCCATTGCCGCACTGTTCCACTTCGCCGCCGTCGGCGTTGTAGATGCGATAACGGAAATCGACATCCGGCCGCTGCGCCCGTTCGACCACCAGTATCTGGTCGGCGCCAATGCCGAAGCGGCGCTCGGCCAGCCGCCGCCATTGCGCAGCGTCGAGCGCGACTTGCTGGCTGATGGCGTCGATGACGATGAAATCATTGCCGGCGCCGTGCATCTTGGTGAACTTCAGTTTCATGGCTTCATTATATTGGGGCGCGGCCTGCCCGGTGCGCGGCGACGGGATTTTAGCGCTTGCCGTTTGGGTAATAAATGTCCGGATCGCCCTCGGGCCGTGTCTTGAAGCGCTTGTGCGCCCAAAAATATTCGGACGGCGACTCCAGTGCGCGCTCCTCGATGAAGGCGTTCATCCGGGCCGTGGCGGCAATCACGTCCGGGCCCGGATAGTTTTCCCACGGCGGGTAAAAGCGCACCCGCCAGCCGCTGTAATCGGGCAGGAACGTGGCGACCACCGGGATCACTTTCGCGCCGGTGGCGCCGGCGATGCGCGCCGGTGCAGTCAATGTCGCCGCCGGTATGCCGAAAAAAGGCACGAAGGCGGATTCGCGCCGGCCGAAATCCATGTCGGGCAGCATGAAGAACGGCAGCCCCTCGCGCATGGCGCGGATGATCGGCTTGACGCCCTCTGCGCGCGACACCAGAGTGATCGGACGGAAACGCATGCGGCCGCGGCGCAGCGCGCGATCGAACACCTTGCTGCGCTGGCGGGTGTAGATCGAGCACAGCGGGCTTTCCAGCATGACGGCGACACCGGCCACATCCAGGCAAACGAAATGCGGGCACAGCAGTATCGTCGGGCCGGACTGTATCGCTGCCAGCGGAAAGGCGGGATCGACATGGATCAGCTGGCGCAGCCGCGATTCTGGCGCCCACCACAGGATGGCGCGCTCCAGCACGCTGCGGGCATAGTTCTGGAAATGTTCGCGGGCGATCTGCTTGCGTTGCGCCGCGCTGAGCTGCGGCATGCAAAGCGACAGGTTGACCAGCGTGATGTGGCGGCGCGCGCGCGCCAGTTGGAACAGCAGCGTGCCGACCAGCTTGCCGATGCGCCCGAGCACCGGCAAGGGCAGCCAGTGCAGCAGCCACATCAGGGCCAGCAGCAATCTCATGCGGCGTCCCCTGGCGGCGCTTTGTCGTCGCCGTCGCTGCCCGGAACACTGGCGCCGGCCGGTGACTTGTAGCGGTTGTAACTCCAGAAGTACTGCGCCGGGCACTGGGCGATCAGTCCTTCCATCGCGGCATTGATGGTGGCGGCCTGCTCTGCCGGCGTGGCGCCGAACGGTCCCTCATGACGAAAGAATCGGACCAGGTACCCGCGCCCATGCGGCAGGCGCTCTGCCCATGTAATGATGACATCGCAGCCGGTCATTTGCTGCAGCCGTCCCGGCAGCGTCATCGTGTAGGCATCCTTGCCGAAGAAGGGCGCCCACACGCCCTCGCCCTGTTGCGGCACCTGGTCCGGCAACAGGCCGACCGGACCGCCCGCCCTGAGCGAGCGCAGCAGCATGCGCACGCCGGACATCGAAGCCGGCGCCAGCGCCAGCCGCGCCCTTGCCCGTGCCTGTTCGACCAGCGGGCGCAATGCTTTCTTGCGCGGCGGCCGGTACATCACGATGACGGGTACATAGGTCGATACGGCCTGCGGGATGATTTCAAAGCAGCCCAGGTGCGGGGTCAGGAACAGCGCGCCGCGCCCGGAATCAATCGACGCACGGGCCACTTCCCAGTTTTCCATCGTGACCTTGGCCAGCACCTGTTCCGGCGGCGCGCACCACAGGAAGGGCAGCTCCATGACGCTTTTGCCGGCCTCGCGGATGGCGGCTGCCCGGTGGCTGGCATGCCCGGCGCGGGCGATATTTTCATTGAGCCGCCGGCGGTAGCCTGGCGACAGCGCATAGGCCGCGCGGCCTAACAGGGCGCCCGTGGCGTGCAGGACCGGCAGGGGTAGTTTCGACAAGGCGCGAAACAGGAGGAGCAGCATTGAAGAAGACCGTTTTGCTGTTTTTCGCAAGAGGCGTAAAATAGCACGAATGGTGTACCCGCCGAGTTAACAGACAACTTGCGAGGCGGTATATAAATTTCGCTAAAGCGTCGCAAGCTCACCAGGCAAGTTGGCTGCGACAGTCCTAACCGCAACAACTTTTATAGTGAGAACTTGCATGGCACGCGAATACCTCTTTACCTCCGAGTCGGTCTCCGAAGGCCACCCCGACAAAGTCGCCGACCAGATCTCCGACGCCATCCTGGACGCCATCCTGGCCCAGGACCCCAAGGCGCGGGTCGCCGCTGAAACCCTGTGCAATACCGGCCTGGTGGTCCTGGCCGGCGAGATCACCACGCATGCGGTGGTCGATTACATCGGCGTTGCGCGCGACACGCTCAAGCGCATTGGCTATGACAACGCCGACTTCGGCATCGACTACAAATCCTGCGCGGTGCTGGTCGCCTATGACAAGCAGTCACCCGATATCGCCCAGGGCGTCGACGAAGGCCGTGGCATCGACCTCGATCAAGGCGCGGGCGACCAGGGCCTGATGTTCGGCTATGCCTGCAGCGAGACTGCCGAACTGATGCCCGCCGCCATTCACTATGCGCACCGGATTGTCGAGCGCCAGTCGCAACTGCGCAAGGATGGCCGCCTGCCTTGGCTGCGTCCGGACGCAAAATCCCAGGTCACGCTGAAGTATGTCGACGGCCGTCCGGTCGGGATCGACACCATCGTGCTGTCGACCCAGCATGCGCCCGAGATGGAGCACAAGGCGATTGAAGAAGCCGTGATCGAAGAGATCATCAAGCCGGTCGTGCCGCGGGAATGGCTTAATGGCACCCGCTACCTGGTCAATCCGACCGGGCGTTTCGTCATCGGCGGACCGCAGGGCGATTGCGGCCTGACCGGCCGCAAGATCATTGTCGATACCTACGGCGGTGCCGCTCCCCACGGCGGTGGCGCATTCTCCGGCAAGGATCCCTCCAAGGTCGATCGTTCGGCAGCCTATGCCGGCCGCTACGTGGCCAAGAATATCGTTGCCGCCGGCCTGGCTGAGCGTTGCCAGATCCAGATTTCCTACGCCATCGGGATTGCGCGGCCGACCTCGGTCATGGTGACCACCTTCGGCACCGGCAAGATCAGCGACGAGCGCATCGAGGAACTGGTGCGCGAACATTTCGACCTGCGTCCGAAGGGCATCGTCCAGATGCTCGACCTGTTGCGTCCGATCTACACCAAGTCGGCCGCCTACGGGCATTTCGGTCGCGAAGAGCCGGAGTTTTACTGGGAGCGTACCGACAAGGCTGCCGCGCTGGCTGCCAGCGCAGGCCTCTGACAGGCGGGGCCGGCTTGACGCCCGGCGTGCTCAACCGGTGGCACGGCCTGGCGGCAGGCCTGCTGGGCGTCTTGCTGTTGCTGCAACAAGGGGCGCACGCCGTTGCCGCCCCTTTTTCTTTGGCCGCGCCCAACGCGGCTGTTCCACGTCCTGCCTCTTCCGCGTCATCTTCATCGCCGCGCCATGATCTGTCGCGCTGGTGCGAGCGGGTCAGCCCACGCCTGCCGCGCATCGATCGCAAGCAATGCGTCCGTAGCGGCCTGGCGCCAACCGGCGCATGGTCGGTCAGGCGGGTTCCCATCCTGAGCCGCCGCATCGCGGCCGACAAGGGCGCGCGCAATCCGCTGCGCATCTTGCTGGTCGGCGGCATCCACGGCGATGAACTGACCTCGTCGGCCGTCGTGTTCGAGTGGATGCAGATGCAGGCCGCCGCGCCGCGCCAGGAATTCAACTGGCACATCGTGCCGGTATTGAATCCGGATGGCTTGCTGGCCCGCAAGCCCACGCGGGTAAATGCCAGCGGCGTCGACCTGAACCGGAATTTTGCGACACCGGGCTGGCACAAGGAAGCGCCGGCATGGTGGGTGCAAAAGACCCGCCGCGACCCGCGCCGCTTTCCCGGCCGCGCCGCCTTGTCCGAGCCCGAGACCCGCTGGCTGCACCAGGAAATCGAGCGCTTCCGCCCCGACCTGGTGGTGTCGGTGCATGCGCCATTCGGCGTGCTGGATTTCGACGGACCGGCGCCGCCGCCGGAGCGCTTTGGCAACTTGCGCATCGACCGCGTCGGTGTGTACCCGGGCTCGCTGGGCAACTACGGCGGACTCCACAAGAAAATTCCGGTCGTCACGATCGAATTGCCCAATGCGCGCGCGATGCCAAGCGCGCACGAATCGCGGCGCATCTGGGATGACATGCAACGCTGGATAGCAATCAATCTCGCGGCCCGTCCGCTGCCTGCGCTGGCCACCGACGAGGCCGTGCAATTGCGTCGCTAGGGCGCGCGCCGGGGCTTGTCATTTCGTCTGCTGTCATAGCGACAATCGTGTTGTAAATAGCGCGTCCACTGCAACTATTCCCCACCGCAAAAACCGGAACTGCTAGAGTTTCGCTGGAACAAGCTTGCCAGTGGAACATGCGCACCCGCCCCCTCATTTTGTTGTCCCTGATTACTGTCCTCGCGCTTGGCGCCGGATGCAGCAGTGCGGGCGACGGTGCGCGCGAGCCGGCGGCAGGGCCGCAACTGATCGTCAAATTCAGGTCCGGCACGCTGGCCTGTGACGACGCCGGCATTGCCCGCTTGTCAGCCCAGGCCGGCGTGCGCTTGCGCTTGATCCGGCCGATGTCCGGCGACGCCTGCGTGATCCGCTTGCAAGATGCCGCCGACAGCGCGGCCACCGCCGCTGCGCTGGCGGCAATTCGTGGCTTGCCACCAGTTCAATACGCGGAGCCGGACGCTCCCATGCGCGCCAGTTAGCCAATGCACAAGTCGCGGCCAGCAGCACAGCCCCCGACTCCCTTCCCCAGCAAGAAAGCATCCAAAATAATGAAAGTACGACAAGCCCTGCTGGCGCTTGCCGCCGGCCTGTGCGCGGCCGTGCCGGTACAGGCTGGCCTCAGCATCGCCCCGGCGCCTGCCCATGCTGTTGCCGCAGCCCCTGCCGCTGCCGCGCCAGCCAATGCCGCCGCCGGCCAGGAGCTGGTGTATTCATTGATCATCAAGCCAAGCCGCCGTCGCGGCGGCAAGCTCGACGCCGCACTCAAGGCGTCCGATGCCGGCGCGCTGGAGCATGCAGCGCGGGTGCGACTGCGGGTGGCGCGCCGCATGTCCGGCGGCAGTCACGTGATACGCCTGCCGCACGCCATGACCTTGCCCGAAGCGCGCGCCATCGCCGCGCGCCTGATGCAGGAAGACAGCATCGCGCTGGCGGAACCGGACCGCATCATGCGGCCCGCAACGCTGACGCCGGACGACCCGTCCTACGGCTCGATGCAATGGAACCTGATGGCGCCTGCCGGCCTGAACCGGGGCGGCGCAAATTTGCCCGAGGCCTGGGGTGTCACGACCGGCAATCCGCTGGTCACGGTCGCGGTGCTCGATACCGGCTATCTGCAGCATGCCGACCTCGCGGGCGCACTGCCGGGTTATGACTTCCTGGGTGCGAGTTCGTACATGAACGGCGTGACCGTTGGCAACGGCGACGGCGACGGCCGCGACAGCGACGCCGGCGACCCCGGCACGGCCAGCGCGGCCGGCGAATGCGGCGATGGCGGGCCTGCCTACCGCTCCAGCTGGCACGGCGCGCATGTGGCCGGCATCATTGCCGCCACCATGAACAATGGCCGTGGCGGCGTTGGCGTCGCGCCCACCGCGCGCTTGCTGCCGGTGCGGGTGCTGGGCAGGTGCGGCGGGCCCACTTCCGACATCGTCGACGGCATGCGCTGGGCAGCAGGCGTTTATTCCATTCCGGGAGTCGGACCCAATCCGAACCCGGCACGGGTGCTCAACATGAGCCTGGGCAGCAGCGGCAACTGCTCCGCCGTATTCCAGAGTGCCGTGACCGATGTCGTCAATGCCGGCAAGCTGGTGGTGGTGGCGGCCGGCAACAATGGCGCAGGCGTGGGCCAGCCGGCCAACTGCAGCGGCGCCATTGCGGTCACCGCGCACGCCGTGGATGGCGACCTGGCCGACTACGCCAATATCGGCAGCCAGGTCACGATCAGCGCGCCCGGCGGCGGCTGCGGCCGCCGCGCCAGCGCCTGCCTGAGCACCTATTCCGAAAATGGCGCGGGGATATTTTCATTGTCCAATCGCGGCACGGGTTCGCCGCAGCCGAGCCCGGCCGGCGACAGTTATGCGCTGATGACCGGCACCAGCATGGCCGCGCCGCACGTGACCGGTGTGATCGCGCTGATGTTGTCGGTCGATCCGGCCCTGACCCGCTCGCAACTGGTGTCCTACCTGCGGGCGTCGGCGCGCCCGTTCCCGGCTGCCAGCACTTGTGCGCAGGCCGGCTATGCGGGCAGCTGCGGCGCTGGCTTGCTGGATGCGGCAGCGGCCTTGTCGATCATCGCGCCCAATATCGCCGTCAGCAGCAATTTGCTGGTGGTGCCGCCGCACACCTATGTGCCGCTGGTGGCCAGCGTGACGGCGCCGGCGGGACGCAGCATCGTCTCCACCATCTGGGCCGCATTGCCGGGCAATCCGGCCACGGTCACGATCGACAATGCCGCCAGCGTGAATGCGGGCTTCAATGCGCCGCAGACAGGATCATACGGATTCATCCTGACCGCGCTCGACAGCGCCGGCAAGACCGCCAGTGAAATCGTGACCGTGCGCGTGAATTCGCCGCCGGTGATTTCTGCGCTCGGCTTGCAACAGGGTACCGCCGGTTCACGCCTGGCGTTCCGGCTGTTCGCGCTGGACAAGGACGGTGACCAGCCGGTATTCCATGCACTGGACCTGCCGCCTGGCGCGACCCTGTCGCCCGATGGCAATTTCGAATGGGACGACAGTTCACCCGGCACCTATTCAATCACTTTCTATGCCAGCGACAATGACGCCACCAGCCGGCCGGATACGGTTGCGCTGAGCGTCACCGGCGGCACGGGCGGCGGCGCAATGGACGCCACGGCACTGCTGGCGCTGGCGCTGCTGGCGGGGGGCCTGCGCCTGTGCCGTACACTGGCCTTGCGGCGGCAATGCGCGCCGCCAGCCTAGGCCCCGTGGCAAATTACCAGGCGGCGGGCAAACGCGTGGACCAAACCGCGGCAGCCAACTGGCGCCTGTGCTGGCTGTTGTGCCTGCTGGCGGTCGGGCTGGCCCTGCTGCCCGATTCCCTGGCGCTGCTGGCGTATGACCGCCAGCACTTGCAGCAAGGGCAATGGTGGCGGCTATTGAGCGCGCACCTGGTGCACCTGAACCGATGGCACCTGCTGATGAACCTGGCCGGCCTGGTGCTGCTGTGCGAATTACTGTGGTCGCGCTTGCCGATGCGGCATGCCCAGGGCTTGCTCTGGGCCAGTGCTGCCAGCGTGTCGGCCGGACTGTGGCTGGCGCTGCCGGCATTGCAGCGCTATGCCGGGCTGTCCGGCGTGCTGCATGGCGTTTGGGCCGGCGCGGCGCTGTTGCTGCTGTGGCGCGCCTGCGGGACTGGCGGGCAGGTGGCCGGTGCGGAGCATGTGCTGACGAGCGGCGGCGCACGCCTGGCCTGGGCGCTGGCCCTGCTGGTGCTGGCTGGCAAGCTGCTGGCCGAATCCGTCGGCATGCTCCATCCTGCAGCGGCCATGATCGGCGGCGTCGTGGTGACGCAATCGCATGCCTGGGGCGCCCTGGGCGGCCTGCTGTATGCCGCTACGGTGGCCGGCATGAGAAAAATCAAGGCCGCCGCGCATCCACCACAGCGGCACGACGCGGGGGGATGACGCGCCGGTCCGCTTTCGTTTAGAATACGCGCTTGCCAAGGAGCGTTGCGACAGGCTTTCTGCCTGCCAGGCTTGGCATGTCATTTCGCAACGGCGCTCACGTCACTTTTTTCTAACGAAAGGAGCGCGTGATGAGCGCCTTAGCACCAACAGCCAGTTCCAAATCCAATTCTTCCGCACCCGACTTCCTGGTCGCCGACCTCAGCCTTGCTGCGTGGGGCCACAAGGAAATCCGCATTGCCGAAACCGAAATGCCAGGCCTGATGGCGATCCGCGACGAGTTCGCCGCCAGCCAGCCGCTCAAGGGCGCACGCATTACCGGTTCGCTGCACATGACGATCCAGACCGCCGTACTGATCCAGACGCTGGAAGCGCTGGGTGCGCTCGTACGCTGGGCTTCATGCAATATTTATTCGACCCAGGACCATGCTGCCGCCGCGATTGCCGACAAGGGCACGCCGGTGTTTGCATTCAAGGGCGAAAACCTCGACGAATACTGGGATTTCACGCACCGCATCTTCTCGTGGCCCAACGGCGAGTACTCCAACATGATCCTCGACGACGGCGGCGACGCCACGCTGCTGCTGCACCTGGGCAGCCGTGCCGAAAAGGATATCTCGGTACTGGACAATCCGGATTCCGAAGAATCGGTCTGCCTGTTCAATGCCATCAAGAAGCAACTGGCGATCGATCCGACCTGGTACTCCGTGCGCCTGGCGCAGATACTCGGCGTGACCGAAGAAACCACCACCGGCGTGCACCGCCTGTACCAGATGCACAAGGAAGGCAAGCTGGCTTTCCCGGCCATCAACGTCAATGATTCGGTCACCAAATCCAAGTTCGACAACCTGTACGGCTGCCGTGAATCGCTGGTGGACGGCATCAAGCGCGCCACCGACGTGATGATCGCCGGCAAGGTCGCCGTGGTCGCCGGTTATGGCGACGTCGGCAAGGGTTCGGCGCAGGCGCTGCGCGCGCTGTCGGCACAGGTATGGGTCACCGAAATCGACCCGATCTGCGCCTTGCAGGCGGCAATGGAAGGCTACCGCGTCGTGACCATGGATTACGCGGCCGAACATGCCGACATTTTCGTCAGCGCCACCGGCAATTACCACGTCATCACGCATGCCCACATGGCGCGCATGAAGGACCAGGCCATCGTGTGCAACATCGGTCACTTCGACAATGAGATCGACGTTGCATCGCTGAAGCAATACACATGGGAAAACATCAAGCCCCAGGTCGACCATGTGATCTTCCCGGACGGCAAGCGCATCATCTTGCTGGCCGAAGGCCGGCTGGTCAACCTCGGTTGCGGCACCGGGCATCCGTCGTACGTGATGAGTTCGTCGTTCGCCAACCAGACCATTGCGCAGATCGAGTTGTTCACCAACATCAGCGCCTATCCGGTCGGCGTCTACACCCTGCCCAAGCATCTGGATGAAAAGGTCGCACGCTTGCAACTGCGCACGCTCAATGCGAAATTGACCGAGCTGACCGACGAGCAGGCCGGTTATATCGGCGTGGCAAAAATGGGTCCGTACAAGCCCGACCACTACCGTTATTGATCGGCTGCTGCGCTGGTTTTGCCCTGGCCAGGCTGGTGCCTGGCCAGGCGCAAGACTGTCGCCGGACCGCTTTTGCAGCACGTTCCAGAACATTCGCAGTACGGGCGCCCGTGACGGGCGCGCGCAACCTGACAAAGGAAGTCCCATGCGTCTCTTGCTCGCCTGGCTGATCAATACGGCCGCCTTGTTCGCTGTGTCCTGGCTGATGAAATCGGTTGAAATCAGCGACTTCCCCACGGCGCTGATCGCTGCGCTGGTGTTGGGTCTGGTCAATACCCTGATCCGGCCGGTGCTGGTATTGCTGACACTGCCGGTCACGGTCATCACTTTGGGACTGTTCATCTTTGTCATCAACGGCCTGATGTTCTGGGCGGTGGCGTCGATGATCACCGGATTTTATGTAGCCGGTTTCTGGGCCGCAATCGGCGGCGCCTTGCTGTACAGCGCCATTTCCTGGGCGCTGTCGGCGCTACTGTTGAAAGAGTGACGCAATGACCCCTTCCAAAAGCTTCAGCATTGAATTTTTCCCGCCCAAGACGCCGGAAGGGACCGACAAGCTGCGCGCCGCGCGCGCCCAGCTGGCCGCATTGAAGCCGGCCTATTTTTCGGTCACCTTCGGCGCCGGTGGCTCGACCCAGTCGGGCACCCGCGACACCGTGCTGGAAATTTGCAGCGAGGGCCATGTAGCCGCGCCGCATATCTCCTGCATTGGCCGCTCGCGCAATGACCTGCGCGAAATCCTTGCGGAATACAAGGCCAACAACATCCGACGCCTGGTGGCGCTGCGCGGCGATTTGCCCAGCGGCTACGGCGAGGCGGCCTCTGGCGAATTCCGTTACGCCAGCGAGCTGATCGCCTTCATCCGCGCCGAGACCGGCGACTGGTTCCATATCGAAGCCGCAGCCTATCCGGAAGTGCATCCGCAAGCGAAATCACCGCAGGACGACCTGCAGAATTTCGTGCGCAAAGTGAGCGCCGGGGCCAATGCCGGCATCACCCAGTATTTCTACAATGCCGATGCCTATTTCCGTTTCGTCGACGATGTGCGCCGCGCCGGTGTCGATGTGCCGATTGCCGCGGGCATCATGCCGATCACCAATTATTCACAGTTGAGCCGCTTCTCGGACATGTGCGGCGCCGAGATACCGCGCTGGATACGGCAGCGGCTGGCCAGTTATGGCGACGATGTTGCGTCGATCCGCGCTTTTGGCATGGATGTCGTGACCGGGCTGTGCGAACGATTGCTGGCCGGCGGCGCGCCGGGCCTGCATTTCTATTCCCTGAACCAGGCCGGTGCGACCACCGAGCTGTGGAAGCGCTTGCGGCTGGCAGAGCAGTAGCAGGGCCAGGACGCAGATCGGCGTTTGGCGCGCCGCTTGCGTTTAGCGCAGTCCGGCTTCAGTAATGACGGCCTGCATCGGCAAATCGTAGCTGTCCGGCGCGAATTCGACTTCGCTGCCTGCCCAGGCAATGCCGATTGAGTGAACCTGTGGCCGTTCGGCCAGCGTCCGGTCGTAATATCCCGCGCCATAACCAAGCCGATAGCGCGCCCTGCTGTATCCAAGGCATGGGATCAGCAGCGTGTCCGGCTCGACCAACTGCTGCGGCGGCGCCGGTACCTGCGCACCGGCCAGGTCGCGCGTCGTTGGCTGGCCCGGGGTCCAGGCGGCAAATACCAGTGGCGCGTCCCGCTGCACCACTACCGGCAGCGCCAGTTGCATCCCGTCCCGGATCAGTTGCGCATAGGCCGCGGCCAGGTCGGGCTCGCCCCGCATCGGCATGTACACCCCCAGCACGGTGGGCGAATGAGACTTGCACCAGGCCAGGACGGCGTCGCACATTGCACGGTCCATGCCGGCCCGGGAATCCGGCGACATTGCGCGGCGCTGCATCAGCAAGCTGACCCGCAGGTCTGTTTTATTTGACATGATTCAAAAGCACACTCAACCATGCGGCGGATGCCGGCTTTTGCTGGTGGAAGTCATCAGCGTGCGTGCTATTCTAGACGAACAATGTGTTGCTTCAGGGAAGGGCCTATTACCATGCGAGCCAGGACGATTTTTTACCAGTTGATGGCGGCCGCGCTCGGTGCGCTGGCCATGTCTTCCGTCGCCTTGGCCCAGTCCGGCGGTGATGACGAGAACTTCCTGTCCCTGCGCGACGCAGCCCGCCGTGGCGACGCCGTCCGCGCCGCCGACCTGGCGTCCCGTCTGGCGCAGTATCCGATCCCCTCGTATGTCGAGTATTACCAACTGAAAACGCGGCTGGCCGGCGCATCGCAAGGGGAAATCCGCGATTACCTGGCGCGCCATGCCGGCACCGCGATTGGCGACCGCCTGCGCAACGACTGGCTGCTGCTGCTGGGCGCCAACCGCGACTGGGCGACTTTCGATGAACAATATCCGCAGTTCATCCTCGACGACGACACCCAGCTCAAGTGCTATGCGCTGATGTCGCAGGCGCAAAAAGGCGAGGACGTCGCCGCCGCAGCGCGCCAGTTGCTGACCACGCCCAAGACTTATGGCGAAGCCTGTCCGGCGCTGGTTGCCGCGCTGGCGCAGAACGGCCAGTTCAAGGCCGACGACATCTGGGCCCAGGTCCGGCTGGCCGGCGAAGCCAATTATTCCAACCTGGCGCGCCGGCTGGGTGCGCACCCCGGGATGCCGGAATCTGCCGTGGTCCAGGCGCTGGAACGGCCGGGGCTGGTGATCGGCCGGGTCGGGCCTGATCGCGGCTCGCGTGAGCTGTTCCTGGTGGCGCTGGGCCGGCTCGCCGCTGGCGGACTCGAGCAGGCGGTGCAGGCATTGGAGCGCACCGCGCCCAGGCTCAGTGCTGCCGAGCAAGCGCAGGGCTGGGCGCAAATCGCCCTACAGGCTTCATTGAAAGCAGCGCCGAATGCGGCCGAGTACTGGCGTCGTGCCGGGAAGGCGCCACTGTCGCTGGATGGCCACCAATGGAAAGCCCGCTCCGCATTGCGCGCCGGCGACTGGAAGCTGATGCGCGATGCGATCGACGCCATGCCGTCGTCCCTGCAAAACGACAATGCCTGGGTGTACTGGAAAGGCCGCGCGCTGAAAGTGGATGGCCGCTCCGCAGAAGCGCAAGCGGCATTCAAGTCGATTTCCAGCCAGATGAATTTCTATGGCCAACTGGCGACCGAAGAGCTGGGCCTGCGCATCAGCGTGCCGCCGCAGGCCACGCTGGCCAGCGAGGATGAAATCAATGCCATGGCCGCCAATCCCGGTTTCAAGCGCGCCATCAAGTTGCTGGAGATGAACCTGCGCTTCGAGGGCTATCGCGAATGGAACTGGCAATTGCGCAAGATGAACGACCGCCAGGTCCTGGCTGCCGCCGAATTTGCCCGCCGCAGCAACTTGCTGGACCGCATGGTCAACACCTCGGATCGGACTCGTACGGAGTTTGATTTCACCCAGCGCTTTCCTTCGCCGTTCAGCGAGCAGATGCACAAGGCGACGCAATCGCTGAACCTGGACAAGGCCTGGGTCTACGGCCTGATTCGGCAGGAATCCCGTTTCATCCTGTCGGCGCGTTCGCATGTGGGCGCATCGGGGCTGATGCAATTGATGCCGGCCACCGCAAAGTTCGTTGCACGCAAGATCGGCATGCAGGACTTCCACCATTCGCGGGTCAACGATATCGGGACCAATATCGTGCTCGGCACCAGTTACCTGAACATGGTGCTGACCGATCTTGAGGGTTCGCAGGCAATGGCCACCGCTGCCTACAATGCCGGGCCGGGCCGCCCGCGCGCATGGCGTTCGACGCTGTCGCGCACGGTGGAAGGCGCCGTGTTTGCCGAGACCATTCCCTTTACCGAGACCCGCAACTACGTCAAGAACGTATTGTCCAACGCGACTTATTATGCTGCGCTGTTCGAGGGCAGGCCGCAGTCGCTGCGCGAGCGCCTCGGATCGGTTGCGCCCAAGGGATACATCGAGCCTACGCTGGCAGACGCCCGTCCATGAACCCGGCAAGCGCACGGCAGAGAATCGTTGACCTTCGTCGATCTCGATTGGCCTGCGCACGCTGACCACACCTGGCGACAAAAGACATGCAGGACACTGAACTGGAATCGATGACCGCTGCACTGGCTGTGGCCGCGAGTACGGGGCCGGGCCATTTGCAGCTCGTCATTGCCAACAAGAATTACTCGTCATGGTCGATGCGGCCCTGGGTCGCGCTGACGGCTTTCGATATTCCATTTGAAGAAATCCGCATTTGCCTGGACCGGCCCGATACCTACCAGCAGATCGCCCTTTACTCGCCGTCCGGCCGGGTGCCGGTGCTGATTGCCGACGGACATGCCATCTGGGATTCGCTGGCGATCTGCGAATACCTTGCCGAGCAATTTCCGCGGCACGGCATGTGGCCGCGCGACTTGCGCGCGCGCGCCACTGCGCGTTCGATCTGCGCCGAGATGCATGCCAGTTTTTCGGGACTGCGGCACGACATGAGCATGAACATCCGCGCTTCGCGGCCCGGAAAGGGGCGCACGCCCGATGCACAGGCCGACATCGGGCGCATTTGCGAGATATGGGAGCAATGTCTGTCCGGTTTCGGCCATCGCGGTTTCCTGTTTGGGGACTTTTCCATCGCGGACGCGTTTTATGCGCCGGTGGTGATGCGTTTCCTGACCTATGACGTCGCGCTGGCGCCAGCATTGCAGGCGTATGTGGAACGGGTAGCGGAGCATCCGGCCGTTGCGCTATGGGTGGCGCAGGCGCACGCTGAAACCGAAGCCATCCCGAAATACGACAACGCCCAATGAGCCGGGCATGAAGACGTATGTCGTCGGCGGCGCAGTGCGCGATGCCTTGCTCGGGCTGCCGGTGAAGGACCATGACCATGTCGTGGTCGGCGCCACGCCGCAGGAAATGATGGAAGCCGGCTTTCGTCCGGTGGGCCGTGATTTCCCGGTATTCCTGCACCCGCAGACCAATGAAGAATATGCACTGGCCCGTACCGAGCGCAAGACCGCGCCGGGCTATGCCGGCTTCCTGTTCCAGGCCGCGCCCGACGTCACGCTGGAGCAGGATCTCGCGCGGCGCGACCTGACCATCAATGCAATGGCGCGCAATGAGGACGGCAGCATCGTCGATCCTTTCAATGGCCGTGCCGACCTTGCCGCGCGCGTATTCCGTCATGTATCACCGGCGTTCGTCGAAGATCCGGTGCGTATCTTGCGGGTCGCGCGCTTTGCAGCGCGCTTTGCCGACTTCAGCGTTGCCGCGCAAACCAATGCGCTGATGCGGCAGATGGTGGCCGCCGGCGAAGTCGACGCCCTGGTGCCGGAGCGCGTCTGGCAGGAACTGGCGCGTGGCCTGATGGAGCAAAAGCCCTCGCGCATGTTCGACGTGCTGCGCGAGTGCGGCGCGCTGGCGCGCATCCTGCCGGAGCTGGACTGCCTGTGGGGCGTGCCGCAATCGGCAGTGCATCATCCTGAAATCGATACCGGCGTGCACGTGATGATGGTGCTCGACCTGGCCGCGCAGCGGGGCGAGCCGATGGAAGTGCGCTTCGCCGCGCTGACCCATGATCTCGGCAAGGGTGTTACGCCGCCCGCCGAATGGCCGCGCCACCACGGGCATGAAGCGCACAGCGTGCGCCTGGTGGAGCAGGTTTGCCAGCGCTTGAAGGTGCCCAACGACGCCCGCGACCTGGCGCTGATGACGGCGCGCGAACACGGCAATATCGGGCGCGCGCTGGAATTGCGCCCGGACACCATGCTGCGCCTGTTCGAGCGTTGCGATGCCTTTCGCAAGCCGCAGCGCTTCGAACAGATGTTGCGCGCGTGCGAGTGCGACTATCGCGGCCGCAGCGGTTTCGGGCAACGACCATTTCCACAGGCAGCGTATTTATTGCAGGCATTGCAGGCGGCGCGTGCGGTACCCGCCGGCCAAATTGCCAGCGAGACCGCCAGTCGTTATCCCGACCAGGCACAGCGCATTCCGGAGGCGATCCGGCAGGCCCGGGTGGCGGCAATCACGCCGGCCTGGCAAGCCGCGCGGCCGGATGACGATTAGATTTGGCCGTCGGCGGCAACCCAGCGGCAACGGCGGCGGCGGGATATGCTAACGTAACAAACAACAGTCATCGACTGTCTCACAAGGACGTCCGACGGCTGCGACAAAGGCGATGATGAAATCGCACCAAAGACAAAATTTTTGGACGGAGACAGCATGAACGCACCTGCACCAGCGGCGCTTGACGCCGCCAGCCGCGACATTTCGCTCGACGACAAGTACACCCTGGAGCGCGGCCGGGTTTTCATTACCGGCACCCAGGCGCTGATCCGGCTGCCGATGTTGCAGCGCCAGCGCGACCAGGCTGCCGGCCTCAATACCGCCGGCTTCATCAGCGGCTACCGCGGCTCGCCCCTGGGCAGCGTCGACATGACTGCGCAAAAGGCGCAGCGCCACCTGGCGGCGCATCACGTCCGCTTCCAGCCGGGCGTCAACGAGGATCTCGCCGCCACCAGCATCTGGGGCACCCAGCAAGTCAATCTGTTTCCCGGCGCGCAATACGACGGCGTGTTTTCGCTGTGGTATGGCAAGGGCCCCGGCGTTGACCGTTGCGGCGATGTATTCAAGCACGCCAATATGGCCGGCACCGCGCCGCATGGCGGCGTACTGCTTGCCTGCGGCGATGACCATGCCGCCAAGTCGTCGACAGCGGCGCACCAGAGCGAACATATCCTGAAGGCCTGCGGCATTCCGGTGCTGTATCCGTCATCCGTGCAGGAGTACCTGGACTACGGCCTGCATGGCTGGGCGATGAGCCGTTACACCGGGCTGTGGGTGGCAATGAAATGCGTCACCGACGTGGTGGAGTCCGGCGCCACCGTGCAGGTCGATCCCGATCGGGTGCAGATCGCCATGCCGGATGACTTTGTGCTGCCGGCGGGCGGACTGAACATACGCTGGCCAGACGCCGCGCTGGAGCAGGAAGCGCGGATGAACAACCACAAGTGGTATGCCGCGCTGGCCTATGCGCGCGCCAACAAGCTCAATCGCGTGATCTGGGACAGCCCGCATGCGCGCTTCGGCATCATCACTGCCGGCAAATCCTGGCTCGATACGCGCCAGGCGCTGGCCGATCTCGGCATCGACGAGGCGATCGCGCGCGATATCGGCATCCGCCTGTACAAGGTCGGCATGACCTGGCCGCTGGAAGCGCAAGGCGTGCGCGAATTCGCCCAGGGACTGGAAGAAATCCTGGTGGTCGAGGAGAAGCGCCAGATCCTGGAGTACCAGCTCAAGGAAGAACTCTACAACTGGCGCGACGACGTGCGCCCGCGCGTGGTCGGCAAGTTCGACGACACCGGCGAATGGAGCAACACCCGGCGCGAAGGACATGGCCACTGGTTGCTGCCGGCCACCTATGAACTCAATCCGACCCAGATTGCGCGGGCGATTGCCAGCCGCATCGAGCGCTATTTCGCCGGCCATCCTGCTGCCGGGCGCATCCGTGAACGCAGCAGTTGGCTGGAGGCCAAAGAGGCGGTGCAGGTCGCCCGCAAGCCCGACCCCGAAAAGGATCGCATCCCGCATTTCTGCTCGGGTTGTCCGCACAATACATCGACCAAGGTGCCCGAAGGCAGCCGCGCGCTGGCCGGCATTGGCTGCCATTACATGGCGCTGTGGATGGATCGCGAGACGGCAACCTTCACCCACATGGGCGCAGAAGGCGCGAGCTGGATCGGCAATGCGCCTTTCACCAGCGAAAAGCATGTGTTCGCCAACCTCGGTGATGGCACTTATTACCATTCGGGCCTGCTGGCCATTCGCGCCGCCGTCGCCGCCAAAGTGAACATTACCTACAAGGTCTTGTACAACGACGCGGTGGCCATGACCGGCGGCCAGCATGTCGACGGGCCGCTCGACCCGGCGATGATTTCGCGCCAGCTTGCGGCCGAGGGCGTGGCGCCCATCGTCGTCGTTACCGACGAGCCGGACAAGTATCCGGCCGGCACCGACTGGGCGCCGGGCGTCACCGTGCGCCATCGCAGCGAGCTCGATCTGGTCCAGCGCGAACTGCGCGAGTGCCCGGGCACATCGGCCATGATTTATGACCAGACTTGCGCATCGGAAAAGCGCCGCCGGCGCAAGCGCGATGCCTATCCGGATCCCGCCAGGCGCGCCGTAATCAATGAACTGGTCTGCGAAGGCTGCGGCGACTGCAGCGTGCAATCCAACTGCCTGTCCGTGGAGCCGCTGGAGACGGAATTTGGCCGCAAACGCCAGATCAACCAATCCTCCTGCAACAAGGATTTTTCTTGCGTCAATGGTTTTTGCCCCAGCTTCGTCACGGTGGAAGGCGGCAGCCTGCGCAAGCCGAAAAAGCCGGAGACAGCGCGTGCGCTGCCTGGCGACTTCAACGGCGCCTTGCCGCATCCGCAATTGCCATCCTTGCAGGGGCAAGCTCGCGGTTTTGGCATCCTGGTGACGGGCATTGGCGGCACCGGCGTGATCACGGTCGGCCAGATCATTGCGATGGCAGCGCATGTGGAAGGACGCGCTTGCAGCGTGCTCGACATGAGCGGCCTGGCGCAAAAAGGCGGGCCGGTGCTGTCGCATGTGCGGCTGGCCGAGCATCCCGAAGATCTGCATGCGACCCGTGTGGGCACCGGCGCGGCTGACCTCGTCATCGGTTGTGACCTGATCGTTGCCGCCAGCCGCGACGCCGTGTCGCGCATGGGGGAGCAGCGCACCCGGGCCGCAATCAATTCGCATGGCACGCCGACGGCGGCTTTCGTGCGCAATCCCGACTGGCAATTCCCGGCGCAGCCGGCCCGCGCCGAGATCGAGCGCGCCTGCGGCAGCGGGCAGGCTGACTTCCTGGACGCCACGCGACTGGCCACGGCCCTGATGGGCGACAGCATTGCCACCAACATGTTCATGTTGGGATATGCGTGGCAGAAGGGTTGGCTGCCCTTGTCGGAGGCGGCGATTGCCAGGGCCATCGTGTTGAACGATGTGTCGGTCGAATTCAACCAGCAATCCTTTCATTGGGGCCGGGTTGCGGCGCATGACTTGCCGGCGGTGGAGCGTATCGCCCAGGCGAATGTGCCGGCGCAGGTAATCGAATTCAGGCGCTCGCCTGGTCTTGAGGACGTGATTGCGACGCGCGAACGTTTTCTGCTTGCGTACCAGGATGCCGCTTACGCCCGGCAGTATCGCGGCCTGGTTGACCGTGTGCGCCAGGCTGAGCTGGCATTGGGCGAGCCGGGACGCTCGCTGCGGCTGAGCGAGGCGGTGGCGAAGTACCTGTTCAAGCTGATGGCGTACAAGGATGAATACGAAGTGGCGCGCCTGCATGCCAATACCGGCTTCGAAGCGAAAATCGCCGCCATGTTCGAGGGTGACTACAAGATCAGGTTCCATCTTGCGCCGCCGCTCCTGGCCAAGCGCGATGCGAACGGGCATCTGCAAAAGAAAGAATATGGACCGTGGATGATGAAGGCGTTTCGCGCCCTGGCGGCCATGCGCTTCTTGCGCGGCACCGTGCTGGATGTCTTTGGCTACACCGAAGAACGCCGGACCGAGCGCGCGCTGGTGGTCAACTATCGCAGCACGATCGAGCGGATGCTGCCGGCCTTGTCGGCGGCCAAGCTGGCCGATATGGTCGCCCTGGCCAGTATTCCCGAGGATATTCGCGGGTTCGGGCATGTCAAGCAACGGACCCTGGCTGGTGCGCTGGAGAAGCAATCGAGGATACTGGCTCGACTGGACAAGGGGGAAGGGAGCGATTTGCATGCGGCTTGATTGGCCAAGCCGGGCCGAGCTGTGATATACGTTTTTTTCATGGTTATTTGATCCACGAACCGACTGACCCACCGCACACTGCCCAGCATGATCAATACTCCCCGTTCATACGGCGCAATGGCCGTCGCCCCGCATCACCTGGCCGCTCAATCCGCCACCGCCGTCATGCGTGAAGGCGGCAACGCCATCGAGGCCATGATTGCGGCTGCCGCCAGCATTGCGGTGGTCTATCCGCACATGAACGGCATTGGCGGCGACAGTTTCTGGATAATCGTGCCGCCCGGTGGCGAACCGATAGCGATTGACGCCTGTGGTCCGGCTGCGTTGGCGGCCAGCATCGCCGCCTACAAGGAGCGTGGCTGCGCGGCGATCCCGATCCGCGGCCCCCTGGCCGCCAATACGGTAGCCGGCACCATCGGCGGCTGGCATTGCGCGCAAGGGCTTGCCGCCGAGTTCGGCGGCAAGCTGCCGCTATCGCGCTTGCTGCGCGACGCCATCGGCTATGCGCGCAATGGTGTGCCGGTCACCCGCAGCCAGGAACTCGCCACCCGCAACAAGCTGCCCGAACTCAAGGATCAGCCCGGATTTGCGCAGCAGTTCCTGATCAACGGCGCATTGCCGCTGGCCGGCCAGCGCTTCCTGCAGCCGCGCATGGCAAAAACGCTGGAGCGGCTGGTCGCAGACGGACTCGACAGTTATTATCGCGGCGCGCTGGCCGCCGACATTGCGCAGGACCTGGCCGACGTCGGATCGCTGGTGGGCCGGGAAGATTTGCAGCGCTACGCCGCCGCCCGCAAAGTGCCGCTGCACCTGGACCATTCCGCCGGCGACCTGTACAACATGACGCCGCCGACCCAGGGCGTGATATCGCTGGCGATCCTGGGCCTGCTGGACCGCGCCGGCCTGTCAACGGTAGAGGCCGACAGCGCCGATCATGTCCACCTGGTGGTCGAAGCCACCAAGCTGGCTTTCGGTCTGCGCGACAAGCACCTGACCGACCCTGCCCATATGCAGGTACTGGCGCAGTCGCTGCTCGCAGCGCAAGACCTGGATACGCTGGCGCGCCGCATCGACCCGGCGCAAGCTGCACCGTGGGGAAAGGGCCGCGGCCCGGGTGACACCATCTGGATGGGCGCCATCGACCAGGACGGCATGGCAGTGTCGTTCATCCAGAGCATTTATCACGAGTTCGGCAGCGGCGTGGTGTTGCCGCGCACCGGCATCAACTGGCAGAATCGCGGCGCCTCGTTCAGCCTGGACGAGAAGGCCTTGCTGGCGCTGGTGCCGGGCAAGAAGCCCTTCCACACCCTCAATCCCGCCGCTGCCAGGCTCAAGGACGGCAGGGTCATGGTGTACGGCACGATGGGCGGGGATGGCCAGCCGCAAACGCAGGCGGCCGTGTTTACCCGTCATGTGGTGTTTGGCCAGCCGCTGCAAACGGCCGTCAGCGCGCCGCGCTGGTTGCTGGGACGGACCTGGGGCCAGAGCACCGACTCGCTGAAACTGGAACAACGCTTCCCGTCCGAGGTGGTCGACGAATTGCGCCTGCGCGGCCATGACGTGGAAATGCTGGGGGAGTACGACGAAACGGTCGGCCATGCCGGCGCGCTGGTGCGGCATCCGGATGGTTTGCTGGAAGGTGCAGCCGATCCGCGTTCCGACGGGATGGTGTCGGCTTTCTGAGGCGCGCGCTCATAGGTCTGGCATGACGGACCGCAAGCCGGCTGATGCCTCTGCCGTGTGTGGGTACTGACTTGCTGACTGGCCGGCTACAGCGCCGGCAAGCTGCGTATTCCCAGCACCTGGCCCTCGCGCCACTTTTCGGTCCAGCTTTGTTCGCCGTTGCAGATTGACTGCACCCGTTGCGCCAGCCGTGCATGCGCTTCGGGCAAGCGGCCTTTTCCTTCGACCAGCATCGACACATCCACATCGACCACGTCGGGCCAGTCGCGCAGCGTTTGCGGATTGCCGCATATTTTTACGGTAGGGGCAACCGGGTTGCCGGACGGGTTGAACACGCCGATCGCAAATAGCGTCAATTGCGCGCCGGCGCAGACCATGCCGGTGATCGACACCGGGCTGAAAAACGGCGTGTCCATGAAGTACAGCCCCGGACCTTGCGGCGTTTCCGCAAAGTCCAGGAAGCCGGCAATTGGCGAAGCACCGCATTTGGCGACCGCGCCCATGCTTTTTTCAATCAGGGTGGTCAGGCCGCCGGCGATGTTTTCCGGGGTCGGATTGACGCCGCGATAGTCTTCGCCGTCGGCCTGCATCATTTGTTCGCAGCGCGCGATTGCCTGCAGGACTTGCTGGCCGATGGCGGGCGCGGCGGCACGCGCCAGAACCACCGGCTCGGCGCCGATGAATTCGGCGGTCTCGCTGACGATTGCGCGGCCGCCCGCGGCAACCACGCTGTCCACCAGCGCGCCGATGGTCGGGTTGGCGCACACAGCACTGGTCGGGTCCGAGCCGCCGCATTCCAGCGCCAGCGTCAGGTCGCCCAGGCCGCCGCTGGTGTCCGGCTGGCGCGTCATGTTCTGGCGCACGGCGGCGATGGCGTCGGCGCCGCGCCGTACCGAATCGGCCATGCCGTGCCCTTCCATGAAGGCCACCACCTGCACCGGCCGGCCCAGCGCCGCCGCCAATGCCAGGAAGCGTTCGCGCGCCGGCGTGTCATGCACGAAAATCACCGCGCCGCCGGTATTGGGATGCGTCAGCAGGCCGCGGATCACGCGCTCCTGCATCTGCGCATCGCGTCCGCGCAAGCCGCGCTGGAAATCGGTGGCGACCAGCAGCACGTCGGCACTGCCGGCAGCCGACAGTTCGGCCAGCCGGTTGGTCAGCGCCAGCGTGGACAGCACCAGCAAGTGGTTACGGATGCCGATGCGGCCGTCGGCCCGGCGATATCCGGCAAAAGAAAATGGTGGCATGCGCTTCAACTGCAGTTGTGGATGTGGACATGCTCGCCGGCGGCGATGGCGCGGGTGGCGCTGCCGATGGCGACGCCGTATTTGATCACGGCCTCGCCCTGGGCAATCGCCCGCAATGCGACCTTGTGCCCGAAAGGAATGCCGGTGGCGCAGGGTGCACCACCGGCCAGCGATGCGACTGTGAGCGCAGCATCCAGCAGCGTGGCGACATTATCCCGCTGGTCGACCACGACATGCTTGCGGCCATCGCCTTGCATGGCGTGGCCCGGTTGCGTGCCCCCGTTCGTCGTCATGCCTGCCATTACGCTCCCATTGCTTGTGGCAATACTGTGGCGTCAAAGTAGGTGGCCGCCTTCAGCGGATTTTTCATCGCACCGATCTCGACGTTGAAGTCGGTCACCTGGTCGAGCCACTTTGCCACCGTGCCGTCCTTGTACATATTGATCCAGTCCTTGGTCGAAAACAGTTTGGACGCCTTGTACTGTTCCTGCAGGTCTGCCAGCGGCACGCCCTGGAAGCGCTCCTTCTGGATCAGGGCGACCGCCTCGTCCGGTTTGGCGATCAGGTAATCATTGGCCGAGCTCCATGCCCGCGCCAGTGAATGCAGTGTCGGACGCTGCTTCTCGTAAAAGTCATTGCGTGCGGCCCAACCGCCGACGATGGCGGCCTGCGGATAATACTTGGATGCATCCACCAGCATCTTGGCGCCGGGTGCGCGGCTGCGCACTTGCAGGTTGAACGGCACCCAAAGCGCAACTGCTGGCACTGCCTTCGAAATGAAGGCGGTCACCGCGTCCGGCATGCGCTGGTTTACCACCTGCACATCCTTGAGCGAATTGATATTGTTGGCCGCCAGCGCGCGATGCAGGAATACATGCGCCGTGGTGCCCATGGTGGTGGCGATCTGCTTGCCCTTCAAGTCGGCAAAACTGTTGATGCCCATGTCCGGGTGCACCCACAACTGGGCCGTGGCGTACTCGACACTGTTGATCAGGAAAGCCTTGCCCTGGCCGCGTGCCGGGAAATTCGACAGCACCGCGCCAGTGGACAGCACGTCAAGGCTGCCGCCGACCAGCGCCTGGAACAGTTCCGGTCCGGTATTGAACATGGTGTATTGCACATTGGGTAGCTTCTCGCGCTTGAAATAGCCGAGCGATTCCGCCAGCCACATTTGCGCATTCACGGCCAGCGTGTTGACATAGCCCACCCGCAGCGGCGCTTGCGAGCGTGCGATTGCGGGGAAACCCAGTGCCGACGCGGCAGTAGCAATGCCGGCGGCCTTCAGCAAGTCACGACGTTTCATTCTTTGTCTCCTGTTGTTGTTGCTGTTGTTGTTGCCAAATTCAAAAGCGGATGCCGTCAGGCCTCCACACGCGCCGCCGCGTTCTGTCGTTGCTGTGCGGCGTACTCCTCCATCACCAGCGTATGGATCTCACTACGCAGATGTCCGAACTCGGGGCTTTCATGCACTTTCTGATTGCGCGGAAAGGGCAGCGGGATGTCGATGATGCGGCGAATGCGCGATGGTCGCGCCGAAATGATCACGACCCGGTTGGCGAGGTAGATCGCTTCCTCCACCGAGTGCGTGATCATCATGACCGTCTTGCCTTCGTCCTGCAGCACTTGCAGCAGCAAGTCCTGCATTGCGCTGCGGGTCTGGGCGTCGAGTGCGCCGAACGGCTCGTCCATGAACAGGAATTCCGGCTTGACCGCGTAAGCGCGCGCGATGGCCAGGCGTTGGCGCATGCCGCCGGACAAGGTCTTTGGATAGGCGTCGGCAAAGTCGGACAGTCCCATCAGGCGCAGGTAGCGCGCGACGATTTCATCACGGTCGGCGCTGTAGCGCCGGTTGGCGCGCAGCCGCAGGCCGAATGCGACGTTCTGCGCCACCGTCAGCCAGGGAAATACGCCGTATTCCTGGAAAATCACGCCGCGGTCCGGTCCCGGGCCGCTGATCGGTTTGCCGTCCAGCAGCACCTGACCCTCGGTTGGCTTCAGGAAGCCGGCCGCCATGTTGAGCAGCGTGGTCTTGCCGCAACCGGATGGTCCGACCAGGGCCACGAATTCGCCCTGGTTCACGGCAAAGCTGACCTGGTCGACCACGCGCATCAGTCCCTTGGGGGTATTGAAGCTCATCGACACATTGTCGAACACCAGGCGCGGCGTGGCGCCGTTGTCGGGCTGGATGTTGGCGCTCATGCTTCGGCTCCTTCGTTCAGGCGGTCCTGCCATGCCAGCATGCGGCGCGACACTGCGCGCAGCAGCATGTCCATCAATAGCGCAATTGCTCCGATGCAGATGATGCCCATGTAGATCACTTCCAGGTTGAAGAAGTTGGATGCAGTCTGTATGCGTGCACCCAGCCCGTTCTGTGCGGCCACCAGTTCGGATGCGACCAGCGTGGCCCACGACACGCCGAGCGCGACGCGCAATGCCGTTAGCATGTGCGGCACCGTCAGCGGCACCATCACATTGAAGAATATTTCAGCGTCGGTCGCGCCCAGCGTGCGTGACACGCGGATGTAGACCGGGCTGATCTGCGCCATCCCTTCATACATCACGATCACGGCCGCAAAGAATGAGGCATAGAACAGGATCGAGACCCGTGCCACTTCGCCGATTCCGAGATACACGATCACCAGCGGGATCAACGCAATCGGCGGCAGCGCGCGGAAGAAATTGATCAGCGGATCGACGAAGCGCCGTACCGGCCGGTACCAGCCGACCAGGAAACCGACCGGCACCGCCAGCATCATGCCAAACAGCAGGCCCAGCGCAACCCGGCGCGTCGACAGCATCATGTCGACCCATAATCTCTCGGTCGTCAGCGAGACCCAGAACTGGCTCAGCACCGCCGCCGGGGTCGGCAACAATTGCGACTCGACCAGGCCGGAAAACTTGATCAGGTACCAGATGCCGATCAGCGTCGCCCACGGCACCACCATGGTCGTGATGCGGCGCAAGGCTTGCCGTGTGCCTGAAGGGCGCGCCGGTGCTGGCGCGTCCGGCTTGATTGCAGTGCTCATCTTGCTTGTCTCCGACTTTTTAGCTTTTAGTGGTAACCGTCTTTTTTGTCCGGGCTTTCCAAATTACCCAGGCCAGCTTTTGCCTGCCTGTTGATCGCGGCTTGCGTCGCCATGCACCGGTCGTGCCAGTGCAATTCAGTAGCCAAACGGTACTGCGAACTCTTCCAGTGCGCCCAGTTCCGGCGGCGCGCCGATCCCGGCTTCCTCGCCCAGGCTGATGCGGCCGTCGCGCAGTCCGGCCAGCGTCGGCCACAGCATCTCGCGCAGCGGATTGGGATTGCTGTCGACCTCCAGCATTCCGTCGCCGCCAGCCGCAGCCAGCAGGTGGGCCGACATCGCCAGGCCGACGCCGGCGCCCAGGTAGTGCGGGCAATAGCGCAAGCCGGCCGCCAACGCCATCTGCGCCACCGGCAGGCAGTGGCTGATGCCGCCCCACTTGGCGACGTCCGGTTGCAGCACACCGAGCTGGCCCGACGCAATCGCTTGCCCGAAGTGGTCGATTCCCATGATGTTTTCGCCTGCCGCCAGCGCGACCGTGGTGGACGTCGCCACTTCGCGCCAGTGTGCCTGCGGCGCATCCGCGCGCAATGGCTCTTCTATCCAGTCCAGGCCGGACTCGGCCAGGCGCGGGCAAGCCTGCAGCGCCTGCTCGCGGCTCCAGCCCTGGTTGGCGTCGACCATCAGCCGCGCATCGTCGCCCAGCGCCAGGCGCAGGGCGCGCAGGTTGTCGCTGTCGTCTTGCGGATTGAAGCCGACCTTGAGCTTGAAGGCGCGGTAACCCATGGCCTGGTGCGCCAGCGCGGCCTGGGTGGCGCCGGCCGGCCCCAGGCCGCTGGCATAGGCGCCAATGGTCGGGCTGCTGCCGCCCAGCAGCCGCCACAATGGCAGCCTGGCGCGCCGCGCCGCCAGGTCCCACAGCGCCTGGTCGACGCCGGCCAGCACTTGCGCCAGCGGACCGGGCTCGCCGCACTGGATGGCGAGGATGGCCGTGCGTCGTTCAAGCTCGGCCGTGGCTTGCGCCGGCTGCGCAATCTGCGCACCCTGCAGCATCGGCGCCAGCACGCTGGCCAGCAGCCGCGCCCGGTGTTCCGCCCCCACGCCCGGGAAGTTGCACCACACTTCGCCCCAGCCTTCGACGCCGTCCGTATCGCGCACGCGCACCAGCACGGCTGGGCGATCGTGCATCACGCCAAATGCAGTGCGTACCGGCATGGCGCAGGGCGCGCGGAACACGAAGGCTTCCACGTTGGCAATGCACATGGTGCTGGCGGCGTCGGGCAATGCCGGCGCGGCAGGAACCGGCACCGGGCTGGCGGGTGCGGCGTGGTCGTGTTCTTGTGTCATGGCTTGAGATCCATTTCCAGCCGGATGAAATCGCCGCGGTAAGTGATCAGGCTCAGGTAGATCACCCGGCCGCTGTCGTCGCAAAATACGCGCCGCACATCGGCCACAGGGCTATTGATCGGAATGTTCAGATGGGCAGCGACGTCGACGTCAGCCGTCGAGATGGTCAGGGTCTGCCAGGCGCGGGCGATTTTGACGGCGTGCACGGCGGCCAGGTCCTGCAGCACCGAGACCACGGTTTCATTGCGAAAACGTTCGGGCGCGAGGTCGAACAGGTCGCGCGCAAGGAAAATCGAAATGACGTTGTAGGCGCGCTCGTCCTTGGTGTGCACCCGTCGCATTTGCATGTAGGCAGCCGCCGGCGTGCCGTCGGCCGGCGTCAGCGGCGGCGGCGAACTGACCGGCTCGATATTGAGGATGGTCGGCAGCGTGTCGCGATAGACCTCGGCCAGTTTGGCCAGGCTGGTTTCCATCTTCAGCCACGGCGTGTCGGGCGGTGCGCCGCTGACAAAGGTGCCGCGTCCGCGCTCGGGCGTGAGCAGCCCCTCGCGCGAAAGCACGTCGACCGCCTGGCGCGCCGTCATGCGCGATACGCCGAATTCCGCGACGATCTGTTCCAGCGTGGGTATGCGGGTGCCGATCGGCCAGGTGCCGCGCGCAACACGCTGGCGGAACAGGTCCGAGAGCTGGACATAGCGCGGAATGGGCGAGGCGTTGAACATGAGAGGGAAATTGACCAAAGGTCTAGTCAACAGTACCATAGAACCACTTACCTAACAACAACAGCGGCCGGCCATGACATCAGCGGGATACGACTACATCATCGTTGGCGCCGGCTCTGCCGGTTGCCTGCTGGCCAATCGCTTGAGCGCCGATTCTCGCACGCGGGTATTGCTGATTGAAGCGGGCGGGCGCAGCCGGCATTTCTGGTTGCGCTTGCCGGTGGGTTATTTCCGCAGCATTGTCGATCCCCGCTTTTCCTGGCAATTCGAGACCGAGCCGCAGCCGGAAACGGCGAACCGGCGCATCGTCTGGCCGCGCGGCCGCATCCTGGGCGGATCAAGCGCGATCAATGGCCTGATTTACATCCGCGGCCAGCGCGAGGACTACGGCGACTGGGTGCGCCTGGGCGCGCAGGGCTGGGATTACGACAGCGTGCTGCCCTACTTCAAGCGCTCGGAGCGCTATAGCGGTGCCGACAGTGACTATCACGGCAAGGACGGTGAGCTGGGCGTGTCGGATTTGCGCAACGACCATCCGTATTGCGCCAAATGGCTACAGGCGGCGCAGCAACTGGGCTATGCCGGCAATCCCGACTTCAATGGTGCGAAGGACGATGGCGTGGGCCCCTACCAGTTAACACTCAAGGGACATTGGCGCAGTTCGGCGGCGGACGCTTTCCTGTTCCCGATCCTGCAGCGCGCGAACCTGACGGTGGTGACCGGTGCGCATGTGACAAGGCTGCTGTTCGACGGCGATCGCGCCAGCGGTGTCGAATGGCTGCAGGATAGCCAGGTAAAAAGCGCGGCCTGCGATGGTGAAGTGATCGTCGCCGCCGGCGCCTTGCAGACGCCGCAAATACTGCAGCTATCGGGCATCGGCCCGGAAAATGAATTGAAGCAGGCCGGCGTGCCGGTGCGCCTGCATGCGCCCGAGGTCGGCGGCAACTTGCAGGACCACTACCAGGCGCGCGTGATCGTGCGGCTCAAGGAGCGCATGTCCCTGAACGACGACATCCGCAATCCGTTCAAGCTGGCGCAGATGGGCGCGCAATGGCTGTTCGGCCAGCGCGGGCCGCTTACGGTGGGCGCCGGCCAGGTCGGTGGATTGGTGCGCACCGAACACGCGCGCGACCAGCGCGCCGATGTGCTGTTCAACGTGATGCCGCTGTCGGTCGACCGGCCGGGCGATCCCTTGCACCGCTTCTCCGGATTTTCTGCCTCGGCCGCGCAATGCCGGCCGGACTCGAACGGACGGGTTGGCTTGCGCTCGTCGGACCCGTTGCAGCCGCCGCGCATCGTCACCAATTACCTGACCGCGCCGCACGACATCAAGGTGCTGGTCGCCGGACTGAAGATATTGCGCGAGATTTATGCGCAGCCGGCGTTCCGCGACCTGGTGGCAGACGAGTACTTTCCTGGCGGGGTTGCCGGCAGCGACCAGGAAATCGAGCAATTCGCGCGCGCCAAGGGCGGCACCGTATTCCATCCGTCCTGCACCTGCCGCATGGGCGATGGCGACGCGCCGCTCGATCCGCAATTGCGGGTGCGCGGCATGCGCTCCTTGCGGGTGATCGATGCGTCAGCCATGCCGCAAGTGAGTTCGGCCAATACCAATGCGCCGACCATCATGATTGCCGAGAAGGGCGCTGCATTGCTGTTGGGGAATTAAGCCGGACTGCCGGCGTGGCAAGGCCAGCGCTGCCGCACCCGATGACCTGGTGTTCTAGCTATTCTTGGGTGGCCCGGCCGTACCCAGGCCCAGGCGGGTTGCCTCGGTATCGATCAGCGTATCGGCCGCGACGTTGGCAATATTGAGTCCGACGCCCAGAGCACCGAACAGCTCGCGCTTCATCCGTTCTATGTCGCACAGGTGCACGCCGTCGATCCACGGCCCCGGCAATTCGATCATTACCTTCGACATGTCGAGCGCGCCGGCCAGCAGGTCGATCACATGCTGGCGCAGCTTGCCGCCCTCCACCAGTTCTGCCGCTTCCACCAGCACCAGTGACGCGCCGGCTTCCAGGCACAGCTCGGCCTGGCCGATCAGCAAGGAGGGATTGCTGAGCGTTTCCTTCGATCCGACTTCGCCGAATACGATCAGGCCGGCGGCCACCGCATTGCGGATCTGGGTGCGTCGCTGCACGTCCGTCAGGGGCACCACATTGTCGGAAATCTCGATCGCCTCGAAGCCGAGTTCCAGCGCTTCCGCATAGAACGGCGCCAGCCCGGCCTCGCCCTGCATGGCGAATACATATTCATGGAACTGGCCGCCGATGAAAGGCCGGATCTGCGCGGCCTTGTACAGGCTGAGCTTTTCCTTCAACAGTGCGCGCGGATACAGGCGCGCAGTGCCGGTCTTGATCTTGGCCAGGTCGATATAGCCCCCGGCCAGTTCGATCACGTCGCGCGTCTTGGCCAGCGGCATGCCGTCGTCGATCATCATGGTCATGCCGGTGCTGCGCGGCTTGGCGATGGAACGGCCGGCGGGCAAGGCAATGAAGGAAAAAGGGTCCTGCTGGTTCATCCGTGTCTCCTAGTTTGCGGTCACGCCGGTGAGCCGGACGACCGCGGAATATTTCTTTTCTTCCGCATCGAGAAAGTCGAGGAACTCGCGCGGGCTGTTGCCGACGGCCTGTACGCCAATCTTCAACAAGGACTCGGCCATGGCCGGTGTTTTCAGCACAGCGGCGAATTCGCTGTTGAGGCGTTCGATGATTGCCGCCGGCGTGCCGGCGCGCACGAATATGCCCATCCACTGCGCACCGATGACATCTTTCAGGCCCGACACTTCGGCTGCCATCGGCAGCGATTTATCCCACGGCAGGCGCTTTTCATCGAAGGCGTTCAAGGCCTTGAGTTTGCCGGCAGCGATATGCGGCGTGACCGGCGCCATGCCGACGCTGGCCAGCGGGATCTGTCCGGCCAGCACATCATTGGTGGCCGGACCGGCGCCCTTGTAAGGCACGTGCAGCAAGTCGATCTTGGTCTGCATCTTCAGCATCTCGACCACCAGGTGATGCACGCTGCCATTGCCCGGCGAGCCGTAGCTGAGCTTGCCGGGGCTGCGCTTTGCCAGTGCGATCAGTTCCGGCAGGGTCGATACGCCCAGCGACGGATGGGCGACGAAGGCGATCGGCGTGGTGGCCGCCAGCGTCACCGGCGCCAGGTCGGTGCGCGGCGCGTACTGCATGTTCTTGTAGATGTGATGGGCGATGACGGTTTCCGCCGGCGAGCCGATCAGGACCGTATAACCATCGGGCGCCGATTGCGCGACGAACTGCGCGCCGATCATTGCATTGGCGCCGGGCTTGTTGACCACCAGCACCTGCTGGCCCATTTTTTCGGACAGGCGGATCGACAGCAGGCGCGCGGTAGCGTCATGTCCGCCGCCCGGGGCGAAGGGCACCACCAGCGTGATCGGCTTGTTGGGGAAGGCTTGCGCGGCAGCGCCTGCCGTGACGAGTGCGGAGAAAGCGACTACGGCCAGCTTCAACAGCGATTTCATGTGAATCTCCCAAGGTGAGGAATAGTGTCGTAAGCACGGTCCGATGGGGCCGGACCGCACGCATTGCAAAGTTCAGGGACTACAAATTCACACTTGCCTTCGCTGCCGCACTGGCGGCAGCGCTTCAGTTGTTGCCTGCATCCCGCGTAACATACACCGGGCTGGAGTAAATGAAAAAGCCGTCTTCGGTGGTGGCGCGCAGGTACACCGCGTTGTCGCTGCCCTGGTGCAGCGGCACCTTGATGCGGGCCCGGTAGTGGCGGCACTGGTTCTGGTCCGGTAGCCGGTAAACCTGCATCTGGCGCTTGATGCCGCCCGCTTCGAACAGGGTCGGCAGCAGCCCGATATCGGCCACTTGCAGGCTGGCCTGGATCAAGGGCGTATTGATGTGCAGCGTACCCTGCTTCGGATCGGCCAGGCGGGTGTCGATGCCGGAAAAGCCGCCCGTGGTCAGCGATTCCCAGTCCAGCACGCCGGGCGCCGATTGCCGCAATTCCTTGTCGAGGTTCAGGAAGTTGATCGGCCGGGGATCGATGAAGGCATTGCCGTCCAGCGTGGCGCTGCCGTCCCAGACCGTCTGGCGGCCGCGGCCGCGATATTCCGAACCCTCCCAGACAATCCGGATGCGGCTGCCGAGATCAGACTTGGTGTAAGGCCGCAGGCATTCGACGACCTCCATGCGGTTGCGGATTTCGATCGATTCGATCGCGCCTTCTGTCAGCAGCTCGAATTCGATCCAGGCTTCATTGCCGCCGTACTGCACGACGTCGCCCATTTCGGCTTCGCGCGCGCTGTGGCTGGTGACGGCACGGCCGAGCTTGGGATCGTCGGAAAAAATCGTGGCGTCTTCGGTGAATTGCACTTTCAGGTCGAGCACGGCGCGGCAGCCGGTGGTGGCGTAATGCCGGCGCTTGCGCAGGCTTTCCGCCAGTGCGGCGCGCGTGAGCGCAGGCGCGACCAGGCAACTCAGCCCGCCATAGGCGCCAAACAGGGATGCGCCGGGATAGCTGGCGCCATGCCGGCCCTTGTGGCCGTCGCTGTTGGCCAGGATGCCGACCCGGTAGCCCTTGTCCAGCGCGTCCTCCAGCAACCATTCAAAGGTGCCCCAGTCGGAATGCACTTCGACCGAGCGTTCGATGCGGGCATCATGCGAAATGGCGATGTCGGCGTAGCGTCCGCCGACGTGGGCGAACACGATCACGTCTTCATCGCGCAGCGCCTGGAACAGGTCGTCGGCGCTGTTGGCGTCGCTGTCGGCGTCGGACAGGTCTTCGACCAGCGCGTGCGATGAGCGATGGATGGGCCGGCCTTCATTCAGGTACATCACGTTGCGGTCACCGCCTAGTCCTGTGTTGCCCGACCATTCATAGCCGGGGAAGATGATGAAGCGTCCATCCTCGTTATATTGTGCGGTCAGCCGGTTCAGTTCATGCCAGAACGGGGTCGTGATCTGGAAGTCGTTGCCCTGGTGTGACATGGCGTCGAGAAAGGCGACATTGCGCCCGAACTCGATCAAGTCCTGAGCAGAATTCGTGCCTATCGTTTCTTCCGACTGGCCATGCAAATCAGCCCAATAGTGGCGCACGCCAGCGTCCTGCGTGAACCGGCATGGGTTGGACGAGGCCAGGATTGCGCCATCGCGGAGCACATCAATACGGAGGTCGCCGGGCTTGTCGACCACCAGGTTCTCGAGCACCAGCGCCGGCTGTCCGGGCTGCAGGTCGATGGCTTGGGGCAGGCCGCGTACGGGAATGCTGGCGCGCAGCGTGATGCGGCCACTGACGCGCTCGCTCGGATTGCCCCATTTGTCCTCGCCCTTGAAGCCGAAACGAAACGGCTCGCCCACCTGGCGCAAGGTCGGCAGTACTGCCTTGTAGGCCACTGGTGGGCCAGCCACCACGGCGATCGTGGGCGAATCCAGGATCTCGGTGTATTCGTAAGCGGCGAAAGCGTCGACCAGCACCTTGTACTCAAAGGTCGGCTCGGAAAATGTCTGCACCCGCATGCCCGGCGAGCCCTGGCGGCGGTCGCCGAAGCGCACGATCAGCTGGTCGCCCTCGCGCAGGAAGCCACGCACCACGCGCACGAACAGGGTCTTGTCCCAGGGCCGGATGTTGCGCTTGCCGTCGTACTCGACTTGCAGGATCGCGCCATTGCTGGCCTCGACGGTGGTGTAGTTCCATCCCTTCGGATCGGTGAACTGTGGCTTGCCCATGTCGCTGGCGAAGCGGTGTACGACCTTGATCGAACCGGTGTCGTCGATGCCAAAGTAACCGGCGGTGTAGACCAGGGTAAAGCTTTCAAAACTGCCGGCTTCAAATGCGCCCTTTGGTTCGATGGTCGCACTGCCCATCTGGTGCGCTTTATAGCGTGCAAGTGGCATGGATGCTCCTGGATTGGTGGTGGTGTGGCAGCATTATAGAAGCGAATACAGTCGTCGCATCCGGCCTGATGCGACGACTTGCTGCGCTCGGTTCAGGCGCTGGCGCTGCGTGCATTGCGCGGCAAGTTTGCCGCCGCATTACAGGGCATGATTACATCAGCCACAGCGCGCCCATCAGCAACAGCAGATAGCTGATGCCATAGGGCAGGTTCCACCACGACAGTCGCCAGGTCGACATATTGGTGAAGGTGCTGACCAGTCCCAGCGTGCCGCCGAAGGGGCCGAGCATGTAGGTCAGCAGCGCACCGCCGGTGAGCGCGATGGCAAGGTGGTGCGGGGCAATGCCCAGCACCTCCGGTTTCAGCGCCTCAGCCAGGATCGCCATTGCCACCAGCGGATGCAGGCCGACCATCGAGCCCATCAGCGCCACCAGCGGCAGCGCCATCAGGAAGGGACGCGGGCCCAGCATTTCACGCAGCGCCAGCAAGCCCACATTGGCTTCATGCACGTAGCCCGACAGGTTCAGTGCGCTGGCGAAAAATCCGCCACACAGGAAGATCGCAAACATTTCCGCCATGCGCGGCATGCGTACGCTCATGTCGTGCAGCGTCGTGCGCACGAACGGACGGGCCTGGCCAATCAGCAGGCTCCAGGCCAAGGTGAACGGGATACAGGCAATCACCACCACCGTCACCAGGCCCAGGTGCAGCAGCTGCTCCAGCCCGACCATCACGAACACCAGCATCACGATCACCAGGCCGAGCTGCAACAGGCGGTTCCTGGCCTGCACCAGCTGGATTGGCGTGGGCGCGTCCGCCACTGGCGGCAAAGGCTCGCCACTGCCTTTTTCAAGCAAGCGGAACAGCAGCCAGTTGACGACCAGGATCACGATGCTCAGTGGCACCATCACCGGCACCACGTCGAACCAGCTGACCCGCAAGCCGGTCAGGATGGCGGCCAGCACGCCCGACACGGGCGACCACAGCAAGGACATCAGGTGGCCGCAAGTCGTGCTGGTGGCAATGAAGTGCACGCGGTCGCGCAGCGGGTAGCGCTCCACCACTGGCCGCAAGCTGGAAATCATGATCGGTATGGCCGCCATCGTCATGAACGAGCCGCACACATAGGCCAGGCTGGTGATCAGCATGTTCAGCCGCGACAGGCTGCCCACGCGGCCGCGCAATACGGTGGAAATGGCGTCGCCATAGCCGCCCAGCCGGACCGGAATGGCCAGTATCGGCACCAGGCAGAACAGCGCAACCAGGTGCGCCATCTGGCCGTAAGCGCCGACGTAGCCGGTGAATGTGATGCCGGTCGACCACAACATCGCAGTGCCGCTGACCAGGAACAGCAGCGACAAGCCCAGCGCAATGCGCGACAGCGCCGGCAGCGACACCAGGATGGAGGCAATCGTCAGCACCGACAGCGCCGGTGCGGCTGCCTTCAGGCCGAACACCCGCAACAGCACGAAGGCAATGATCAGCAGCGAGTAGAGCGTAGTGCGGGCGCGGCGCACAGCCGCATCCGGAATCCGGACCGATGGCCGGGCCAGGCTCACCCGCGCTGGTCCGCCGCCACCAGGTCGCCCTGGTCGACCATCTGCACGCCGTCGACCCAGACCGAGCAGTCCAGCATCGGTATGTCGAGGTGGCAGGGCGTATGACGGGTGCCGCCGCCTTCGGCGTTGGGGCCGGTCGAGAACATGAATGAGCCGTAGAACGAGCGTGCATCCATCGCATTGGTCTGGCGCTTGTCATACATGCCCAGCGCCGTCCAGCTCGCCTTGCGGTGCAGGCCCCAGCCAAGGTGGGACACGGCATAGCCGTCCGGATCGTTAAAGGTGGCCATGTAGTCGCGCAGGTAGCGCGCGTCCAGTGCGCCGGCGATGTCGTAAATTGCGCCATCCTTGATGCTCAGCGTGATCGGTGTCTGCACATACGACTTGAACGGCAGGATGGTGTCGCCGGGCGACAGCACGATGGTGCCGTTGGCCGAGCGTTCATCCGGCCAGCGCGCGGTGAAGGCGCTCGGGCAATGGTCCCAGCGTCCGGGCTCGTCGGCAAAGCCGTATTGCACCAGCGTGCTGTACTGGCCAAAGCGCACCGTCAGGTCGCTGCCGGCAGCGGAAGTCACATGCATGGTCGATGCTTTGGACAGCACGGCGCTGGCCGCCAGCACCCGCTCGCGGTCGCTGGCGGATGGCATCAGCCGCAGGAATACTTCGGGCGGCTCCTTGACCAGGATGATGCGGGTGCCGGCGGCCAGTATCTCTTCCTGTTCCGAGCCGCGGTACATGCCCATCAGGTCGATCACCAGGTCGCAGCGCTTCATCGCTTCCAGCGCAGGCAGGTTGCCGGTCAGTCCGGTGGGCGCATAGTAGGCGGTGCTTTCGCCGGCGATGCGCACCAGCGAAGTTTCGCCCAATTGCAGGGTCATGCTGCGCGCGCCCAGCATGGTGAGCGCCAGCTTTGCCGACGCCACGTGATCGGGATGCGATTCGTCGCCCAGCAGTATCACGACGCTTTCGCGATCGTTCAGCTTGCACAGCGTCAGCAACTGTTTCCATGCATTCAACAACGCTACTGTGGTGGCCATGTCGTCTCCTTGTCTTGTCCTGGTGTGTGGCTGTGGCCGGCTTGATGGGGGCGCTTGCCGCTGGCAATCATGCGCGCCCGAGCGCCAATCCAATCATCGTACTGCCGGGGTCGCCGAGTTGCCA
>NZ_JAUSNH010000058.1 GCF_030645335.1 Lacisediminimonas sp. | reverse complement strand
TGCCGGTTGCGATGAAGCCAAGGAAGAAGTGCAGGAGCTGGTCGATTTCCTGCGCGATCCGACAAAATTCCAGAAGCTGGGCGGCCGCATTCCGCGCGGCGTGCTGATGGTCGGCCCGCCGGGTACCGGTAAAACCCTGTTGGCACGCGCCATCGCCGGCGAAGCCAAGGTGCCATTCTTCACCATTTCTGGCTCTGACTTCGTTGAAATGTTCGTCGGCGTCGGCGCATCCCGCGTGCGCGACATGTTCGAGAACGCCAAGAAGCACGCTCCCTGCATCATTTTCATCGATGAAATCGACGCCGTTGGCCGTCATCGCGGCGCCGGCATGGGCGGCGGTAACGACGAGCGCGAGCAGACCCTGAACCAGTTGCTGGTCGAGATGGACGGCTTCGAGGCCAATGCCGGCGTCATCGTGATCGCCGCCACCAACCGTGCCGATGTGCTGGACAAGGCGCTGTTGCGTCCCGGCCGCTTCGATCGCCAGGTCATCGTTGGCCTGCCCGACATCCGCGGTCGCGAACAGATCCTGTACGTACACATGCGCAAGGTGCCGATCGCGCCTGACGTGCGCGCCGACCTGCTGGCACGCGGCACACCGGGCTTCTCCGGCGCCGACCTGGCCAACCTGGTCAACGAAGCCGCATTGTTCGCCGCCCGCCGCAACAAGCGCCTGGTGGAAATGCAGGACTTCGAGGACGCCAAGGACAAGATCGTCATGGGGCCGGAGCGCAAATCCGCCGTCATGCGCGAGGAAGAGCGCCGCAATACCGCCTTCCACGAGTCCGGCCATGCCGTGGTCGCCAAGTTGCTGCCCAAGGCCGATCCGGTACACAAGGTCACCATCATGCCGCGCGGTTATGCGCTTGGCCTGACCTGGCAGTTGCCCGAGCATGACCGGGTCAACATGTACAAGGACAAGATGCTGGAAGAAATCGCGATCCTGTTCGGCGGGCGTATTGCCGAAGAGATCTTCATGCACCAGATGTCAACCGGCGCATCCAACGACTTCGAGCGCGCTACCAAGCTGGCCCGTGCGATGGTGACCCGTTACGGCATGTCCGAGTCGCTCGGCACCATGGTCTACGAGGACAGCGAGCAGGACGCTTATTTCGGGCGCATGGCTTCCAAGACCGTGTCCGAAGCGACCCAGCAAAAGGTTGACCTGGAAATCCGTCGCATCCTGGATGACCAGTACGCACTGGCGCGCCGCCTGCTGACAGAAAACAGCGCCAAGGTCGAATTGATGGCCACGCGCCTGCTCGAATGGGAAACGCTGGAGGCCGACCAGATCACCGACATCATGGAAGGGCGCGAGCCGCGGATGCCGAAGGCTGGTCCACCGCCCAAGCGCCCAAGCGACAGCAGCGGCGGCGATGTGGCGCCCACGGCGACCGCGCCGGCCTGACCGGCGCGCCGTCCGGCACCAATCGGGGTGGGGAGCAATCCCCGCCCTTTTTTGTATGTATTCCTGGTCTTTCGGTTTTTCATTCCATCGCACACCCATCTAAGTCCGGGCCATGAACGTCACTTTCCAATGCGGACGCTACCGCTTGCCGCTTGATCCCCGCCAGTCACGTCCCCTGGTGATGGGGATACTCAATGTCACCCCCGATTCATTTTCGGATGGCGGCCGTTTCAATTATCTTGAATCCGCACTGGGCCACGCCGAGCAAATGATTGCCGACGGCGTCGACATCATCGACATCGGCGGCGAATCGACCCGGCCGGGGGCGCAAGTCCTGAGCGTGGCTGAAGAACTGCGGCGCGTGCTGCCGGTGGTATTTGCGCTGCGCGACTGCGGCAAGCCCCTGTCGGTCGACACCTGCAAGCCCGAGGTGATGCATGAAGTGCTGGCAGCCGGCGCCGACATGATCAATGACATCAACGGCTTTCGCTCGGACGGCGCACTGCGCGCGATTAAGGATAGCGATGCGGCGCTGTGTATCATGCATATGCAGAACGAGCCAGGGACGATGCAGCAGAATCCGCACTATGACGATGTGGTGGCGGAAGTGACGGCTTTCCTGCACCAGCGCGTCGACGCCATCGCCGCCGAAGGCATTGCGCCGCAGCGCATGTGCGTGGACCCCGGCTTCGGTTTTGGCAAGACGATGGAGCACAACCTGGCGTTGTTGCGGCGGGTGGGCGATATCCAGCAATCGCTGGGCCTGCCCTTGCTGGCCGGCTTGTCGCGCAAGTCGACGCTGGGCGTCATCACTGGCCGGCCGGTCGAGCAGCGCATGGCGGCCAGTGTTGCCGCCGCCCTGGTGGCGGCAGAGCGCGGAGCGCGCATCGTGCGCGTGCATGACGTGGCGCAGACGGTGGATGCGCTGAAAGTATGGTTCGCAGTCGGGCAGCCGGCTACGGTACAAGGGCAACAACAAAAGTAACGACAAGAGTAACGACAAGGGCAGCAATGACAAGAAAATATTTCGGCACCGATGGCGTCCGCGGAACCGTGGGCAGCCTGCCGATCACGCCCGATTTCATCATGAAACTGGGCTACGCCGCCGGCCGCGTGCTGGTGCAATCGCAACCGGGCGTGGTGCGCCATGAAGTCCTGATCGGCAAGGACACCCGCATCTCCGGTTACATGCTGGAAGCGGCGCTGGAAGCCGGCTTCGCCGCTGCCGGTGTCGATGTGCTGCTGGCCGGTCCGATACCGACGCCCGCCGTCGCCTACCTGACGCGTGCATTGCGCTTGTCCGCCGGCGTCGTCATTTCGGCGTCCCACAACGCCTTCCAGGACAACGGCATCAAGTTTTTTTCCGCCAGCGGCAACAAGTTGCCGGACGAGGTCGAAGTGTCGATCGAGCGCGAGCTCGACAAGCCGATGCAATGCGTTCCTTCCGAGCGGCTGGGCAAGGCCCGGCGGCTGGAGGATGCGCGCGGCCGCTACATCGAATTCTGCAAGAGCACGTTTCCGAACGAATCCGACCTGCGCGGCATGCGCATCGTGGTCGATTGCGCCCACGGCGCGGCCTACCATATCGCGCCGCATGTGCTGCACGAGCTTGGCGGCGAAGTGATCGCTATTGGCGACAAGCCCAATGGCTTCAATATCAATGATGGCGTTGGCGCGACCGCACCGGCAGCGCTGGCCGCCGCGGTACGCGAGCACCGTGCCGATATCGGCATTGCGCTCGATGGCGACGCCGACCGGCTGATCATGGTGGACGGCGCCGGCCAGACCTATAACGGCGACCAGCTGCTGTACGTGATGATCAAGCACCGCCTGTCGCTCGGCGCGCTACCCGGCGTGGTCGGCACCCTGATGACCAACATGGCAGTTGAGGTCGCGCTCAAGCGCATGGGCGTGGGCTTCGCGCGCGCCAAGGTCGGCGACCGTTATGTACTGGAAATGCTGCTTGAGCGCGGCTGGCAATTGGGCGGCGAGGGCTCGGGCCACTTGCTGTTCCTCGACAAGCACACCACCGGCGACGGCATCGTGTCGGCATTGCAGGTACTGGCCGCACTCAAGGCCAGCGGCATGACGCTGGCCCAATCCTGCGCGGACTTGCCGCTTTTTCCGCAAACGTTGATCAACGTAAAAGTCAGTCCTGGCTATGCCTGGCAAAAGCAGGCAGCGGTGGTCGATGAAAAGGAATTGGTCGAGGCCGCGCTGGGCGACACCGGACGGGTGCTGATCAGGCCATCCGGCACCGAGCCGCTGTTGCGGGTGATGGTGGAGGCCGAGACTGCGGAGCTGGCCAATACGATGGCGCGCCGTATTGCCGACAAGATTTCCGGCTGATCCTGAAAAAACCGTGGCAGTGGGCGGAATTCGCCGTGAATTGTTCAGGCTGGCAAAAGTTTTACCCTCATTGGCATTGACCAAGATACGGGTCTAAGGTATTATCTTTCCTCTTCGGAGTGTGGCGCAGCCCGGTAGCGCACCTGGTTTGGGACCAGGGGGTCCAAGGTTCGAATCCTTGTACTCCGACCAGTAATACTACGGGCCTGATCATGTTGCATGATCAGGCCCGTTTCATTTGGCAAATGCGAAAACAAGCAAAGCGGGCAAACTTCAACATTGCTCAGCAATTGTCCAGATGCAGCTGCCTTGGCGCGCAAGCAATGCCAGCAGTTCTTGCCATCGCCGCTTGCCCGTCGTAAATTCTCCCTGCACCGTCCTTAGCTCAGGTGGATAGAGCAACGGCCTTCTAAGCCGTAGGTCACACGTTCGAGTCGTGTAGGACGGGCCATCAAATCAAACTTTCCAGTGTATCCGCGCCTCAGGCACCACGCCGCCGGATTAGTCTGCAAACAGTTCAATGACCGCCTCTGCCGCCTTTGTCCTGCCGTAAATCTTTACGACATTTTTACGGCCAAGCCGGGAAAATGGTCAGCGTTTTTATACGGGTTAGCCTAGTCTGTTGCTATCCCATTTCTGGAAACGCGACATGGAACCGACGGCCAATCCCTCTGCTGCCAGGAACGAACGACTGTCAGCCCTGCGCAGTCTCGGCCTGACTATCCTGGCTTGCATTGGCACCACGGTCATTGCTACGCCCTTGCTCGGGCGCCTCGACCTGGCAAACATCGTCATGCTTTTCTTGCTGACGGTGCTGGTCATAGCGGTCAAGCTCGGCCGGAACGCCGCTATCCTGGCATCGATCCTCAGCGTGCTCCTGTTCGACGTTTTTTTCGTCGCCCCGCGCTTCTCGCTCGCTGTCAGTGACCTCCAGTACCTGGTGACCTTTGCGGTCATGCTGGTCACTGGCTTGACTACCGCGCATTTCACGTCGGTACTGCGGCAGCAGGCAAAGGACGCACTACAGCGCGAGCAGCGCACCGAAGGGCTATACCTGTTGGCGCGCCAGCTGGCCGGCGCGCTAACAAGGAAGCAGCTCGTCGAAACCACTGAAGCCTTCATCAAGGAACAACTCGCCGCCCAGTCCAGCATCCTGGTGCCGGACGAAGCCGGGAAAGGATTGGTCAGTGCCAGCGTAGCGAATTCGTTGCCGATCGAAGCTCGACTGGCAGCAGTCGCCCTTGAAAGCGGCAAGTTGGTTCGCAGCGACGATGTCAGTGGCATGGGCTATGCCGCGCTTTACCTGCCGCTACGTGCTTCGATGCGCATTCGCGGCGTACTGGCCGTGCGCTTTGCCGACAAGGTCGACGAGCCCATGCCGGAGACAGTTTCCCTGCTTGAAGCACTGGCTTCGCTGGTCGCGGTTGCCCTGGAGCGCTTGCACTACGTCGAGGTGGCCCAGGCCACCGAAGTCAAGATGCTGACCGAACGCTTGCGCAGTTCCATCCTGTCCGCGTTGTCCCATGACCTGCGTACCCCGCTGACGGCCATGGTCGGCCTGGCCGATTCGCTTTTCCTTGTCAAGCCAGCCTTGCCTGCGGCTGCGCTTGAAACCGCGCAGGCGCTGCACGAGCAGTCTGCCAGGCTCGCTGGCCTGGTCGGCAATCTCCTTGACATGGCCCGGCTCAATGCCGGAGAGGTCACGCTACGCCGCGAGTGGCAGCCGCTGGAAGAAGTGGTTGGCGCCGGCATCAAGTTACTCGGCAATGCCTTGGCCGATCACCCGGTCAAGGTCGATTTGCCAGCCGATTTGCCGCTGCTTGAATTCGACGCGGTGCTGCTTGAGCGCGTACTGTGCAACTTGCTGGAAAATGCCGCGAAATATGCGCCGGCCCATACGCCGATCGAGTTATCGGCGCGACGTACTGGCGAGGTGGTCGAAGTGATGGTCAAGGATTGCGGCCCCGGTTTCCCTCCGCAGCGAGGCGATGAACTCTTCGACATGTTCGTTCGTGGCCCAACAGATTCCGGCAAGCCGGGGGCGGGCCTGGGCCTGGCTATCTGCAAGGCTATTGTTGAAGCACATGCTGGCCGAATTCAAGCCGGGAATCGGCTTGAGGGCGGCGCCTGTGTCAGTTTCACGCTGCCCGTTGGCAACCCACCGGTGGTCGAGGAGGAGCTGGCATGAGTACGCCAGCCAAAGTCTTGGTCATCGAGGATGAAAAGCAGATTCGTCGCTTTGTGCGGATTGCGCTGGAAGAGGAAGCTTGCCAGGTTATCGAAGCGGAAACCATGGCACAGGGGCTGATAGAGGCTGGTTCCCGCAAGCCGGATTTGCTGATCCTTGACCTCGGGCTGCCAGATGGAAATGGCATCGACCTGGTACGTGACCTGCGCGGCTGGTCTGATATGCCGGTGCTCATCCTCTCGGCCCGGTCCCAGGAATACGACAAGATTGATGCGCTTGATGCCGGCGCCGACGACTACCTGACCAAGCCCTTCAGTGTCGGTGAATTGCGGGCCAGGGTCCGTGCACTGCTGCGGCGACGCAGTCGCAGTGGCGAAACAGTATCCCCCGTCATCGAATTCGGCAGCGTTGTGGTTGACCTGTCGCGGCGGACGGTGACCCGCGCCGCGGAGCCGGTCCATCTGACGCCACTTGAATATCGCTTGTTGTCGGTATTGTTGGCACAGCCAGGCAAGGTGCTCACCCAGCGCAATCTGCTGCGGGAAATCTGGGGGCCGTCTTATATCGAGAGCAGCCATTATCTTCGGGTCTACGTTGGCCATTTGCGCCAAAAGCTGGAAGACGACCCAGCGCAGCCCAAACACTTTTTGACAGAAACCGGCGTGGGCTATCGCTTCCAGCCGTAGGGGGGATTTTGGAACAAGATCAAGACAAGAAGCGTCTGGCGACGCTGACGCTGGCAGCGCTCGGCATCGTTTATGGCGACATCGGGACCAGTCCGTTGTATGCCATCAAGGAAGTGTTCGGGGGATCCCACCATCCCGTGCCGATTACACCTGACAACGTATTGGGCATCCTGTCGCTTTTTTTCTGGTCGCTCATCATCGTGGTGACGGTGAAGTACGTTTGCTTCATGATGCGCGCCAACAACAAGGGCGAAGGCGGCATCATTGCCCTGATGACGCTGGCGCTGCACAAGGGCACACCCGGCACCTGGCAGCAGAAGCTGTTGCTAACCCTCGGCTTGTTCGGTGCTGCATTGTTCTATGGCGACGGCGTCATCACGCCGGCGATTTCGGTACTATCGGCCGTCGAAGGGCTGGAAATCATCACCCCGGCATTCAAGCCCTATGTCATTCCGATCACGCTGCTCGTGCTGGTCGGACTGTTCATGTTCCAGCGGCGGGGAACCGCCAGCGTCGGTGCCTTGTTTGGTCCGGTCATGCTCATCTGGTTTGCAGTACTGGCGCTGCTCGGCACCCTGTCCATCATCGGCAACCCCGCTGTGCTGGCGGCAGTCAATCCGCTGCATGCTTTCCACTTCCTGTCGGGCAACTCGCTGCTGGGGTTTTTTGCCCTGGGTGCGGTAGTGCTTTGCATTACGGGCGCCGAAGCCCTGTATGCCGACATGGGACACTTCGGTGCCAAGCCAATTCAGTATGCGTGGCTGGGCTACGTCATGCCGGCATTGCTCATCAACTATTTCGGCCAGGGCGCATTGTTGCTGTCCAACCCGGGCGCCGTGGCAAACCCGTTTTATCTGCTGGCGCCGGAATGGGCGATGTTCCCCTTGGTTGTATTGTCTACGGTCGCCACCATCATTGCGTCACAAGCGGTTATTTCCGGCGCTTTTTCCATTACCCAGCAGGCCATCCAGCTGGGTTACTCGCCACGCCTTGAAATTCAGCATACGTCCGACAGGGAAATCGGCCAGGTATATCTGCCAGGCATCAATTGGCTGCTGCTGGTGGCGATCATTGCCCTGGTCATTGGATTCGGTTCGTCATCGAAGCTCGCGGCAGCCTATGGCATTGCCGTTACCGGCACGATGCTCATTACCAATATCCTGGCGATTGCCGTCGCCATCCGGCTCTGGGAATGGAGTCCTGTGCGTGCGGTCCTGGGCGCCTTGCCGTTCATCTGCATTGACCTTGGATTCTTCCTGGCCAACTCCGTGAAAATACCGGACGGCGGCTGGTTCCCGCTGGTATTCGGCCTGGCCGTCTTCATCCTGCTGACGAGCTGGAAGCGTGGACGCGAACTATTGGGCGAGCGCCTGGCAGCTGACGCAATGGCATTGAAGCCATTCATTGCGAACATTACCGAAAGTGGCGTAGAGCGCGTACCAGGGACAGCGGTTTTCCTGAGCCCGGACCCCGAATCGGTGCCACATGCGATGCTGCACAGTCTCAAGCATTACAAGGCATTGCATGAGCAGGTAGTCGTCCTCAGCGTTGAAGTGCTGGACGTGCCTTACGTGCCAGATGCCCAGCGTGTCGAGGTGCGCCGTTTGAGCGGGAATTTCAATCAGGTCATCGTCCGATACGGCTTCAAGGATGAGCCCGATATTC
>NZ_JAUSNH010000051.1 GCF_030645335.1 Lacisediminimonas sp. | reverse complement strand
TTACCACCGGGCGCGGCTCGATGTTCGGCGCCAAGCCAGTGCCCTCGGTCAAGCTGGCGACCAATACGCCGATGTTCCTGCGCCTGGAAGAGGACATGGATATCAACTGCGGCGAAATCCTCGACGGCACCTGTTCGATTGAAGAAATGGGACAGCGCATTTTCGCGCTGCTGCTAGCAACCGCATCGGGCCACCGATCCAAGAGCGAACTGCTCGGGCTGGGCGACCATGAGTTCGTGCCCTGGCAGATCGGTATCATGAGCTGAGCCGGAATCCGGGCGCAGCCACAGCAGTAACGAACACGCAAAACGCAACAATCAACAGCAAACAGTCAACAATCAATGCCCGGCATCGGTCACCGATCCAGAACAATCAAGGCTACAGGAGCAAACATGAACTCATCGAACCGCATCACCGGCGTCTTGTCCCCGGTCGTCACGCCATTCAAGGCCGACCTCTCGCCGGACGCCGCCAAACTGGTCAGCATCTGCAAATGGCTGATCAGCCAGGATGTCGGCCTGGCCGTATTCGGCACCAACTCGGAAGCGAACTCACTGTCCGTCGGCGAAAAAATCACGCTGATGAATGCACTGGCCGAGGCCGGCATTCCCGGCCAGCGCATGATGCCCGGCACCGGCTGCTGCGCGCTGACCGATACCGTTGAACTGACCCGCCACGCAATGAAAATCGGCGCCGGCGGTGTGCTGATGCTGCCGCCGTTCTACTACAAGGGCGTGTCCGACGACGGCCTTTTTGCCAGTTATTCCGAAGTGATCCAGCGGGTCGGCGACGCCCGCCTGAAAATCTACGTCTATCACATTCCGCAAGTGTCGAATGTGCCGATCACGCTGTCCTTGATCGAGCGGCTGATCACGGAATATCCCGGCACCATCGCCGGCGTCAAGGACAGCTCCGGCGACTGGAACAACACCAAAGCCATGCTGGAGCAATTCCAGCCGCGTGGCTTTGACGTGTTCGCCGGCAGCGAGAGCTTCCTGCTGGCCACGATGCGCGCAGGCGGCGTCGGCTCGATCACCGCCATGGGCAATGCCAATCCTGGCCCGATCGCCAGGCTCGCGCGCGAATGGCAAAACAGCGACGCCGATGCGCAACAGGAAAAGCTCAATCTTGTGCGCAACACCTATTCGAAGTTCCCGGTGATCCCGGCATTGAAAGCCGTCATCGCCCATTATTCCGGCGACGCCGAATGGGCCACCGTGCGCCCGCCTCTGGTCAAGTTGACTGGCGAACAAAGCAAAAGCCTGGTGCAGATGCTCGACGCCATCGGCTTCACGATGCCTGGCCTTAAGTAAAGCAAGGAGAACGATTTGGCAACACAGCAAGATTGCGCCGTCATCATCGGCGGTGGGACCATGGGCCGCGATGTGGCGGGAATTTTTCATGCCGCAGGATGGGCAACGCAAGTAGTCGAGCCGGGTGAATCCGCCCGTGCCGCACTGGCGGGCTCGGTGCCGGCAGCGGCGCAGGCAGCCGGCATTTTTCGCGAGGGTGGCCGCGTCAGCGCGCTGGCATCGATTGCCGAGATCGACTGGAGCGCGGTGCGTATCGTGATCGAATGCGCGCCCGAAAAGCTGGCGGTCAAGCAGAAGGTATTCGAGGAGCTGGAAAAATTCGCACCGGCCGGTTTGCCGCTGACCAGCAATTCTTCCGGCATACCGATCACCCAGATCGCCGCCAACTGCCAGACCAAAAACCGCATGCTGGGCCTGCACTTTATCAAGCCGGCCCACTTGGTGCCGGCGGTCGAAGTGATCCGCAGCGAGCGTTCCGATGAAGCCGTTGCCCAGCTCGTCAGCGACATCATGCGCGCCGTGCGCAAGAAGCCGGTACAGGTCAAGAAGGACGTGCCGGGCTTCCTGGCCAACCGCATCCAGCATGCCCTGATGCGCGAAGCCATTGCCTTGGTCGACGAAGGCTTCGCCAGTCCGGAGGATGTCGATACCGCAGTGCGCTACGGCTTCGGCTTTCGCTACATCGCCGCCGGCCCCTTGCTGCAGAAAGACCTGGCTGGCATAGACATTCATTGCGCTGCAGCAGAGTCGATCTATCCGGCGCTGGCCAACAATACCGAGCCCAGCCCGATCATGAAAAACCTGGTGGCCAACGGCGACTATGGCGTCAAGTCGCCGGGCAAAAAGGGCTTTTATCAGTGGGATGACGCGACAATCGCACGCGAACAAGCGCGTTACCAAGTGGCGCTGGCCAAGGCCATGCAAATCCTGCGTGATGAAGAAGCGTCGTGACGCGTCGCTGGATGCATTGACGAAAGAAATTGCTAAGTACTAATCCGTAGCTCAGCGACATTGCAGTGATCTATAATCACAGGTCAAAAAACAAAGTGATTGCATGGCGCAGCTCCGGCCAGTACAAGCTCCGGGACACGATCCCGACGATCAAGTCGATCGAAAAAATCGTCCAAGAAAACAGCAGAAAAAAAGCCGCATAAAACAGACGTAAATCATTAAACCCAACAGATCCATCCAAAGGAGACACAACATGATTCATCGCACGATGCGTGCAGTTGCACTGGTAGCAGGCCTGGGCTTCGGCGCAGTTGCCTTTGCGCAGAACATTTCCGTCGCCACCGGTGGCACCGGCGGCGTGTACTACCCGATGGGTGGCGGTGTCGCTGCCGTGCTGTCCAAGTTCGTGCCCGGCATGCAAGCCACGGCCGAAGTCACCGGCGGTTCGGTCGACAACCTGAAGCTCGTCAATTCCGGCAAGCCCTACATTGGCTTCTCGATGGCCGACGCTGCACAGGACGCCTTCAAGGGCGAAGACAAATTCAAGGGCAACAAGGTACCGCTGCGCACGCTGATGGTGCTGTACCCGAACCGCATGCACGTGGTCACCACGGAAGGCCGTGGCGTCGCCAAGCTGGCTGACCTGAAAGGCAAGCGCATCTCGACCGGCTCGCCAGGCAGCGCAACGGAAGTGATGGCATTCCGCATCCTCGAAGCGGCTGGCCTGGACAAGGACAAGGACGTTCGCCGTGAGCGCCTGGGCGTGGCCGAATCGGTCAACGCAATCAAGGACAACAAGATCGACGCCTTCTTCTGGGTCGGTGGCCTGCCAACGGCAGCAGTGACCGACCTGGCCAACACGCCGGGCACCAAGGTCAAACTGATCGACCATACCGAAGTCGTGCCGGCAATGAACAAGAAATACGGCAACCTGTATGTAGAAGACGCCATCCCGAAAGCGGTCTACAAGGGCATGGACGCCGACAACAAGCAGGCAACCGTGATGAACATCCTGGTTGCGCACCAGAACATGGATGACAAGACCGCCTACAACATCGTCAAGACCA
>NZ_JAUSNH010000049.1 GCF_030645335.1 Lacisediminimonas sp. | reverse complement strand
CAGAAAGAGATCGACCGGCTGCTTTCCCCGCTGACGAAGGCACTGGACGGAACGCCGGACTTGCTCGGCTCCATCCTTCCTGCGCCCACCTTGCAGTTTTTGTTGTGCCTAGATAATGAGGTCAAGAACTGGGGCGACAAGACCAGGCAAAACTTGCGAGCGAAATTGGCCATGCAGGTGCCGGATTCCGAGCGGGTGCGAATTCAAGCAACGTTGGATGCGCAACTGTCGGACAAGGAACGGGCAAAGCTGGAGGTGAAGCTCGGGAAAAATCTTTCGGCTGAAAAGCGCAGTGAACTACAAGCGATCCATGACAAGCAGCTTCCCCCACGCGATTGCGAAAAGCTGCGCCTGAAGCTCGCGTTCCAGATATCGTCCGCGGAACAAGCGAAGATCCAGGAACAACTCGACTTTTTTGAGAGTGAGTTGCTCGAGACGAGAAAGAGCAGTTTGTCTGCCTTCATTGGCGTGCGTGGACTAAACCAGTTTCTCAAGCTGCGACACCCGCCTGAGCACCAGATCTTCTCATTGATTGACATGGGCCTTGCCACATTGTTACTGACCCATCCGGTCATTGACAAAATAATGAAGTGCAGCACGGACGAGCGGTTGGCAATTCAGAAAGCATCAAAAATGCAGATGATCTCAATGCAGTCGGAGTGGAAGGTGCTGCGCAATGAAAAAGGCGTTGCGGACCGCTTGGCCAGGAGTGTGCAACAGGACCTTGAAGAATGGAACCAACAGCACCCGAAGAAGGCGCGCAAGGCGGAAAAATTACGGGAGAAAGAGTCGGCCCCTTCCTCGGGCTCGACAAGCACGGAAGCGCTGGTCTCTCCAAGAGCTAAGGGCGACGCAAAGAAGGCCAACTTCAACACCCGGAGTGTGGTTCATGAAACCAAGCGCCAGAACCTGGTGCGGCGGTTCATTGATCAATGGGGCCTCAACAATATCGAGGATCCATTCCTCGCCAAGACCTTGCTCACCGGCTTGAAGGAACACCAGGAATCCGCGGGCCTCACCAAGGGCGCGCTGATCCGGTTCTGTGTCGACACACTGGGTAACTACATTGCTGCCTTGAACAAGGAAAAGGTAGTGCCGAATGATGACATCCTCGATCTGCATGCAAATATGATGGCTTCCATGGTCGAGCAGAAAAAGTCGGTGTCGAGCAAAGCTTCGGCCAAGCCTGATACCAAGGGGGACTAGCCATTCCTCTCGCGCTTGCCGTCCCGTTCATGGGTCGGTATAGCGCATGACCGGGTGCGCGATTGGCAAGTGCCGGCGGCGCACCCGCCTGTCAACCGCGGTCACGGCGTTTCGCGGGTTTGCTGTACGGTGTTCACGGCATTGGGCCACAATGTGGCCCAATGCCGTCGAGTACCGTCCGCAACAGCCCGCTCAACATGCACATAAGACAAGTCGCACCAGATGACGTAATCAACGAATGCCGGTCCGACTGTGGGGCGTGCTGTATCGCGCCATCGATTTCATCGCCTATCCCGGGCATGCCGGACGGGAAGCCGGCGGGCATGCGCTGTATCCAGCTTGACGATAGGGACCGGTGCCGTATTTTTGGCCAGCCGCAACGGCCGGCAGTGTGCGGCAACCTGCGACCCGAGCCGCAAATGTGCGGCGCAAACCGCCAACAGGCCATTATATTTCTACAAAACCTTGAATTCGCTACCCGGCCAAGCACTTGACTGGCCGATCCCTTTTGCATTGATCGGGCCATGATGAAATTGACACTGCGGATCCTCGTCGCTTTTTTGACCTTGCTACTGAGTGCATGCAGCACCTTGATTGGCCCGCGGTCGGTTGAATTACCGCTGGCTCAGTTGCAGGAAAAATTGGCGCAGCGGCTGCCGATCAACCAGCGTTACCTCGAACTGTTCGATGTCCTTCTCGATCATCCGCGCCTGAGCGTACAAGGCGAGCGACTTGCCATGACACTCGATGCCGCGATCAAGCCGCTGAAGTCGCAAAACGCCTGGGACGGGAGCTTCTCGCTGTCGGGCGTGCCACGCCTGGACCAGGCCCGCCAGTCGCTGGTGCTGAGCCAGGTTCGCGTAGACAAGCTGACTATCAATGGCCTGCCTTCGGTGTTGACAAACCAGATTGGCAGGCTTGGCGGTGCGCTTGCCGAACAGTTTATTGCGGACCTGCCGCTGTACATATTCGGCCCTGCGGAATACCTGGTGCTCGGCACTCGCATGCAGGCAACGAATATCAACACCGCGCCAAATGGTCTCGTGATAACCTTTGAGCCGGTTCGCTAAGGGCTATGACACGCTGGATCGCAGTGCCAGCCAGCACCCGCCGGCCCCTGCCGGAGCAATGCGCGGCAGGTCCTGCACCGCACGCACTCATTCCCTGCTGATACCGTACGACCCGCGCAGCTTGTTGGCGGGTTTTTTGTTGAATTTTTAATTTGCCCATGGATCCAGTCATTGCAATCAAGGCGCTCATCATGGGCGTGGTCGAAGGACTCACCGAGTTCCTGCCGATTTCCTCCACCGGGCACCTGATCCTGGCCGGCAGCCTGCTCGACTTTACCGGCGACAAGGTCAAGGTATTCGAAATTGTGATCCAGGCCGGCGCCATGCTGGCCGTGGTCTGGGAGTACCGCGCACGCATCGCCTCGGTAGCCACCGGCATGTTCACCGACGCCGGGGCACGGCGCTTCATCCTGAACCTGTTGATTGCTTTCCTGCCCGCCGCAATCCTGGGGCTTATTTTTGGCGGGCTGATCAAAAAGGCATTGTTCGCGCCGGTGCCAGTTGCGCTGGCTTTCATCATCGGCGGTTTCGTGATCCTCTGGGCCGAGCGTCGGCACCGCGACAGCCCGCAGGTGCGGGTCGAATCGGTAGATGACATGACGCCGCTGGATGCGCTGAAAATCGGGCTGGCCCAGGCGTTTGCGCTGATACCCGGCACCAGCCGCTCCGGCGCCACCATCATCGGCGGCCTGTTGTTCGGCCTTTCGCGCCGGGCAGCCACCGAATTCTCTTTCTTCCTTGCGATACCGACCTTGCTGGGTGCGACCGTGTACTCCTTGTGGAAGGACCGCGCCCTGCTGTCCGTGGCCGACTTGCCGGTGTTCGGCGTCGGAACGGTAGCGGCCTTCGTGTCCGCATTCGTTTGCGTGCGCTGGCTGCTGCGCTACATCAGCACCCATGACTTCAGTGTGTTTGCGTGGTACCGGATCGCGTTCGGCATCCTGGTGCTTCTGACGTCCTGGAGCGGATTGGTAGTCTGGTCGGAATGAGCGACGGATCCGCATCAGAATCAGTATCCGCGCGCGCGCTGCAGGTATTGCAGACGGTTTTCGGTTACCCGGCGTTTCGCGGGCAGCAGGCTGAAGTCATCGAGCTCGTTGCCGGCGGTGGCGATGCACTGGTGCTGATGCCCACCGGCGCCGGCAAGTCGCTCTGTTATCAGATTCCGTCGCTGGTGCGTGAGGGCGTCGGCGTCGTCATTTCGCCGCTGATCGCGCTGATGCAGGACCAGGTCGACGCGCTGGCTGAACTCGGCGTGCGCGCCGCCTTCCTGAATTCGACCCAGACCTGGGATGAGACGGTGGATATCGAGCGCCGCGTGAAGCGTGGCGAGCTCGACCTGCTGTACATCGCACCGGAAAGACTGGTGACGCCACGCTGCCTGGAACTGCTGGGGCAGACGCGGCTGGCGCTGTTCGCCATCGACGAGGCGCACTGCGTGTCGCAGTGGGGGCATGACTTCCGCCCGGAATATATCCGGCTGTCGGTGCTGCATGAGCAGTTTCCGCAGGTGCCGCGCATTGCCCTGACCGCCACCGCCGACCACGCGACGCGGCGCGAGATCGCGATGCGGCTGCAGCTCGAGAGCGCCCGTCAGTTCGTGTCTTCCTTCGACCGCCCCAATATCCGCTACCGGATTGTCGAAAAAGCCAACGCCCGCAAGCAATTGCTCGACTTCATTCGTGCTGAGCAAGAGGGTAATGCCGGCATCGTGTATTGCCTGTCGCGCCGCAAGGTCGATGAGACGGCTGCCTTCCTCAATGAAAGCGGGGTGCGGGCGCTGGCTTACCATGCGGGCATGGCCGCGCCGGAGCGCGCGAAGGCGCAGTCGCGCTTCCTGCGCGAAGACGGCATCGTGATGGGAGCGACGATTGCATTCGGCATGGGCATCGACAAGCCCGATGTGCGCTTTGTCGCCCATCTTGATTTGCCCAAGAGCCTGGAAGGCTATTATCAGGAAACCGGACGGGCCGGACGCGACGGCGAGCCGTCCGAAGCCTGGATGGCCTACGGCTTGCAGGACGTGGTGCAGCAGCGCCGCATGATCGAGGAGTCGGAAGCCGACGCCAATTACAAGCGCATCCAGGGCGCCAAGCTCGACGCCATGCTCGGCTTGTGCGAAACCGCCAATTGCCGGCGCGTGCAGATGCTGCAATATTTCGGCGAGGCCAGCAGCCCCTGTGGCAATTGCGACAATTGCCAGGTGCCGCCGGTGTCGTATGAAGCCACGGTCGACGTGCAAAAGCTGTTGTCGACCATCTATCGGGTCGACCAGCGTTTTGGCGCTGGCCATGTGCTCGATGTGCTGCGCGGCCATGTGACGGAAAAGGTCAAGCAGTGGCGGCATGAGCAATTGTCCACTTTCGGCGTCGGTGCGGACCGCAGCGAGGCGGAGTGGCGGGCGATCTTGCGGCAAGTGGTGGCAATGGGATTGGTCGCAGTCGATTACGACGCCTTCTCGACGCTCAAGCTGACCGATATTGCCAAGCCGGTGCTGCGCGGTCAGCAGCCGGTGTCCTTGCGGCGCTACGAGAAGCCGGTCAAGCAAAAGCGGGTTTCGACCAAGCGGGCAAAGGAGGAGGTCGACCTTGGCAGCGGCCAGCAATCGATGCTTGTGCTGTTGCGTCAATGGCGCACGGAACGCGCGCGGGCCCTGAGCGTGCCGCCCTATGTGATCTTCCACGACGCCACGCTGCGCGAAATCGTGCGCCTGCAGCCGAGCTCGCTGGCGGACTTGCGCGAGGTAGCGGGGGTCGGCGAAAAAAAGCTGGAAACCTACGGTGCGGAAATCCTCAGGCTGGTCGCGGATGCGCAGCAGATGGCGGATTGACCGTGACGTTGCGGCGAAACCCCTGGCCTCGTTGTGGCATTCCTTCCCATCCGCTGGAACCGTGCTATAAATAACTAGTTGCTTGCCTGCAATTGGTCGTACAGGGAAGGTCAAATGAATTCGCGCGCATGGCATGTCGGGAAGTCCGCACGGTCAGTACCACCAGCGCCTCAATTACCCGCGGCATGCACGGGATATTGCTGGCCGCTTTTGGAGGGCCTGTCTCAGACTTGTCCGGCTAACGGGAGCCTGAAATGAGTCAGGGCAGATTGCTGATTCTCGACGACGATGCCGCCGTTGCCCAGACCATCGCATCGATCGCGGAAGACCTCGGGTTCGACTTCCAGATATGCAGCGAGCCCGATGCGTTCTTCGGATGGGTCGAGAAAGAGTGGCCCACTCATATTGCACTCGATCTTGTCATGCCCGCCATGGACGGCGTGGAGGTGCTCCGGCTGCTCGCAGAACGGAGTTGGCGGGCGACGATCATCGTCACCAGCGGCATCGGAACCAAGGTGCTGGAAACGGTCCAGCGCTCGGCGGCCGAGCGTGGCTTGCCGATCGCTGGCATCCTGCCAAAACCGTTCGGGCCGGACGCATTGCGCGCCTTGCTTGGCGAAGGCGCCAAGCTGCCGATTCCCACGACAGTGAACTCGTTCCCCCATCCGTCGATATCCGAAAGCGACCTCGACGACGCGCTGCTAGGCGACCAGTTCGTCGTGCATTACCAGCCCAAGGTCAGGCTGTCCGACGGCGATCCAACCGGGTTCGAAGCATTGGTACGATGGCAGCATCCCCGCTATGGAATGGTATTTCCGGACTCCTTCATACCGCTGGCCGAAGAGACCGGCCAGATCTTGCCCATTACGTACCGGATTTTCGACTTGGCGCTGAGCTGGTTCTCCGCCATCGAGCGGCAGCCGCCGTTGTCGCTGGCCATTAACCTGTCGCAGAGAAACCTGACAGACCTGCATCTGGCCGACCAGCTCCTGCGCAGTTGCACCCGGCTAGGCGTCGCGCCGTCGCGCATCAATCTCGAATTGACCGAGACCAGTGCGATAACTGATCGGGCTGCTGCATTCGACATCCTGACCCGGTTGCGCATCAAGGGGTTCAACCTGTCGATCGACGACTTCGGCAGCGGTTACTCCTCCATGCAACAACTGGTCCATTTGCCGTTTTCTGAAATCAAGATCGACAAATCCTTCGTGCTGTCGATGACCGAGTCGATCGAGTCGAGGAAAATCGTCGACTCGATCGTCAACCTTGGCCATACCCTAGGCCTGACCACCGTGGCGGAAGGCGTCGAAACCCTTGAGGCCCTGCAGCTGTTGCGCGAATTGCGGTGCGAGCTGGGGCAAGGCTACTATTTCGCCAAGCCGATGGATGGCGCGGCAGCAATCGCCTGGCTGGCTGGACATGGCGCGCATCCGGAAACGACTATCGACCTATTGCCCAAGACAAGCACGAAGCCGGCTGGATGACGCTGCCCGGACCCACTGGAATGACAAAATCTCGTCTTGGCGGATATTGGCAGCAATGGCGTAGATGATATCGGAGTCAATATCTTGAGTGCTGCCGACACCCGCGATCGCGATACCGAAGCCGCCATGCCGGCTACCCCGAACTTTATCGCCGGCGGCAGAAAGCGGCCGTCGCCGCTGCGTTCGCGCGCATGGCGGATTGCCGCCGGTTACGCCGTATTCGCGACGCTTTGGATTTATTTTTCTGATGGCGCATTGGCGGCCTTGGTTCCGGATACGGCGCAATTGATGCGTTGGAGTGTGTACAAGGGCGTTGCATTCGTCGCGCTGACCTCGGTATTGCTGTGGCTGGTGATGCTCAGGGCCTTTGGCGCCATAGAAGCCGGTTATGTCAGGCTCAATGAGCAAAAAAAGTCCATCGAGCGCTTCAATCGTTTGTACGCCATGCTCAGCCAGATCAACCAGGCCATCGTCTGGTCGTCGACGCGTGACGAACTGTTGCGCAAGGTGTGCCAGGTTCTCTGCGAACACGGCGGATTCGGCATGGCGTGGATAGGCTGGGAAGATGTCCGGAGCCGGACGCTGGCGCCGGTCGCCTGGTGGGGCGCCGCCGACAATATCGTCGGCAAGCTCGTGATACCGACCGACCACGTGCACCGCGGGCTTGGGCCTGCCGGCATGGCGTTTCGCGAAGGCAGTCCTCATGTCGCCAGTGAAATTGCCGACGATCCGGTAATGGCGCCGTGGTTGCAGGAAGCCAGGCGGCATGGCTGGCGTTCATCCGCCGCCTTTCCGATCCGCCAGAAGGGCAATGTGTGCGGCGTTCTGACCGTGCATGCAAACGAGAACGGCTTTTTCGAAGAACGGGAAGTCGGTTTGCTGACCGAGGCAGCGCTGGATGTGTCGTTTGCGCTCGACAATTTCTTGCTGGAGGAGGAACGCCTGCAAGCCGAGGCTGTGGTGCAAAAGGAGCAGGCGTTTTCCCAGGCAATGATCGACAGCATGCCGGGCATCGTTTATTTCTATAATGAAGAAGGGCGTTTCCTGCGCTGGAATAAAAATTTCGAGACGGTCTCCGGATACAGCGGCGAGGAGATCGCAACCATGCATCCGCTGCAATTTTTTTCGGGCGCCGACCAGGCGACGCTGGCCGAGCGTATCGCCCAGGTTTTTGAAGCGGGCGAAGCTTCCGTCGAGGCGCTCTTCCTGGCCAAGGACGGTGTCGCGACCCCCTATTTCCTTACTGGCAGGCGGCTCATGTTCGGCGGCATGCGCTGCCTGGTCGGGGTCGGCATCAACATCAGCAAGCGCCAGCTCGCCGAGCAGGCCTTGCGCGAGCTCAACGAGACCCTGGAGCACAGGATTGACGAGCGCACCGCGCAGTTGCAGGACGCAGTCGTTCGCGCCGAGGCGGCCGACCGCCTGAAGTCGGCCTTCCTGGCCACCATGTCGCATGAGCTGCGCACACCGCTCAATTCGATCATCGGATTCACCGGCGTTGTCTTGCAGGAACTGCCTGGTCCGCTGAATCCGGAACAGGCAAAGCAGCTTGGCATGGTGCGCAATAGCGCCCGGCATTTGCTGGAGCTGATCAATGACGTGCTCGATTTGTCGAAAATCGAGGCCGGCCAGCTGGAAATGCGCCGCGCCCCGCTCGTCTTGTCCGAATCGATTTACAGCGTGGTCGATTCGATTCGGCCGCTGGCCGAGAAAAAAGGATTGGCGTTGGTCGTGGATCCACTGCCAGCCATGCCCGGCATGGTCGGGGATCGCCGGCGGGTGGAGCAGATCCTGCTCAACTTGCTGAGCAACGCCATCAAGTTTACCGATCGCGGCCAGGTTCGGCTGAGCGTCGCTACGCTCAGCGACTTCCGTGCGAACCCGGCCGCGTCGCCTGCCATGGCGGTACGCCTGAAAATTGCCGACACCGGCATCGGCATCAGGCCGGACCAGCTCGATTACTTGTTCCAGCCCTTCCTGCAGCTCGACAGCGGGCTGGCGCGGCAGCACGAGGGTACCGGACTGGGACTGGCCATATGCCGGCGGCTGGCTGTCCTGATGGGGGGTGAGGTGACGGCCAGCAGCGCGTGGTCCGTCGGCAGTGAGTTCACCGTTACCATTCCACTTCACCCGCACTGAACCATGAGACGAACCATCCTGCTCATCGAGGACAATGAACAGAATCGCTACCTGGCGACCTATCTGCTGGAGCGTCATGGTTACCATGTGATCGCAGCCGAGGATGGCGCGCGCGGGATTGACATCGCACGTTCATGTGTTCCGGACATCGTGCTGCTGGACATCCAGTTGCCGACCTTGGACGGCTATCAGGTGGCGCGTTTGCTGCGCAACATCGAAGAGTTGCGTGCAACGCCCATCATTGCCGTCACGTCCTATGCGATGGCGGGCGATCGCGAAAAATGCCTGAACGCAGGTTGCAATGGCTACATAGAAAAGCCCATCAACCCGGACACCTTCGTGTCCGAGATCGAGCGATACGGGCCAGCTCCAGGCTTGTAAAGAGGAATGCCATGAACCGTGTTCTGATCGTCGATGACAAGGAAGAGAACCTTTACTTCCTGCAAGTGCTGCTTGGCGGTCACGGCTATGCGGTGGACACCGCCAGGCACGGCGCGGAAGCATTGGTAAAGGCGCGAATGGCGCCGCCAGACATGGTGGTATCCGACCTGCTGATGCCGATCATGGATGGCTACACGCTGCTGCGTCACTGGAAGGCCGATCCGCGCCTGAAGCCTATTCCGTTCGTCGTCTACACGGCGACCTATACCGAAGCGCAGGACGAACAGCTCGCGCTCGATCTTGGCGCCGATTCGTTCATCCTCAAGCCTGCCGAGCCGGATGTATTCATTGCGCGCATCCGCGAAGCAGGCGCCCGCGTAGGCGCTGCCGCGCCGACCGTATCTGGGCGCCGCGGCGGGGACGAAAAGGAAGTTCTCAAGGCCTATAGCGAAACGCTGATCCGAAAGCTTGAGGAAAAGGCATTGCAGTTGGAGGATGCCAATCGAGCGCTGCAGAAAGACATTGCCGAGCGCGAAAAGATGACGACGGCGCTGAAAAGCAGAGAGGCCGAGCTGCGTCTCCTGACCGAAACGATTCCGCACATAGTCTGGCTGGCTAATCCGGATGGCGAACTGACCCGTTTCAATCAGCGATGGTTCGACTATACCGGCTTGTCCCTGGCGCAAAGTGCCGGCCAGGGCTGGCTCGAGGCTGTGCATCCTGACGACCGCGGCATGACGCTGCAGCATCTGGTGGATGCATTCAACAGCGGCCAGGGCTGCGAGAACGAGTTCCGGCTGCGTTGGGCGGATGGCAGTTATCACTGGATGCTGGGACGAGCGCTACCGCTGCAGGATGCGGATGGCAGCATCGTCAAATGGTTCGGCACCAGCACCGAGATCGATGGCCTGAAGCAGGCAGAGGAATTAGCGCTGCGCAACGAGCGCGAGCAACGCGGTCTGGCGGAGCAACTGGAGACCGAGAGGGCGCGGCTTGAAATGGCGCAGTCGGTCGCCAAGGTCGGCAGCTGGGAGACCGACATGACGATGCTTTCGCTGGTCTGGTCGGCGCAGACATACAGCATATTCGAGATTCCGGTAGGCACCGCGCTGATCCACGAGAACTTTGTTGAACGCGTTCACCCGGAAGATAGATCCAGGGTGGAGGCGGCGTTCACCAATTCCCTGCACACCGGGTCCACCAATCTGGTGGAGCACCGGATTGTGATGCCCGACGGCCGCATAAAGACGGTCGAGGAGCGATGGCGGATCGTAACCAATGACTTCGGCACGCCGCAGCGCGCGATTGGCACTTGCCAGGACATCAGCGATCGCCGCGCTCTTGAAGAGCAACTGCAATGGGCGCAGCGGCTGGAGTCGGTGGGCCAGCTGACCGGGGGCATCGCCCATGATTTCAATAATCTGCTGACAGTGATCCTCGGTAACGCGCAACTGCTGCACGAACGACTGGCAGCGCATCCGCGCTTGTCCGCATGGGCTGGCATGGTGGTCAGCGCCGCCCAGCGCGGTGCTGACCTGACCCAGCGGCTGCTGGCGTTCGCGCGCAAGCAGCCGCTTCATCCGAGGGTGATTGACGTGAATCGCCTGGTGGCGAGCATGGACCCGCTGCTGGGTCGTTCGCTGGGCCAGCATATTGAGATCGGGTTCGAACGCAGCGAAGGACTCTGGTCGGCGCTGGTCGATCCGGCGCAACTGGAAGGCGCATTGTTGAACCTGTGCATCAATGCCCGCGACGCCATGCCTGACGGCGGCAGATTGCTGATTGAAACCGCGAACCGGCGCTTTGACCAGCCCTACGCAGAACAACACGCCGACATGCATCCCGGCCAGTACGTGATGCTGGCCGTGTCCGATACCGGCGCGGGGATCTTGCCCGAGCATCTGGAGCGTGTGTTCGAGCCCTTCTTTACAACCAAGCAGCCGGGCAAAGGCACCGGGCTCGGGCTGGCCATGGTGTACGGATTCGTCAAGCAGTCCGGCGGCCACATCGAGATATTTTCCGAGCCGGGCGCAGGCACCAGGGTCGAGCTATACCTGCCCTATTCGCGCGACAAGCCCGAGGAGGAGCGCAGCGTGGAGGACAATCTGCAGATGGCCGGTGGATCGGAGTCGATCCTGCTGGTGGAGGACAACGAGCTGGTGCGCACCTATGCGCAGGAGCAGCTGGAATCCTTGGGCTATCAGGTAATGGTTGCTCCATCGAGCGTGCAGGCGATCGAAATCCTGCATAGCCAGGCCAACATAGACCTGCTGTTCACCGACGTCATCATGCCCGGCATGAGCGGTCCGCAGATGGTCAATGCCGCCGCAAGGCTGCGCCCGGACCTCAGGGTGCTTTACGCCTCGGGCTATACCGAAAATGCAATCATTCACCAGGGGCGGCTGGACCCCGGCGCGCACCTGCTGACCAAGCCCTATTCCCGTGCCGACCTCGCCCGGAAGTTGCGCGACGTACTGGATGCGCCCGGCCCGCCTGCGGGCTGAGCGATGATTCCGCAAGCCCGGCAGTCGGATCCTGGATGGCTCAGCGCCGTCGAAAAACCAGATCCCATACGCCGTGCCCCAGTTTCAGGCCACGGTTCTCGAACTTGGTCACCGGCCGATAATCAGGCCGCGGCGCATAGTGTGCCGCCGTGTTTTCCAGCGCCGGTTCCGCAGTCAGCACTTCCAGCATTTGCTGCGCGTATTCTTCCCAATCGGTTGCGCAGTGCAGGATGCCGCCAGGCGCCAGCCGTGACGCCAGCAGCGCAACAAAGGGCCCCTGGATCAGGCGCCGCTTGTTGTGGCGCGCCTTGTGCCAGGGGTCCGGGAAAAAAACATGCACCCCGGCCAGCGAGCCTGGCGCAATCATGTGCGTCATCACTTCCACCGCGTCGTGCTGGATGATGCGCAGGTTGCCCAGTTCCTGTTCGCCGATCAGCTTGAGCATACTGCCCACGCCCGGCGTGTGCACCTCGACCCCGATGAAGTTCTTGTCGGGCATGGCAGCGGCGATCGCTGCTGTCGTGACGCCCATGCCAAACCCGATCTCCAGCACAGTGGGCGCATGTCGGCCGAAGGCCTGGTCCAGGTCGAGCAACTGCTTCTGGTAGGGCACGCAATACTGTGGGCCGAGGGTTTCTATTGCCCGCGCCTGGGCGATCGAGAGCCGGCCCGCGCGCGTGACGAAGCTGCGGATGCGATGTTCAGTGGGGTCGTAAAACATGGGTTTGCCGGAGTCGGACATGCGGTGTTTCTGGACAAAATGCGAACTGTCGCTCCAATACCGCCAGTGGCATTGGAGCGGCATTATGTCACAGCGGCGGCGTCCTTGAAGCGGCCCGCCCAGGGCTCAGGTGCCGATCACCTGGCAGTTGCCTGCCACACCCAGCATCTGCCGTACCTGGCTTGCCAGCGTGCCGAACAGTTTCTCCTGCACGCCGCTGCGGCCAGCCTGGCCCATCAGGATCCGGTCGCATCGATACTCTTGCGCGAATTGCACGATCACGTCGGCCGAGCGGCCGACCAGGGTGTGCGTCTTGTAACTCACGGCCGCGGCATCGAGCAATTCCCTTGGCGCAGCCAGGTCCTGGCGTGATCCTTCAAGCTGGACTTGCCACAGTTCGCCAGGCTTGAAGTAGTCGGCAACATGCAGGGATACCGGTGGCTGTATCGACAGCAGGTGGATCCGGGTATGCGGCTCCGTGCGCGAGATGACAATGGCTTCGGCCAGCGCGCCTTGCAGATGGGTCCTGTTGCTGTGGATGCTGACCGGTATTAAAACTTGCCGTAGCGTCATCGTCTCTCCCTTCGCGTTTGCGCGGCTGGACGCGATGCCAGCCGTTGATCTGTCATGGCAACGGCAAGTCTCAGGCAAGTCCGGCCGGTTGCGGGGTGCTGCGGCTTGCAAGCCACTTACCGACCGCGACCACCAGCATTGCGCCAAGCACAGGAGGGATCAGATGCATGTTTTGATGGCTGTCGGCCCAGATCTTGATGGCCGGATCGGAGAAGGCCATTTCGCCGGCGACCCAGCCGAGCAGGGCTGCGCCGATGGTGATGATGACCGGGAAGCGCGCCATCAGCTTCAGGATCAGCGTGCTGCCGTAGATGATCAGCGGAATGCTGATGGCAAGACCGACCACCAGCAACACGGTATTGCCCTTGGCGGCGGCGGCTACGCCGATCACGTTGTCCAGGCTCATCACCAGGTCGGCGATGATGATGGTCTTGATGGCCGCCGCGAGGTTGCTGTGGTTCTCGATCTCCTCGTCGCCTTCGTCGTTGCGCAGCAGGCCGATGCCGATCCACAGCAGCAGGCCGGCGCCGGCGAGTTTCAGGAATGGCAGCGACAGCAGGTAGACCGCAAAAAATGTCAGCACGATACGCAAGCCGATCGCGCCGAAGCTGCCGAACAGGATTGCTTTTTTCTGCTGCGCGGGCGGCAGCGAGCGGGAGGCGAGTGCAATCACGACGGCGTTATCGCCGCTGAGCACAATGTTGATCAGGATGATCTGGGACAGGGCCAGCCAGAATTCGGTTGTGTACAGCATGGACATTCAAGACTCCTTATCGATTGCACGGGCGGAGCTCCCGAACGGGGCATCCTTGGTGTCAATGATAGGGAGCTACGCTTTCGCGCCCCTGTCGCCTGCCTTACATCAATCTTTCTGCTTCCTTTCGTGAAGCTTACAGCGCGCGGAAGGCGGTGCCCGCCGCCGGGGTTTCAAGCGGGATGCGGGTTGGCGCTGCTGTAGGCCGACGGCGCGAAGGCGATGGTGAAGGTATTGCCGACGCCGTCCGTGTCCTCTTCCAGCGAAATCTGCGCCTTGTGCAGCGCGGCGATTTCGCTGACGATCGCCAATCCCAGGCCGCTGCCACTGATCTGGGTGCCGAGCAAGCGGTGGAATCGCTGGAAGATGCGCTGCCTTTCTTCCACCGGTATCTTCGGGCCGTCGTCGCTGATCGACAGTCGCTGCAAGTCGCCGGCGGATACCCGCACCGTCACTCGCCCGCCGTCCAGGCTGTAGCGCACCGCATTGTCCACCAGGTTGCTGATCAGTTCGCGCAGCCGTTGGGCGTCGCCATCGACCATGACGGGCTCATCGGCGGCGTCAAAGCCAAGGTCGACATTGCAATCGAGCGCCCGTGGAACCCATTCCATCGTCACATCCAGGGCCAGTGCGCGCAGGTCCAGCGGCTGCAAGACGATATTGTCGGCCGCACCCGGCTCACTGCGCGCCAGCGACAGCAATTGGCCGACCAGCCGCGAAAGCCGTTCCGCGCTGATCGACAAGTGGGCAACCGAGTGCCGCATGTCGGCCAGCGAGTTTTCACGCAAGGCCAGCTCGATCTGGGTCTTGATGCCGGCAATCGGTGTCTTCAACTGGTGCGCGGCATCGGCGATGAAGCGGTTTTGGAAATCGAGCGTCTTGCTCAGGCGCTGCATCAGGTAATTTACTTCGTCCACCAGGGGGCGGACTTCGCCCAGGACACCCTTGGTTTCAATCGGGCTCAGGTGCAGGTGCGATCGGCTCGATACCGCGCTGGTGAGCGCGTTCAGCGAGCGCAAACCGCGCGCGACGCCGTAGTACACCGCCATCGTCGCCAGGATGATCAGCAACAGTTGTGGAATGACGACGCTCGACAGGATGTCGCGCGCCAGGCGCTTGCGCTTGTTCAGGGTCTCGGCTGTCTGCACGGTCACGCCTGTGCCCGCATTGCCTTGTTCGATCTGCATTTGTGCCGAGACCAGTCGCACCGGCTCGCCAGCGACTTCGCCATCATAAAACACCGGCCCGCCACGCCCGTTGCCAGCGCTTGCGGGTGGCAGTTCGGCGTTGGCGCCGATCAGTGAGCCGTCGTGGGCCAGCACGCGGTAGTACAGCCGGTCGTCCTGGTCGGCCAGCAACATCCTCTCGGAAGCCGGCGACAACTCCATTTTCAACTGGCCGTTTTCCAGCTTGACGTGCATGAACACTTCGCGCGCGATCTCATGCAGCGCCCGGTCATGCGCCAGGTTGGCGAAGCGCACCGAAGTCCAGGACGTGATTGCCGTGTCGAGGATGAACAGTACGAACAGTGCGCCCAGTACATTCACCAGCAGTTTGTGCTGCAGCGTCGCCCTATTTCTCAGCATCTTTGCGCTCCAGCAGGTAACCCATGCCGCGTATCGTCCTGATCCGGCAACCGTAAGGCTCCAGCTTTTTGCGCAGGCGGTAGACATAGACTTCCATGGCGTTGGGACCAACGTCATCACCCCATCCATACAAGTTGTTCATCATTTGTTCCTTGCTGACCACCCTGGCTTCTTTCATCAGCAGCAACTCGAACACCGCCAGCTCGCGGGCGGACAGCTCGATGGGTTCGTCGTCGTGGTACAAGCGGCGTCCTGCAGTATCCAGCCGCAAGCGGCCGTGCGTCAGGTCGGCGGCGCCGCTGCCATGGCCACGCCGCATCAGCGCCCGTACACGCGCCTCGAGTTCCGGCAGGTCGAAGGGTTTGGTCAGGTAATCGTC
>NZ_JAUSNH010000046.1 GCF_030645335.1 Lacisediminimonas sp. | reverse complement strand
CGCACTGCGCAAGGCCGAAATCGGCAACGTCACCCAGTTCTTGCACTGCCTGCCGCGAAAGAGCGCGCAGGACGTGGTCGCCGCGCCGCTGGTGGAAGCCGGGGAGTCGCCCGCAGTCGCGCGCCAGTCGGCCGCGAAGCTGCTGGCGCGCCTGAACGTGCCGCCGCACCTGTGGGCTGTTGCACCGGCCACCTTCTCCGGCGGCGAACAGCAGCGCATCAACCTGGCCCGCGGCCTGATCCGCCCGGTGCGACTGCTGTTGCTGGACGAACCGACCGCCAGCCTCGACCCGGTGTCGCGCGAACGGGCGATATCGGTACTGCGTGAACTGAAAGCCAATGGCACCGCAATGCTGGCGATTTTCCATGACCCTGCGCTGGTCGATGCACTCGCCGACGGCGAAGTACGCGTCCAGCCGCATCCTGAACAACTGACCGAGGAGAATGCGCAATGAGCGCTGTTCAAAAGCCCCTGCCCGAAATTTTGTACCTGACCGGCGCCCGCGTGGTGCTGGGCGACCAGACGCTGGAGAACGCAGCGGTGCTGGTGCGCGACGGCATCATCACAGCCGTCTGCCCCGAGGTCGCGCCCGTGGGCGCCCAGGAGGTGAAACTGGCCGGGCGCATCCTGATGCCCGGCCTGATCGACCTGCACTGCGACGCGCTGGAAAAGGAAATCGAGCCGCGGCCGCGCGTGCACTTCCCGCTACCGTTTGCCTGCTCCCAGGCGGACAGGCGCAACGCCGCGGCTGGCATCACCACCATCTATCACGCGCTGTCGTTCGCCAATCATGAACTCGGCGTGCGCAACAACGCCTTCGCTGGCGAGATCGCCCGTGCGATGGGCCAGTGGAACAGCCACGCGCTGGTCGACAACCGGGTGCATGTACGCTACGAAGTGACGGACGAGACCGCGCCAGGAATCCTGGCCGAGTTGCTCGAAGGCGGCCATGCGCAAATGATTTCCTTCATGGACCACTCACCGGGACAGGGGCAGTTCAAGGATGTACACGCCTTCCGCGCCTATCTGTCGCGCAACTACAAGACCAGTGAAGATGAGCTGGACCGCATCATCGCCGCCAAGCACGAGTCGGCCAAGGGAGCGATGGGCCGCATGCAGGCACTGGCGGAAATAGCGGCGCGGCATGGGATTGCGATTGCCAGCCACGACGACGACACACCGCAGAAGGTGGACCTGGTATCCGGCCTCGGCGCCGTGATTTCCGAATTTCCGATCAACCTGGAAACGGCAAAAGCGGCCCGTGCAAAGGGACTCGCGACACTGTTCGGCGCACCCAATGTACTGCGTGGCGGCTCGCAGTCCGGCTCGATGCGCGCGCTGGATGCGGTGCTGGCGGACGTGGCGGACTGCCTGTGCGGTGACTATTCACCAGCGGCTCTATTGCCGGCGGCGTTGAAGCTGCCGGAATTGGCGGGCATCGAACTGCACCAGGCAATCGCCCTCGTGACGCGCAATCCGGCACGCGCTGCGGGGCTGCACGACCGCGGAGAGATCAAGGCCGGCACGCGCGCCGACCTGATCGCCGTGAGCATGCATGGCGGATTGCCGCGTGTGGAGCGCTTGTGGGCGAACGGGACGCCGGCGCTGCAGATCGGAACAGCCTGAGCGCTCGCAGGCGTCAACTTTTTGTAGCGCCACGACGTGGCGCTACCAACCTGACAATCACATCGCCATCCGATATCCCATGCCATATTCCCGCTCAGTCCAATCCAGCGCCCGGCTGATCTACGTCATCGGCCCCTCCGGCGCCGGCAAGGACAGCCTGATCAACTACTGCCGCCACCGCCTGGCCGGCCATTCCACCGTGTTGTTCGCCCATCGCTACATCACGCGCGACGCCCATGCCGGCAGCGAGAACCACATTGCAGTGAGCAGCGAGGAATTCGCCGCGCGCGAAGCCGCCAGCCTGTTCGCTCTGTGCTGGCAAAGCCACGGACTCCACTACGGCATCGGCATGGAAATCGAGCAGTGGATGGCAAAGGGCATCACCGTCGTCGTCAACGGTTCGCGCCAATACCTGGACGAGGCGCGCCGACGCTACCCCGACCTGGTGCCGGTCTGGATTGCGGTGTCGCCGGAGGTCCTGCGCGAGCGCCTGCAAGCGCGGGCGCGCGAAGGCGCACCCGAGATTGAAGCGCGCCTCGCCCGCGCCGCGCTGGCCGCACCGGCCGCAGACGGTGGTATCGTCATCACCAACGACGGCGCGCTGGCCCAAGCCGGTGAAGCGCTGCTTGCAGTCATCACCGAAGGCATGGACGAAAGAGTCACGGCATGCGCATAAGTTTCCTCGGCACCGGCGCGGCCGGCGGCGTGCCGCTCTATGGCTGTGTCTGCAGCGCCTGCCAGCGGGGCCACCTGCAAGCCGCGCACCAGCGCCGCCCCTGCAGCGCCCTGGTCGAAGACGGCGAGACCCGCCTGCTGCTGGACGCCGGCCTGATGGACCTGCACGACCGCTTTGCGCCCGGCAGCCTGTCCGCCATCCTGCTCACGCACTTTCATCCGGATCATGTCCAGGGCCTGTTTCACCTGCGGTGGGGGCGTGGCACACCGATTCCTGTCTGTGCACCACCTGATTCAGAAGGCTGTGCGGACCTGACCAGGCATCCGGGGCTGCTGGACTTCAAGCGCCTGTCGAAATTCGAGCCGATAGTGATCGGTTCATTGACCGTGACACCACTGCCGTTGATCCATTCGAAACCGACCTTCGGCTACGCAATCGAGAATGCGCAGGGTGCGCGCTTCGCCTACCTGACCGACACCGCCGGCCTGCCGCCCAGCACAGAAGAATTCCTGCTGGCCTGGTCTCCCACCGGCCTGGCGCTGGACTGCAGCCATCCGCCGCGCGCGCAGCCCGGACGTAACCACAACGACTGGAACCAGGCATTGCGCATCGTCCACACGCTGCGTCCGACGCGAACCTGGCTGACGCACATCACCCACGACCTGGATTGCTGGCAGATTGAAACCCAGCCTGCACTTCCCGATTCCGTCAGCATTGCTATTGATGGCGAGCAGGCGGTGCTGGGGCAGGGAACCGATTGGCCGCTTCGATGATCGCCGCTAGCGTCGGTGCGACGATCGGCGCTTCGGTGCTGATGCATGTCGCCTGGAACCTGATGGCGCGTCACCAGCCGCGTGAAGCCGAACCGCTGTGGTGGGTGCTGCTGGCACACACGGTCATGCTTGCGCCGTGGGGGCTGTACTGCCTGCTCACCGAAGCCCGGTGGGGTACGCAACTGGTTTGCCTGCTGCTGATCTCGGCGTGCGCGAATGTCGTCTATTTCTTTGCATTGGCCCGTGCCTACCGGCATGCTTCGGTTGCGCTGGTCTATCCGCTGGTGCGCAGTTCGCCGCTATTCATCGCTGTCTGGAGCTGGCTGCTGTTTTCAGAGCAGCTCGCTGCGCTTGCCTGGCTCGGCATCGCGTTAAATGTGCTCGGGCTACTGGTGCTCGCCGCCAGCAGCAAGGGCGGGCAGGAGGGGCGTGCCCTGCCCTGGGCCCTGCTTGCGATGCTGGCTACCAGCATCTATTCGCTCTCGGATAAGGCGGCCACCGACTACGTGCCGAGTTTTGGGGCGGTGGTGGGATACATTTCGGTCGGCTACTTTGCCGCCTGGGTCTTGATGACACTGCGCATGAAGCGCGTATCGGGCAACTGGATACCCGCCAAGCGGATCGGAACACCGGCAATGATCGTCGGCGGCCTGTGCATAGGCACGGCGTATGCACTGGTTATTCACGCAATGCGTGCGCTGCCAGCAGCGGAGGTGGTTTCCTACACCAACGCCGGCATCGTCATTGCGACCCTGGCGTCGATCCTGGTGTTCCGCGAACGCGCGCACTGGCTGGCACGCACCACTGGCGCGACAGTGATCTGTGTGGGGCTGGCCTTGCTGGCGTTTGGGCGTTCGCTGGGCTGACGTGGCCGACGCCTGAGGTTTTGGCTTCAGCGCAAACCAAAAACGCACCCATTTACACCCATTTTCGGGGTCGTGGCAGAACATCCCGATCAACGAGACTTACATCAACGTCCTTCAGGCCGCCAGGTCGAACACCAGCACCTCGGCATCGCGGCCATTGCTCAAGGTGACGGTGCTCTCGTTTTCCAGCATGGCAGCATCACCGGCGACCAGCTGCTGGCCATTGACTTCCAGCGCGCCACGGATCAGCTGCACATAGCCTTTTCGGGCTGGGTCGAGCGCCAGTTGCGCGCGCTCGTCGCCATCGAACAGGCCCGCGTAAAGCGACGCATCAGCGTGGATGGTCACCGAGCCTTGCGCACCGCCCGGCGAAGCAACCAGGCGCAGCGCGCCGCGCTTCTCGCTGGCGGCAAACGTCTTTTGCTCATAGCTCGGCGCAATGCCAGTCACGTTGGGCATGATCCATATCTGCAGGAAGTGCGTGGTCTGGTCCTTGGCGTGATTGAACTCACTGTGCGTGACGCCGGACCCTGCACTCATGCGCTGCACATCGCCAGGCGGAATGCCCTTGACATTGCCCATGCTGTCCTTGTGCGCCAATTCTCCGGCGAGCACATAACTGATGATCTCCATGTCGCGGTGGCTATGCTGGCCAAAGCCGGTACCCGCATTGATTCGATCTTCGTTAATGACGCGCAGGTTGCCCCAGCCCATATGGTCGG
>NZ_JAUSNH010000045.1 GCF_030645335.1 Lacisediminimonas sp. | reverse complement strand
GCTGATCGTGACTGACCTGTTGGGATTGACCAAGATCTTCCCGTTCACGCGCGCACAGCGTTGATGCAAAAGGGCCGGGCAGCATGCTGACTATTGCGCGCCCCGGCCCTGTCTGGAAACACGTTGTTCTAGCAACGCGCTTCCAGCGTCCCGCGCGCTGGATTGCCGGCGTCACGCTGGCGCTTGTCGTCGTATTGACGACGGGATGCGCCGCCACACAGACTCGTGCACTTTTGTCTGCGCCGGCTCCCGACTTGCCGGCGACGGTTGAATTGAAGGACACACCGTTCTTCGCGCAAGAGGACTATCAATGCGGACCGGCTGCACTGGCCACCGTACTACAGTCCGCAGCCATACCCGTCACTCCCGAATCGCTGGTATCCCAAGTTTATGTGCCCGCGCGCAAAGGTAGTTTTGCGCCGGAAATGCTGGTCGCCGCACGTCGCAATGGCGCGCTGGGCGTCACGCTGGCGCCGCAGATGCGTGATTTGCTCCTGGAAGTAGCCGCCGGTAATCCGGTCCTCGTGCTGCAGAACCTGAGCCTGCCGATTTATCCGGTGTGGCATTTTGCGGTCGTCATCGGCTACGACCTTGCCCATGAAGAAATCGTGCTGCGCTCAGGCACTACGCGCAGGCTGGCGATGTCGATGTCCACCTTCGAACATACCTGGCGCCGCAGCGGTCAATGGGCGATGGTCGTGCTGCCCCCCGGGCGCATGCCAAAAACGGCCAGCGAAACGGCGATGGCCGATGCCGTCGTCGCATTTGAAAGAAATGCCGCACCAGGACCGACCCGGCTGGCGTATAGCACTGCGCTGCAGCGCTGGCCGCGCAACCTGAGCCTGCAGCTCGGCGCTGCCAACGCGGCCTACCGCGCAGGAGACCGCGAAGGCGCATTGCTCGCATTGCGCGACACAGTGCAAACCCATCCCGATAGCGTTGCCGCCCTGAACAACCTGGCGTCGGTGCTGGCGGAACTTGGCCGGCTCGATGAAGCGCGGCCAATCGCTGCCAAAGCAGTGTCGCTTGGCGGGCCCTTGCAGGCAATTGCGACGACGACCTTGCAAGAGATCGATGAAAAGCGCAGCGGGCAGGCGCACCGTCGCTGAAGTCGGCTGGCGCGGGTGGGCTGTCCTTGCGCAAGCTGTCGTGACGCATCCGGCCTTAGAGTAGGCCCTTGCATGAAGTAAGCCCATGCCCGCAGCGGCTGGTCCTGCATGGCGCAATCTAGAGACGACGGCGTACATCTGTGCGCCTTGTGGCGAGTTCTGGGCCACCATGCTCAGCCTCGCTGAGGAGTCAAGCGCATGGAACATCGAACCGACGATCATCCGGCATCACACCAGGTTCCGGAAGGCACGATCTACACCTGCCCGATGCATCCGGAAATCCGCCAGGCGCAGCCCGGGAATTGCCCGATATGCGGCATGACCCTCGAGCCGCTGATGCCGTCGCTGGACGATGAAAAAAATCCTGAACTGGACGATTTTCGCCGGCGATTCTGGTGGACGCTTCCCTTCACGGTGGCAGTCACCGTGCTGGCCATGTTCGGGCATCAATTATTTCCCTCCGGCCTGCCCGGCCAAAGCTGGATCGAGCTGGCGCTGGGCACGCCCGTGGTCCTGGTTGCGGGCTGGCCGTTCTTCGTGCGCTGCATCGATTCGCTGGCGCGGCGCAGTCCCAATATGTGGACCTTGATCGGGATCGGTACTTTTTCTGCTTACGCGTACAGTGTGGTCGCGACCTTTGCTCCTGGTTTTTTCCCCGCCAGTTTCATTGAGCATGGCCGCATCGGTGTTTATTTCGAAGCGGCGGCAGTCATCATTTCACTGACCCTGATGGGCCAGATACTGGAACTGCGGGCGCGGTCGCAGACATCGGCAGCGATCAAGTCCTTGCTGCGGCTTGCACCAAAGACCGCCCGCCGCATCCGCGGCGATGGCGGCGAGGAAGACGTGCCGCTCACGCATGTACACATTGGTGACCTGCTGCGCGTGCGGCCGGGCGAAAAGGTGCCGGTGGACGGCACCGTCACGGAGGGTGAAAGCGCGGTGGATGAGTCGATGCTGACCGGCGAGCCGGTGCCAGTCACCAAGCGCAGCGGCGCCACCGTGATCGGCGCCACCATGAACACCAGCGGCAGCCTGGTCATCCGCGCCGATAAAGTCGGCTCGCAAACCGTGCTCTCCCAGATTGTCCAGATGGTTGCATCGGCGCAGCGCTCGCGTGCGCCGATGCAGCGCCTGGCCGATGTGGTGGCGGGCTACTTCGTGATGGTGGTGGTGGCCGTGGCGATCCTGACCCTGCTGGCCTGGGGCATCCTTGGCGGCGAACGCAGTTGGGTGTTTGGCTTCGTCAATGCTGTTTCGGTGCTGATCATCGCCTGCCCGTGTGCGCTTGGGCTGGCCACGCCCATGTCCATCATGGCAGCCACCGGCCGCGGTGCGACGCAGGGGATTTTATTTCGCGATGCTGCGGCGATCGAATCGATGCGCACCATTGATACCCTGATCGTGGACAAGACCGGCACGCTGACCGAAGGCAAGCCCGCGTTCGATCGCGTCGTTGCGGCTACCGGCCATACCGAGCAGGAGGTATTGCAACTCGCCGCCAGCATCGACCAGGGTAGCGAGCATCCGCTGGCCCAGGCGATCGTGGCAAAGGCGGTCGACGAGGGGCTGGCGCTCGATAAGCCAAGCTCGTTCGAATCAGCCAGTGGCATCGGTGTGCGCGGTACGGTGCGCGGCAAGCGCATCGTGCTGGGCAATACGGCGCTGATGGAAATGGAGAACGTCGCGTGGTCGGCAATGGCGCAACAGGCAGAGCAATTGCGCGGCGAAGGAGCGAGCGTCATGTATCTGGGCGCAGATGGACAGCTGCTGGGGCTGGTTGCCGTGTCCGATCCGGTCAGGGCCAGCACGGCCGAAGCGATCCGTACGCTGCGCGACAGCGGCCTTACCATCGTGATGGCAACCGGCGATGGCCTCACTACGGCGAAATCCGTCGCTGCCAGGTTGGGTATCAGCGAAGTCTACGGCGAAGTCAAGCCGCAGGACAAACTGGACCTGGTCAAGCGACTCCAGGCGCAAGGCAGGAAGGTTGCGATGGCCGGCGACGGCATCAATGATTCCCCGGCGCTGGCCGCGGCAGATGTCGGACTGGCGATGGGTACCGGGACCGATGTGGCAATCAACAGTGCGCACATTACATTGGTAAAAGGTGATTTGCGCGCGATAGCGCGGGCGCGTTTGCTGTCGGACGAGACGGTGCGCAATATGCGGCAGAACCTGGCGTTTGCGTTCATATACAACGCCCTGGGGATACCTGTTGCCGCCGGTCTGCTGTATCCGTCCACCGGGCTTTTGCTGTCGCCGATGATTGCAGCTTTGGCGATGAGCCTGAGTTCAGTGTCGGTGATTACGAATGCATTGCGTCTGCGCGGCAGCAAGCAGGACGTCGCATGACGCGTGCTTGAAGCTGACTCGGCGACGGCGATGGTGACGGGACAGTGACGTGGCAGCCACCAGGTGGCCACCAGTATTGACGGATGCAGTCGAAGCTGCGAACCGCCTCCGGAACGGATGTTCCGGAGGCTAGATGCTGCTGGTCAGCCCAGGTTCTTGTTGGCGAATTCCCAGTTGACCAGGCTCCAGAAATTCTCGACATATTTCGGACGTGCGTTGCGGTAGTCAACATAGTACGCGTGCTCCCAAACGTCACAGGTCAGCAGCGGCTTGTCGGCGCCAGTGATCGGCGTGCCGGCGTTGGAGGTGTTGACGATGTCGAGCGAGCCGTCAGGCTTCTGCACCAGCCAGGTCCAGCCTGAGCCGAAATTGCCGACGCACGACTTGGTGAACTCTTCCTTGAACTTGTCGACCGAGCCCCACTTTGCATTGATCGCATCGGCCACTTTGCCGGTCGGCGCGCCGCCGCCGTTTGGCTTCATGCTGTTCCAGTAGAACGTGTGGTTCCAGACTTGCGCGGAATTGTTGAATACGCCACCGGACGATTTCTTGACGATCTCTTCCAGCGTGGCGTTTTCGAATTCGGTGCCCTTGATCAGGTTGTTCAGGTTGGTCGCATAGGCCTGGTGGTGCTTGCCATAGTGGAATTCAAGCGTCTCTTTCGAGATATGCGGTTGCAGTGCGTCCATTGCATACGGCAGGGCTGGCAGGGTGTGTTCCATGGTGCTTTCCTTTGTGTTGTTGGTCTGAAGAGGATTTTATGAACCGAACATTGTAAGTCGGTTGTGCTTTGCTTGCAGGATCGGCATCAACAGTCATTCCAGTTTGGGCTGGACGCTGGCGATGCTGATATCGGCACTGCCTTGCGCCAGCCGCAGCGTGATCAACTGGCGCGGCTGCAATGCCGCCGGCGTGCGCACGATATGGCCCTTGTGGTCCGTGACGATGGCATAACCGCGTTCCAGCGTACGCTGCGGGTTGAGCATTTCGAGTTGCGATGCCAGGCCGGCCAGTTGTTGACGCCGGTGACGCTGGTTCGCCTGCAGGCAGGCAGACAGGCGACGCGCCGATTCGGCAAGGCGGCTGCGCTGCGCCGGGATATCCGGCAGGCAAGCGCCTAGCCTGCCACTCAGTTGCAGCAGCGCAAAGCGCGACTTTGCCAGCGGGTTGGTCGCCGCATGATGCAGGCGCACTTCCAGCGCGCGCAACTTGACCCGTTCATGGCGCACTGCGGCGGCGGGACTCTGCAGGCGGCGCGCCAGCCAGTCCAGTGTTTGCGCTTGCTCGCGCAGTTGCCTGCGCATGGCGTTGGCCAGGCTGCGCGAGGCGGCTTCTATCGCGGCGCGCCAGTCGCTGCGCGGGGCGGCGGCAAGCTCGGCGGCCGCAGTGGGCGTGGGTGCGCGCAGGTCGGCCGTGAAGTCGGCGATGGTGAAGTCGGTTTCGTGGCCGACGCCGCACACCACGGGCATCGAACAGGCGGCGATGGCGCGCGCGACTTGCTCGTCGTTGAAGGACCACAGGTCTTCAATGCTGCCGCCGCCGCGGCACACGATCAGCACATCGCAGTCGCGCCGCGCGGAGGCGGTGGCGATGGCTTCTGCAATGCGGCTGGCTGCGCCTTCGCCTTGCACCGGCGTCGGATACAGCACGATTGCCACGTGCGGCGCACGCCGGCGTAGCGCGGTGAGCACATCGCGCAATGCCGCAGCCCGGGTGCTGGTCACAATGCCAATGGTGCGCGGGAAGGCAGGAAGCGCTCGCTTGTTGGCCGGGTCGAACAGCCCTTGCGCTGCCAGTGCCTGTTTCAGGCGCAGGAAGGCTTCATACAGGTTGCCCAGTCCGGCCCGGCGGATCGATTCGACGCTCAACTGGTAGTCGCCGCGTGGCGCATACAGGCTCACCAGTGCGCGCACTTCTACCTTGTCACCCTCGCGCGGCGTGAAATCGCTGTATTGCGCGCGGCTCTTGAACATGACGGCCCGGACCTGCGCCTGTGCATCTTTCAGCGTGAAGTACCAGTGGCCTGATGCGGCGCGGGTGAAATTGGATATTTCGCCGGAAACCCAGGAAAGCGGGAAGTTTCGCTCCAGCAATTTCGCCACAGCCTGGTTCAGCGCGGAAACCGTCAACACGGGTGATCCGGTGGTCGGCGGTGCTTGACTTTCCAAATCGTTCATGGTGTTTCCATCGATATCTGTCCACAGATGAAGGAAGTTTGATTGTTCCTGGTCTTTAACATAAAGCGCTTGCAGTGTACCGGGTTAAGTGCTTGATTTAAAAGAAGATAAGCCAACGCCTCAGTTTTGAGCTTTGTCAAAAAAGCCTTATGAATCAAAGACTTTTCGTTTTGTGGGTAAGGTTGTTCACAAAGTTATCCACAAAATCTGTGGGTTAAACCTGGCGTCAGGCGGGCATGTGTTGCTTTTTCATTAATGGCGGTTTCGCCGACCCGAACTGCCCCATTGGTGGTATGCCGCTTGTACGGTAAGTTAGCCATTACCAACATTGGGCGAAAATGTTGGAAAGTTGTGCCCAAGCGTTGCTGCGGCTTGCCCGCAGCAAGTCCAGCACGTAACATTCCCACACTCGATTGCCCCCGCGATTGGCCGCCAGATTGGCCGCCCGATTGCGCATCGTCGATGCCGCGTCCGACCCGAGCCCGTTTTCTCACGAGGAGATTTCCGTTTTGTTTGCAATTATCCAGGCTGCTGGTTGGCCGATCTGGTTCCTGTTGGTCGCTTCCGTCGTTGCCTTGACGCTGATCGTCGAGCGCTTATTGTATCTGCGGCGCGCGCGCATACTGCCGCCAACGCTGTTGCAGGAGGTGGTGCAGGTGTACCGCAACGGCCGGGTGACACCGGAAGTGGTGTCCGGGCTGGAACAGAATTCTCCCCTCGGGCGGGTGCTGGCCGCCGGTCTGCGCAACGTCAACTCGCCGCGCGAGGTGATGAAGGAGTCGATCGAGGAAGCCGGACGCGGCGCAGCCCACGAACTGGAACGGTTCCTGACCCCGATCGGCACCATCGCCAGCCTGGCGCCGCTGATGGGGCTTTTCGGGACCATCGTCGGCATGATCGAATTGTTCGGCTCGTCGGCCCCGACCGGCACTGACCACACCCAGCTTGCCCATGGCATTTCCGTGGCGCTCTACAACACGGGATTCGGATTGGCGATTGCGATGCCGGCCCTGGTTTTTTACCGCCACTTCCGTGCCCTGGTCGACAGTTTCATTGTCGACATGGAGCAGCAGGCGGTGAAGTTTGTCGATATCGTCCACGGCACTCGCCAGTGAAGGGCGGCCAAGCATGAATTTCCGCCGCCGCCCCAGCCGTGACGATCCGGAGATCAACCTGATCGCCTTCATCGACGTGTTGCTGGTGATCCTGATTTTCCTGATGGTGTCGACCACCTACAGCAAGTTCACCGCCTTGCAGATCACACTGCCGACGGCGGATGCCGAGAAAGCGATTGAGCGTCCGCATGAAATCAATGTCGTGATCGATGCACAGGGTCGCTATGCCATCAACAACGTGCAGGTCGCGTACCGCGATGTCGCCTTGCTGTCGGAGGCGCTGAAACAAGCTGCCGGTCCGGTCCGCGAGGGCCGCGAGCCGGTGGTCATCATCAACGCCGACGCGCTGGCGGCGCACCAGACGGTGATCAACGTACTGGAAGCCGCGCGCCAGGCCGGACTGGCGAAAGTGACTTTCGCGGCACAGGCCAGCACCCGCAAATGAGAACAGGCCGGCAGCCAGCGGATGTCTGCCGGCCCGGTGTCGGTGAGCCCCCGCCTTGAAGGCGCTGCCCGCTTTCTGGCTGTCGCGCGGACCGCTCGCCTGGCTGCTGCTGCCGCTTTCCTGCCTGTTTCGCCTGCTCGTTGCCTGCCGCCGGTGGCTCTATGGCGCCGGCTGGCTCAAGATAGCGGTGTTGCCGGTGCCGGTCATCGTCATCGGTAATGTGTTCGTCGGCGGAACCGGCAAGACGCCGTTGGTGATCTGGTTGGTGCGCATGCTGTGCGAAGCCGGCTGGCGTCCCGGCGTGATCTCGCGCGGTTACGGCGGCAGCAAGCAAGTGCCGCAACAGGTGGTGGCGGGCGTGGCTGCAGGGCAAGCCGGCGATGAGCCGGTACTGATTGCGTCGCGCACCGGCCGCCCTGTGGTGGTCGGCCGCGACCGGGTGGCGGCGGCCGAGCTGCTGCTGCGCCTGCATCCGGATATCGACATCATTGTTTCCGACGATGGTTTGCAGCATTACCGTTTGCCGCGGCAACTTGAGATTGCGGTATTCGACCGGCGCGGTGCCGGCAATGGCTGGCTGCTGCCGGCCGGGCCGCTGCGCGAACCGGCTACACGGCCACGCGATTTCACCGTCATCAATGGCGCGGCATCCGCTCCGGGGGTGGCGGCGGGCAGCGCATGGCGGATGGCGCTGGAACCGGATGATGCCTGGCAACTGGTTGATCCTGCACGCCGCATGCCCCTGGTGCCGCTTTGCGCCGGCCGGCCGGTGCTGGCCGCTGCCGGTATCGGCGATCCGGGACGCTTTTTTGCAATGCTGGCAGCGATCGGGCTGCAATTCGACGCGCTGCCGCTGCCGGACCATTACCCGTTCGAGCGCAATCCCTTCGAGGGAAAAGCGGCGCATATTATCCTGGTCACCGAGAAGGATGCAGTAAAATGCGCGAACAATGCTGCCCTCAGTACAGACGCGCGGCTATGGGTCGTGCCGGTCACTGCCGCACTGGACGGGCCGCTCATCGAAAGAATTCTGGAGAGACTCCGTGGATCCCCGCCTGCTTGATATCCTTGTTTGCCCGATTTGCAAACGCCCCCTCGACTACGACAAGAACGCGCAAGAGCTGATCTGCCAGCCTGACAAACTGGCGTATCCGATCCGCGACGGCATTCCGATCATGTGGCCGGACGAGGCGCGCGATTTGCAGGCATCCCGGCTGGAAATGCCGGACGCCGACAACTGAGCGCGCGCGTTCCCCGTTTGCATTCCCCATTGCCCATGTCCTTCTCGGTGATCATACCGGCGCGCCTGGCATCGACCCGCCTGCCCAATAAACCTTTGGCCGACATCGGCGGCAAGCCCATGGTGGTGCGGGTCGCCGAGCGCGCTGCGCTGTCCGGCGCGCGCCGGGTGCTGGTTGCGACCGATCATCCGGACATTGCAGCGGCTTGCCGGCAGGCTGGCATTGAGGTCCGGATCACGCGTGCCGATCATCCTTCCGGTACCGACCGCATCGCCGAGGCAGCGGCGGCGATCGGCTTGCCGGACGACGAAACCGTGGTCAACGTGCAGGGCGACGAGCCCCTGCTCGACCCGGGCCTGATTGCCGCCACTGCGGCGCTGGTGAATGCGCAGGTGCCCATGAGCACGGCCGCGCACCGGCTGGCCGATATGGCCGATGTGCGCAATCCGAATGTGGTCAAGGTGGTGCTGGACCGCCAGTCGCGCGCAATGTATTTTTCGCGGGCGGCCATTCCCTGGCATCGGGACGGCTACGCGCGGTCAATGGATGAAATGCCGCCCGGACAGGTGGTGCTGCGCCACATCGGGCTGTACGCTTTTTCCAACCGTTTCTTGCAGGCTTATCCGGAATTGCCGCCTTCGCCGCTGGAGAAAATCGAGGCGCTGGAGCAATTGCGGGTGCTGTGGCACGGTTATCCGATCGCGGTGCATGTGAGCGACCAGGCGCCGCACGGCGGCGTCGACACCATCGAGGATCTGGAGCGTGTGCGCCGCATTGTCGCGGCAGGCTTGCCTGGAAATGCTTAGAAACGGTGCATTCTGTGGTAAGTTTCGTGCAAAGTTTTATTGCAAAATGACAGGGCAGACTATCAGTCCGGCCAGCCGGACTGACTGCACCAATATAAAAATATCAGTTTAGGAATACGACGATGCGCCTCATCCTGTTAGGAGCGCCCGGGGCCGGCAAGGGGACCCAGGCTACCTTCATCAAGGAAAAATTCAATATCCCGCAGATATCTACCGGGGATATGTTGCGTGCCGCCGTGAAGGCTGGCACGCCTCTCGGCCTGGCCGCCAAGAAAGTGATGGATGCCGGTGGACTGGTGTCCGACGACATCATCATCGGACTGGTCAAGGATCGGTTGCAGCAGCCTGATTGCGCGAACGGCTATTTGTTTGATGGTTTCCCGCGGACGATTCCGCAAGCCGAGGCGATGAAGCAGGCTGGTGTGCCGATTGATCATGTGCTGGAGATCGATGTGCCAGATAGTGCGATCATCGAGCGCATGAGTGGCCGACGCGTCCATCAACCGTCGGGGCGGACTTACCATGTCAGCTTCAATCCTCCCAAGGTGGCGGGCAAGGACGATATCACCGGCGAAGACCTGATCCAGCGTGATGATGACCACGAAGATACGGTCAAGAAACGGCTGGCGGTCTATCACGAGCAAACTGAAATACTGATTGATTACTATAACGACTGGGCAAAATCGGGGAAGCCGGGTGCGCCGCAATATCGAAAAATTGCGGGTGTCGGACCGGTCGAGGCAATTCGTGACCGGGCATTTTCGGCGTTGACCGAATAGAACTGAAAAAGCGGACCATGTGTCCGCTTTTTTTATTCTTTTTTCAATGTCCGAACATTGAGTCGCCATTGGGACAGTAGTTTGAAGCAGAAGTCAGGAAATAGTAGGTGAACACCAAAGCAAAGTAGCAAGCGGCAAAAAAACTAAAACAAAAAGCTGGAGTGGAGGCGATAGCAATAGCAATAGCCAAAGCAAGGGCGGAAGCACATTCAAAGCAGAAGTAAAAAACTTTGTCGTGACAAACAGGAGGAGTCGAAATGGCAGCAGCAGGTTTGTGGTTGGCCGTAGCATGCGGCTTGATTGCCGTTATCTATGGTCTGGTATCCCGGAGCTGGATCCTGAAGCAGGATCCGGGCAATCCCCGCATGCAGGAAATTGCAGCGGCAATCCAGCAGGGGGCGGCAGCCTACCTGGCGCGGCAGTACCGCACTATTGCGATAGTCGGCGCGGTACTGTTCCTCATCATCGCGTTCGTTCCCGGCCTGGGCATGTCGACTGCGGTCGGCTTCCTGGTGGGTTCGGTTCTCTCCGGTGCTTGTGGCTTCATCGGCATGAATGTTTCGGTGCGTGCAAACGTGCGTACCGCGCAGGCTGCAAGCACAGGGATGAACGAGGCGCTCAATGTTGCCTTCCGCGGCGGCGCCATCACCGGCATGCTGGTGGTCGGGCTTGGCCTGTTGGGCGTGACGATTTTCTACTGGGTGCTGACCGCAAGCGCGCCGCATGGCGCCGGCATTACGGTCTCCCAGCATGATGTCATCAAGCCACTGATCGGGCTGGCATTCGGCGCTTCGCTGATCTCGATCTTCGCGCGGCTCGGTGGCGGTATCTTTACCAAGGGCGCGGACGTCGGCGCTGACCTGGTTGGCAAGGTCGAGGCCGGCATTCCCGAAGATGACCCGCGCAACCCTGCCGTGATTGCCGATAACGTCGGCGACAACGTCGGTGACTGCGCAGGCATGGCAGCCGACCTGTTCGAGACCTATGTCGTCACGCTGATCGCCACGATGCTGCTGGGCACGCTGATGATCACCGGCTTCGAGACGCAGGCGGCGATCTATCCGTTGATGCTGGGCGCGGTGTCCATCATCGCCTCGATCATCGGCTGTTCGATGGTGAAGGTGCAGCCGGGCAAGAAGATCATGTCGGCGCTCTATACCGGACTGTGGTGGGCTGCGGGCCTGTCGCTGGTCGGATTTGCTGCGGTCACCTGGCTGGTGTTGCCACCCGAGATGCGCATTCCGATGATGGGTTCGGCGGTGGTCGGCATCGTGCTCACCGGGCTGATGGTCTACATCACCGAGTACTACACCGGCACCGATTTCAAGCCGGTACAGCATGTCGCCGAAGCGTCCACCACCGGCCACGGCACCAACATCATCGCCGGCCTCGGTGTGTCGATGAAGTCGACCGCATGGCCTGTGCTGTCGGTTTGCGCTGCGATCCTGGTGTCCTACCAGCTTGGCGGACTGTACGGTATTGCCATTGCCGCGACCTCGATGCTGTCGATGGCTGGCATCATCGTCGCGCTCGATGCTTACGGACCGATCACGGACAACGCCGGCGGCATCGCCGAAATGGCTGAACTGCCGGATTCAGTGCGCGCCGTGACCGACCCACTGGACGCCGTTGGCAACACCACCAAG
>NZ_JAUSNH010000040.1 GCF_030645335.1 Lacisediminimonas sp. | reverse complement strand
CGTGCCCGGCGGCTGCGCCAGGATGGCGTCATAGCTCGGGCCGCCACCCCGCCCGACAGTGCCGCCGCGGCCATGGAACAGCCGCAGCTTGACGCCGGCCTTATCGAACACCGCGACCAGCGCCAGCTCGGCCCGGTACATCTCCCAGTTGGACGTCAGGAAACCGCCGTCCTTGTTGGAGTCGGAATAACCCAGCATGACTTCCTGCTGGTTGCCGCAGGCCTGGATCAGGCGCTGCACCAGCGGCATGGCAAGCCAGTCCTGCATGATTGACGCTGCCTGCCGCAGGTCCGGTATGGTTTCGAACAGCGGGATCACCATCAATTCACTGGCCGGCTGTGCGCCGTCGACATCGCCCATCCGGAACAGACCGGCTTCCTTCTGCAGCACCAGCACTTCGAGCAGGTCCGACACCGACTCGGTGTGCGAGATGATGGTATTGCGCACGGCGCGCTCGCCATAACGCTGGCGTGCTTCACGCGCGGCGCTGAACACGGCCAGTTCGCTGGCGGTCTCCTCGGAGTAATCCAGCCAGGGCGAGGTCAGCAGCCGCGGGCGCGCTAGTTCTTCCTGCAACAGGGCGATTTTTTCCTGCTCGTCTAGCCCGGCATAGTCGGCGTGCGTGTGCGAGCGGGCAAACAACTCCGCCAGGACCCGTTCATGCACATCCGAGCTTTGCCGCAAATCCAGCGTCGCCAGGTGGAAGCCGAAAATATCCGCCGCCCGCCGCAGGCCGGCAAGCCGTGGCTTGACCATTGCCGCGCCGTGGTTGGCATTGAGCGAATCGACCAGTACTTGCAGGTCGGCTGCGAATTGATCGGGATGATCATAGGGCGCGGACGGGGCGACTTCGCGGCGCAGCACATGGCCGGCGCTCAGTGCGCGCGCAGTCGCCGCCAGCCGGGCGTAGATGCCGGTCAGCGCGCGCCGGTAGGGTTCGTCGGCACGGTGCGGCGACAGGTCAGGTGAACTGTCTGCCAGCGCCTGCAAGGGTTCGCTGACATCGACCAGCAAGGTCGACAAGGACAGTTCAGCGCCCAGCGCATGCACTTCTTCCAGGTAATGATCCAGCACGGTACCGGCCTGGCGCGACAGCGCCAGCCGCATGGTGTCGCTGTTGACATTCGGATTGCCGTCGCGGTCACCGCCGATCCAGCTTCCCATTTGCAGGAAAGGCCGGGTCAATGGCAGGCGGGCGGCGCGCTGGCCAAAATGAGTGGCCAGCTCGATTTCTATATCTTCATAGAGTGCCGGCAGCTCGTTGAGGAAAGTGCTGCGGTACCAGGACAAGGCGTTTTCGATTTCGTCGGCCACGCTCAGCCTGGTGTAACGCAGCATCCGAGTCTGCCATAGCGTGGCAATGCGGGCGCGCAATTGCACGTCATTGTCGGCCAGCTCACGCGGCGTCATCGGCAGGCCGCGTTGGCGCAGCAAGCCGGCAATCGCATGCTCGGCATCCAGCGTGCTTTTGCGCTGTACCTCGGTGGGATGGGCGGTCAGTACCGGCGACAACAAGGCATCGTCGAAAAATTGCCGCACTTGCTTGCCGCCCGCCGATGCCTGGCCAATGCGGGCCAGCGCCGCAGACAGGGTGCCGGGCTCGGGTGCCGCGCCGGCCATCAGTTCGGCGCGCCGGGTCCGGTTGTGATGCTGGTCTTCGGCAATATTGGCCAGGTGCGAAAAATAGGAAAACGCCCGCACCACCGAGATGCTCTGGTCGCGGCTTAGCTTCTTGAGCAACTTGTCGAGTTCGGCTGCGGCCTTGGGATCGGCGTCGCGCCGGAAGCGCACCGAGGTCTGCCGGATCGTTTCCACCACACCGAATACCTGCTCGCCTTCCTGGGCGCGCACTACATCGCCGAGCAGGCGGCCCAGCAGGCGGATGTCTTCCTTGAGCGCTTCGCTACTGCCGCTAGTGCGGCGCGAACGGCTGGACGGGGCTTTTTTTCGAGTGGCGGGAGCGGGCATCTGGCGGCGGGAAAGTAAGTGGAAAGGAGCGCTGCGCAACGGCAGGCCGACCAGTGCTGCATGCTAAAATCCGCTACATACAGAGCCAAGGCTGCGCCCGAGTGGCGCGGTTGAACGGCCGGTCCCGAGCATCCATTGAAAGAGTCCGTTTTGAAACAAGCGTTTTCCGGAAAGCTGGTCATTGCCTCGCGCGAGAGCCGGCTGGCAATGTGGCAGGCTGAACATGTACGATCCCGCTTGCAGGAATTATATCCGCAGGCCAGTGTCGACATTCTCGGCATGACAACCCGTGGCGACCAGATACTCGACCGCACGCTGTCCAAAGTCGGCGGCAAGGGCCTGTTCGTCAAGGAACTGGAAGTCGCCATGTCCGACGGGCACGCCGACCTGGCGGTGCATTCGCTCAAAGACGTGCCGATGGAGCTGCCCGACGGATTTTGCCTGGCAGCCGTGCTGGAACGCGAAGATCCGCGCGACGCCTTCGTTTCCAGCGGGTTTGCCTCGCTGGCGGAATTGCCGCCCGGCGCCGTGGTCGGCACCAGCAGCTTGCGTCGGCAAGCACTGATCGCTTCGCACTTCCCCCATCTGGTCGTGCGCCCGCTGCGCGGCAACCTCGATACCCGGCTGGGCAAGCTCGATCGCGGTGAATATGCCGCCATCATCCTGGCTGCTGCCGGATTGAAGCGGCTCGGCTTGCCCGAACGCATCCGCAGCCTGCTCGATCCCGATGACAGCCTGCCGGCACCCGGCCAGGGCGCGATGGCGATTGAAATATTGTCCGGCCGGCCCGAATTGCTGGCGCTGCTGGCGCCGCTCGACCATGCGCCGACCTCGGCTGCCGTCACTGCCGAGCGCACCCTGTCGCGCGCATTTGGCGGCAGTTGCCAGATACCCCTGGCCGCCTACGCAGTTGCTGCCGGCGACGCCGGCCTGCGCCTGCGCGGCATGGTGGCCATGCCGGACGGCAGCCGCATGGCCAGCGCCGAAGTCACCGGCCCCGCCGCCGATCCCGAGGCGCTCGGATTGCGCCTGGCCGATGCGCTACGCGCCCAGGATGCCGAGCAGATCCTGGCCGCCTGCCGGTCCGATGCCTGAGGCGACGGTCCCGGTCGTGTCGGCCGTTTCGGTCGCGCCGGTCGTGCCGGTCGTGATCACGCGCCCGCTGCAACAAGCGCAGCTGTTCGCGCAACGGCTGCGCGCGGCCGGTCGCGAGGCCGTCGTATTTCCCTTGCTCGACATCCATCCGCTGGATGACGACGCTGCGCTGAAGACTGTGCTGGCTGATCTGGAGCGCTATGCGCTGGTCGCCTTTGTCAGTCCGAATGCGATTGACGCCGCCTTGCGGGTGCGGCCGCACTGGCCGCGCGGCCTGACGATCGGCGTGGTCGGCGAGGGCAGCCGCAGGGCGCTGGCGGCGCACGGCATCGACCACCACCATGCGACCGTCATCAGCCCGAAAAATCCCGACCGGACAGATTCGGAAACCTTGCTGGAACAGCTCGACCTGGCCGCGCTGCGCGGGCGGCGCGCGCTGATCATCCGCGGCGAGAGCGGCCGTGAATTTCTGGCCGATGCGCTCAGGCATGCTGGCGTCGAGGTCGAGCAGGTGGCGGCATACCGCCGCACGGCGCCGGTCATGGATGCAGTGCGGGCAAACGAATTGAGCCGCCTGATCGACAGCGACGTCATCTGGCTGGTCACCAGTTCGGAAGCGTTGCGCAACCTGCTTGCGATGGTGGGCCAGTTGCCGCGCGCGGACGGCCTCGCCCGTTTGCTGCAATGCCGCTTGCTGGTGCCGCACGTCCGCATAGAGGAAGTCGGGCGGGAACTGGGTTTCCTGCACATAGAACGCTCCGGTTCCGGGGACGAACAGATGCTTGCCAAGTTACAAT
>NZ_JAUSNH010000039.1 GCF_030645335.1 Lacisediminimonas sp. | reverse complement strand
TCGACCGACCTGCTGGAAACCGGCATCAAGGTGATTGACCTGGTCTGCCCGTTTGCAAAAGGCGGCAAGGTTGGCCTGTTCGGCGGCGCCGGCGTGGGCAAGACGGTCAACATGATGGAACTGATCAACAACATCGCCAAGGCGCACTCGGGATTGTCCGTGTTTGCCGGCGTGGGCGAGCGTACCCGTGAGGGCAACGACTTCTACCACGAGATGGCAGATGCAAAAGTGGTCGACCTCGAAAACCTGCCGAACTCCAAAGTCGCCATGGTGTATGGCCAGATGAACGAGCCGCCAGGTAACCGTCTGCGCGTGGCGCTGACCGGCCTGACGATCGCCGAAGGCTTCCGTGACGAAGGTCGGGACGTGCTGTTCTTCGTGGACAATATCTATCGCTACACGCTGGCCGGTACCGAAGTGTCCGCACTGCTGGGCCGCATGCCATCAGCCGTGGGTTACCAGCCAACGCTGGCTGAAGAGATGGGTCGCCTGCAAGAGCGCATCACGTCGACCAAGACCGGTTCGATCACGTCGATCCAGGCCGTCTACGTCCCTGCCGATGACTTGACCGATCCGTCGCCGGCAACCACGTTTGCCCACCTGGACTCCACCGTCGTGTTGTCGCGTGACATCGCCGCGCTTGGTATCTATCCAGCCGTGGATCCGCTTGATTCGACTTCGCGCCAGCTTGACCCGCATGTGGTCGGCCAAGAGCACTACGATACAGCGCGCGCAGTCCAGGGCACGCTGCAGCGTTACAAGGAATTGCGCGACATTATTGCCATTCTGGGCATGGACGAACTGGCGCCGGAAGACAAGCTACTGGTAGCCCGTGCACGCAAGATGCAGCGTTTCCTGTCGCAGCCGTTCCACGTTGCTGAAGTGTTTACCGGTTCGCCAGGCAAGTATGTTCCGTTGAAAGAGACCATCCGCGGCTTCAAGATGATTGCCTCGGGCGAGCTCGACCACTTGCCTGAGCAAGCGTTCTACATGGTTGGCACGATCGACGAAGCCATCGAAAAAGCGAAGAAGATGCAGTAACCGGCGCCGGTCCGCAGCACTCCTGCGGACCGCTGCCATACTGGATTTTTCGATTTCGCAATTTCTGATTTCGCAAGACAAGGCAAATTTATGGCAAATACGATACACGTTGACGTGGTCTCCGCCGAAGCGCTGATTTTTTCGGGCGAGGCAGAATTCGTCGCGTTGCCCGGCGAAGCTGGCGAACTTGGCATTTATCCAAAGCATACGCCGCTGATTACCCGCATCCGTCCGGGTGCAGTGCGCATCAAGGTGAGCGGCCAGCAAGAGGAAGAATTCGTGTTCGTCGCCGGCGGCATCCTCGAGGTGCAGCCAAACGGCGTGACCGTACTGGCCGACACCGCGATCCGTGGCCACGACCTCGATGAAGCCAAGGCAGCAGACGCGAAGAAACTGGCCGAAGAAGCCCTGGTTAACCGCGAGTCGAAGATAGACTACGCAGCAGCGCAGGTTGAACTGGCGGTTGCCGTTGCGCAGTTGGCGGCGATCCAGAGATTACGGCAGAAACGCTGATCCATTGTTGGCGGCAGCACGACAGGAAAGGCGCTTTGGCGCCTTTTTTGTTTTCGGGCATTCGTGTCCTTGCGCACACCCGGCATTTCCCCGGCCTGACCCCCGCCAATGGCCGGGGTGCGGCAAAACTGCCGGTGGCTATGCCCTCGTGAGAAAACCAGCTCGTCAAAAAGGAATACCGTGAATACCGCAGAACAATCCATCGCAGACATACTCACGACTTCCCGCACCGTCGCCGTGGTCGGCTTGTCCGACAAGCCCGAGCGCGATAGCCACGAAGTCGCCGCCTACTTGCAGCAGCATGGATACCGCATCATTCCGGTCAATCCTGTGTTGGCCGGCAAGCAAATCCTTGGCGAGACTTGCTACGCCAGCCTGCACGACGCCGCGCAGGCGCCGGCACAACGGGATGCCCGCATCGACATCGTTGACTGCTTTCGGAAGTCGGAAGCGATGAGCGAAATCGCTGAGCAGGCCGTCGAGATCAAAGCCCGCACGCTATGGATGCAGCTCGGTGTGGTCAATGAAGCCGCCGCACAGATCGCACGGGACGGCGGGCTGGAGCTTGTGATGGACCACTGCATGAAAATCGAGCACACGCGACTGTTCGCAAAACCGAAGAACTGAAGCAAGGCAGACCATACGCCGTCTGCTGCGTCATGTGGGCGGGCAATCTCGCCAATGCTGTTCCTTTCCCTGTCCAATCGCCGCTTGCCAGTGAGACAGCCTGTCGTTAGCGCGGTGCTTTGGGCGATAATAGCGGTCTTTCCGAGAGATCCCGCCCATCCATGCCTTCCTTCGCTCCGCTGAAAAACGACACTTTCCTGCGTGCGCTGTTGCGCCAGCCGACTGATTACACGCCGGTGTGGCTGATGCGACAAGCCGGTCGCTACTTGCCTGAGTACCGTGCATCGCGCGCGCGCGCCGGCTCATTCCTCGGCCTGGCCAAAAATCCCGAATTGGCGACTGAAGTGACACTGCAGCCGCTGGATCGCTATCCGCTGGACGCCGCCATACTTTTTTCCGACATCCTGACGGTCCCCGACGCAATGGGACTTGGGCTGAGCTTTGCAGAAGGCGAGGGTCCGCGCTTTGCCCATCCGTTGCGCGACGAAAAAGCGGTCATGGCCCTGCAGCAGCCGGACCTGTCATCGCTGCAATATGTGTTCGACGCGGTGACACAGATACGGGTTGCCCTGCAAGGACGGGTCCCGCTGATCGGATTTTCAGGCAGTCCGTGGACCCTGGCCTGCTACATGGTCGAAGGTGCTGGTTCCGACGACTTCCGTACTGTCAAGGCCATGCTGTACAACCGGCCTGACCTGATGCATCGCATCCTGGCCATCAATGCCGCGTCGGTCGCCGCCTACCTGAACGCGCAGATCGATGCCGGCGCCCAGGCCGTGATGATCTTCGACACCTGGGGCGGCGCGCTGGCCGACGGTGCGTACCAACGCTTCTCGCTGGCCTACATGCAGCAAGTGATCCGGCAGACCAAACGGGAACACGACGGCCAAAAAATCCCGCTGATCGTTTTTACCAAGGGTGGGGGTCTCTGGCTGGATCAGATCGCAGACTGCGGCGCGGATGCGGTCGGACTCGATTGGACCGTCAACCTGGGCGCGGCCCGCGCCAAGGTCGGCGCACGCGTTGCGTTGCAGGGCAACCTCGATCCAGTGGTCCTGTTCGCCGGCGCCAAGCAGATCCGCGAGGAAGTGCGCGGTGTGCTGGAGTCGTTTGGCAAGCCCTCGCCAGGATCCGGGCATGTATTCAACCTTGGCCACGGCATCTCGCAATTCACGCCGCCAGAGGCGGTCACCGAACTTGTGCAATCGGTGCATCAAATTAGCCGCGAGCTTCGTGCCAGTGCAAGTTGAGTCGCCTTTCACAGAAGTTATACACACCTGTACATTTGTGCGAAGCAGCAAGCGCGCTGTAACGCTGGCTTCGTGCATCGGCGCACTAAGTTTCTGAATCAAAACAGTAAATTGTGATTTGCCTGCCAGGAAAACAGCAATTGCCGGTAAAGGTCAAGCGGAAATTCGTGCTGGCCGATACAGGTTGTACACAAAGTTTTCCACAGGCTGGGATGCCCAAAAAATTCCCATTAGGAAACCGGAAGTTTGCCGCGTAACTTAATGTAAGTTCTCAGGTTGGGAACCTTTTTTGCTAGCATTCCCGCAACGTTTTTCGCCGGTAAAAGCGTTCATAGCCTGTCTTGAAATTACACTTATGCACAATTCCGGTGAGCGGTAGGCTAAAAGCAACTATCGCTTTTGGACGAAAGCAGCGTCGGACTAAGTCATTGAAAGCATTGGGGTTTAATTTTTGCCTTGCCAATGGGCAATCCTTCGAAACCCGCATGGAATCTAGCGTTCCGGCCGGATACCAGTTGTTATCCCCATAGTTATCCACAAAGTCTGTGGATAGGAAAAAAAGCGCTTAATAAACCGACCGTTACGCCAAAACTTAAAGTGTTACCTTAACTTGAAACCGGTCATTCTCCAGGTCGCACTCGACGCTCCGCTCGACGCCCTGTTCGACTACGCGTGCCAGGAACAGCCTGCACCGCCCGTTGGTGCGCTGGTGGTGGTTCCTTTCGGGCGCCGCGAGGTAACGGGACTCGTGGTCGGGCACCTGGATGAAAGTCGGCTGGCTCCGGAAAAGATCAAGTCCATCCTGGGCTGCCATGTCGAACTGGGCGTGTTGAGTGAGCACTGGCTCGCGTTGTGTGCGTTTGCCGCCGAGTATTACCACCGACCCCTTGGGGAGGTGGCTTTGCCCGCACTACCAAAACAGTTGCGCGGACAAAAGGTCGGACCGCTCCAGAAAGCCCTGCGCAAACTGGACCCGGCGCCGGTCAAGGCCAAGCGCCGCAAGGCCGGCGCCGTAGCCAGCGCCGAGACCGAGCCGGCCGCCATGGCAAGCTTGCGCTTGTTTGGCCAGGCCACCAGCGGTGGCGGCCAGCCCGACATTCCGCCGCCGCTCAACGACGAGCAAGCGCACGCCGTGGCACAAATCACCGGCCAGGCCGGCTTTGCGCCGACCCTGCTGTTTGGCGTCACCGGCAGCGGAAAGACCGAGGTCTACCTGCACGCCGCCACCGAGATCCTTGCCCGATCATCCAGTGCCCAGGTGCTGATGCTGGTGCCGGAGATCAACCTCACGCCACAACTGCTGTCGCATGTACAGGCGCGCTTCCCCGATTACTGCGTGGCGACCATGCACAGCGGACTGGCGGAAGGCGAACGACTGCTGAACTGGCTGGCGGCGCATACCGGCCGGGCCCGGATCATCGTCGGCACCCGGCTTGCCGTGCTGGCCTCGCTGCCCGGATTAGCCATGATCATCGTCGATGAAGAGCACGACGCCTCCTACAAGCAGCAGGAGGGGCTGCGCTACTCCGCCAGGGACCTGGCCGTATGGCGGGCCCATCAGTTGCAGATTCCGATCGTGATGGGGTCGGCGACACCGTCACTGGAGTCCTGGCAGCATGCCGAGTCGGGCCGTTACCGCAAGCTCAGTTTGTCGGCCAGGGCGGTCCAGGAGGCGGTATTGCCACAAGTACTGCTGGTCGACCTTGAGCGCGACAAGCCGCACCAGGGCTTGTCCAATACCTTGCTTGCCGCGCTCAAGGCGCGCCTGGACAAGGGCGAACAGTCGCTGCTGTTCCTCAACCGGCGCGGTTATGCGCCGGTGCTCAACTGCGAGTCCTGCGGCTGGGTCAGCAGTTGCAAGCGATGCACCGCATTCATGGTGTTGCACAAGCCCGAGCAGCGGCTGCGCTGCCATCACTGCAGCCTGGAGCTGCGCATTCCGCGCTCCTGTCCGACTTGCGGCAATGTCGACCTGCAGCCGATGGGTCGCGGCACGCAACGCGTCGAAGAAGGCTTGCAGGAGATATTTCCCGAGGCCCGCATCCTGCGCATCGACGCCGACTCCACCCGCCGCAAAGGCAGTGCCCAGGCCGCGTTCGACAGTGTCCATAGCGGCCAGGTCGATATCCTGGTCGGCACCCAGATGGTGGCCAAGGGACACGACTTCAAAAACCTGACGCTGGTGGGCGTGCTGAACCCCGACACAGCACTGTTTTCGCATGACTATCGCGCCAGCGAGCGGCTGTTCGCCCAACTGATGCAAGTGTCCGGACGGGCTGGCCGCGCCCGCCCGAAAGAAGGCGGTAACGCCGCGCAAGTGCTGGTGCAGACCCGCTACCCGCAGCATCCGCTGTACGCCACGCTGGCGGCGCACGACTACCCGGGGTTTGCCAGCGTGACCCTGGCCGAGAGGGCCCAGGCCGGACTGCCGCCATTTGTCCATCAAGCTCTGCTGCGTGCCGAAGCCCGGACGCTGGAGGCGGCAATCGGCTTTTTGGAGACCGCCAGTCAGGAAGCGGAGGATCGCCCGCTATCGGTGGTGATGAATGACCCCATCCCGATGGCCATATCGCGGGTGGCCGACGTCGAGCGGGCGCAGATGCTGCTGGAGTCGCCATCGCGCCCGGCACTGCAATCGTTCCTGCGCGTATGGGTGCAGCGGCTGCGCCAGGGAAAAGCGCGGGCACGATGGTCGCTGGAAGTCGATCCGATGGATATCTGAAGCGCAACGGTGCCCGCATTGGGTCGCGTCAATTTACCGGGCGGCCGGAACAAGCCTTACAATCCCTGACAGAAATCAAAGATGCCTGAAAGGCGCACACATATGGGGGCACTACCCGAGAACTGGCTGGCGTCAAAGGATCGCAATACGCGGCTGCGATTGCGCCGTACCGGGCTGGCTGCACTCGACTACGTTGTCATGTGCGTCATCCTGATCGGGTTTGCAGCGCTGGGCACGATTTCATACCGCGTGCCCTTGATCCTGCTGGGGGCCACGCTGCTCATCAACGCCCTGTTCCTGAGCTTGATCGCTTCTGGCTGGAGCCGCCGCTGGCCTGATCCGTCATTGACGGCCGTGCAGGTGTTCGCGGCCTGTGCAGTAAACCTGGCAGGCATGATGATGGCGCCGCAGCTCGCGCACGTATTCATTGTCGTGCTGTTCATGCCGCTGTCGTATGCCAGCCTGCATTTCACGCAGCGCATGTACCTGGCCATCTGGCTTTACCTGTCCGTTGCCGTGGGCGTGGCGATAGTCGCCACGGGCGCTTTCCGCAATGTGGCCGACCACAACTGGGCCGGGCAACTGTTGTTCTGGGCGGTCGTGGTGTTTACCATCGGACGCTTTTTGTCGATCAATGCCGTCGTCTCCAGGCTGCGGCTGGACTTGAAGAAAAAGAATGAAGAATTGCAGTCTGCAACCGGCAAGCTGACCGAACTTGCCAGCCGCGACGAACTGACCGGATTGTGGAACCGCCGCGAGTTCATGCGGCTACTGCAGGACGAAGCTCGGCGCGCTGCCCGCAGCCAGACCAGCTTTTGCGTCGCCATCATCGATATCGATCACTTCAAGGAAGTCAACGACAAATACGGCCATCTCGTTGGAGATGCCGTATTGCATGAACTCGGGCAGTTGCTCGAATTCTCGCGCCGTGCCACCGATAGCCTGGGCCGGTACGGCGGCGAGGAATTCACACTGCTTTTACAGGGTGCGCGCGCGTCTACTGCGACAGTTGCGCTGGAGCGCACGCGCAATCTGGTGGCGCAACATGATTGGTCCGGCATTGCGCCGGATCTCCACCTCACCATTTCAGCCGGCATTGGCGCCTGGCATCCGGGCGACACCCTGACTGTCGTGATGAACCGTGCCGACTCTGCCCTGTACGAAGCCAAGAACGCCGGACGCAACTGTGTGCGCACGGTTGCGCGTTAGCACCATCCGGAGCTGAATTTCAGAGCGGGTGCGCGCCCCTCTGCTCGGTGAAATGCGGTGTCGAAACCGGATCGAAATCCGTCCAGTCGCCGTCTTCTATCGTGCCTTCGGCGCGTTCGATATCGGCGGCGCCCAGCGAGCGCAACAGGTCGACTGCGCGGCCTGCTTCGTCATCGTTGTCGACACCCACCGCCACCATCATGCCCCAGTGCCGAACGTGGGGGCCCGGATTGTCGGCGCCATCGTCTTGCATCGCGCCCAGGCTGCCTGTGATATTGCCGATATGCGCACCGACAAAAGCACCAGCGATGGCGCCCAGCGGCCCGGTGACCGGCAGCGTTGCCGCGCCGATTGCCGCGCCAAGCGCGCCGCCCGCCAATGTGCCAGCTGCCAGTCCTGCGGGTGCTTGCCTGGCGCCTTCATCACTGTTCTCGTCACCCCCGAGCCGATAGAGGTCGTGGCGCCCGGGAGGGTTCAGGTAAAAGGTGCTGATGTGTCCGGACGCGAATCCGGCGCGCATCAATTCGCGTACCGCATGGTCGGAATCCGACTGCTGTTCAAACTGTCCTGCAATGATTGTTTGCATGACTTCCTCCTCCGATGCTGGTCTTCATCAGAGCAATTCGACCGGCAATAGTTTCGCCACCGGGGAACAAACAATCGGCAGGGTTGACGCCTGGAATGGCTGTCCTGCGACCGCCTTACATCATCGGCGCATCGAGCAGGCCATCCGCCGCCATTTCGCGTATGGTCCGGATCGTGTCGATGTCCGACTCCTGATAGGCCGAGCGGCGAAAGTCGTTGACCATTTGCTGGTCCGTACTTTCGGCGGTGTCGACGGCGTCGTCCCCGCCATCGGCGTATTCGAAGCGCACGAACAAGCCACCCTCAAAGGGTTGCTCGATCGTCATCGTGAGCCTGGCATCGGGAATGTCGCCTTGCCTGGGAACATGAAAGCCAATCCGGTCGGGCGCCTCGAACGTCACGCTGTCGCGGATTACGGTCTCGCCATAGTGCAGCGCGCGCTCGATCGACGTCTGCGTACGGGCGGTAATGATGCACTGGTCCAGCCAGGGTACGAAGCGTTTTGGCATTTCCGCCCGCAGTACCAGGCCGCGCCATAACTGGTCGCGGGTAAGCGGCGTGATCAGTGGATTCTGTGGGTCGTTGATCTCGACCAGGTGGGAAAATCGCATGCGTTCAACTTTACCACGCTCGTCATGCGCAAAAAAGGAGGGCGGCGGTCGGGATGTCATGCGTTGCATGGCAAGCCTGGCCCGGATGTGTGACCGCGCGCGTCTGATTGCGGACGTACGGCCGCCGTGAGCGGTCCCTATCCGCTAAAATGGCCCGCCCAGTCCTTGAGTCCCGCATGTCGAACCAGCATCTTTCCGGCCTCAACCCACACCAGCGCGAAGCCGTCGCCTACATGGACGGACCGTGTCTTGTGCTGGCGGGCGCCGGCTCCGGAAAGACGCGCGTCATCACGCAAAAGATTGCGCACCTGATTGAGCAATGCAATTACGAAGCGCGCAATATCGCCGCGCTGACCTTCACCAACAAGTCCGCAACCGAAATGCAGGAGCGGATTGCCAAGTTGTTGAAGGAACCAAAACAGGCCCGCCACCTCACCGTCAGCACTTTCCATTCCCTGGGTGTGCAGATATTGCGGCGCGAGGCAAAGGAAGTCGGCCTCAAGGACCGCTTTTCGATACTCGACAGCGACGACTGTTTTTCGCTGGTGCAAGACCTTGCCGCCACGACCGACAAGCAGCTGATCCGGAAAGTCCAGAACCAGATGTCGCTGTGGAAGAACGCGTTGCTGGCGCCCGACGACGCAGTCCGGAGCGCGACGGGCGAACTCGAAATGCAGGCGGCCCGGATTTACCGCAGCTACGTCGCCACGCTGTCGTCCTACCAGGCGGTGGACTTTGACGACCTGATCCGCTTGCCGGTCGAACTGTTCCGGAAAAATGACGACGTGCGCGACAAATGGCAGCGCCGACTGCGCTACCTGCTGGTGGATGAATACCAGGACACCAACACCTGCCAATACGAATTGGTCAAGCTGCTGGTGACCGGGCCTGGCAAGAAGCCGATGTTTACCGCGGTGGGCGATGACGACCAGGCCATTTATGCCTGGCGCGGTGCGACCATTGAAAACCTGAAAACGCTGCAGGTCGACTTCCCCGACCTCAAGGTAGTCAAGCTGGAGCAAAACTATCGTTCTACGACGCGCATCCTGCAGGCCGCCAATGCCGTGATCGGCAACAATCCGAAACTGTTTGAAAAATCCCTGTGGTCCGAGCATGGCCTGGGCGACCCGATCAAGGTGATGGCGATGGACGACGACGAACATGAGGCGGACCAGATCGCCATCATGCTGTCGGCCCACCGGTTCGAGCGTCGCACGCGATTTTCCGACTATGCCATCCTGTATCGCGGCAACCACCAGGCGCGCATCTTCGAGAAAGCCTTGCGCCGCGAGCGGATTCCTTATGTCATGTCCGGCGGCCAGAGTTTCTTCGACCGCGGCGAGATCAAGGACATCATCAGCTACCTGCGCCTGATCGCCAACGGCGACGACGACCCGGCATTCATCCGCGCGGTAACCACCCCCAAGCGCGGCGTCGGCCAGACCACGCTGGAAGCGCTTGGCGCCTACGCCGGCCAGTGGCAGTGCTCACTGTTCGAGGCGGTCTACAAAGGCGGCATTGAGACCAGGCTCAACGAGCGGCAATTGCGCCCGCTGCGTGAATTCTGCGACTTCATCAACCAGCTGGAGGCCCGCGCCAGCCGGGTCGGCGCCGCCGGCAGCGGCGACAATGCAGCCAGCGTGCTGGACGACATGATGAAAGCCATCCATTACGAAGCCTATCTGTACGACACCTTTGACGATTCCCAGGCGCAGTCGAAATGGCAGAACGTGCTGGACTTCGTCAATTGGCTCAAAGAGAAGGGCACCGGCGGGCGGGACGGCAGCGATCCGGAAAAAAGCCTGCTCGACCTGACGCAGATGGTGGCCTTGATGAGCATGCTCGACGGGCGGGACGAGGAACCCGACGCTGTGCGCATGTCGACGCTACATGCCTCCAAGGGCCTGGAATTTCCCCATGTATTCCTGGTCGGGATCGAGGAAGGCATCCTGCCGCACAAGGGCGATCCGGATGCCCCCGATGAATCGATCGGCGCGCGCATCGAAGAAGAGCGCCGGCTGATGTATGTCGGCATTACTCGCGCCCAGCGCAGCCTGACGGTAAGCTGGTGCAAGAAGCGCAAGAGGGCGCGGGAAAGCGTGCACTGCGACGTGTCGCGTTTCATCAAGGAGATGAAACTCGACGAAGGCGACGCCGTGGCGACCGAGGCTGAGAAAATCACGCCGCAAGCCAGGCTGGCGAACCTGAAGGCCTTGCTGCAAAAGCCCAAGGCCGCATGACGCGCTGGCCGTGCGCAGCATTGAAAAATCAAAAGGAAATATCCATGAACGAAGAGCGGCTGGTCGACATTGAAATCAAACTGACCCGGCAGGAAGATTTGGTCGACACCCTGAACCGTACTGTTTTTCGCCAGCAGCAAAAAATCGACGAACTGTCATCTCTTTGTACGGCGCTGGCGTCGCGGATCAGGGAATTGCAACAGGGGCTTTCCGACTCCGGCGCGGCCAACGAGCGGCCGCCGCATTATTGATACATGGTGTGAATTGGTGTGAATGCCACTCGCCGATCAAATTCATATGACCTCTACCAACGACGCCTTGTTGCACGCGAAGCTGAACCAGGAAACGGCCAGCATCGCCTGGTCCGAACTGACGCGCTGGTTTGCATCCGGCATGGTGGTTGCCGTGTCGCCCGACCTTGACCTGATCGAAGTGGCGGCCGCCATGACGCGCGACGATGCCGCCGCGGTCAGCCAATGGATGAGCGCACAGCGCATTGCAAAAGTAACAGACGAACAGGCGCAGGCCTGGCTCGACCAGAACCGCCAAGTCTGGGCGATCGTGGTCAAGCCCTGGATACTGGTACAGCTAAAGTGACCCAAGGCGCGGCGGCAACAACGGCGCCCAGAACCTGTACCCGAACATAGGCCCCCGATTTATTGCTTCCCGGCCTGATCTCCCGGGCGCACTTGTCGGCCGCGCCATCCGGGAGCTTTGTCCTCATCCAGCAACTCGTCGATCTGATCCTCTTGCGGCGTCTCCTGCCAATCGGACATCTTTCGAATTTCGTCAAAGCCGATATCACTGCCAGCCTCTGCAACGGTGTCGCGTCCGGCCGTGGCAGTTTCGCCGGTGCCGGACGAATCACTGTCTGCGCTTAAATTGGCATCGCCGAGATCCGGGCCGCCGGTGTGCCCGGCAGTGCTGAATTCGGGATCGGAATTGGTGCCGGTGTCGAGCCGGATCACTTCGTCGTGCGCCAGCCCATCGGCGCCGATGATGTCGCTGCCTGAATCAGAGTTGTCGCTCGGCCCGAGCGCGCGCGTCCCATGGCCGCGACCCAGTGACCGGTCGCGTTGCCCGAAGTTGTCAGGGTCCAGTGTGCTGCTAGCCATGTTGCACTCCTTCCATGCCAAAACAGTTAGAAGCGCCCCCCGCGCTGGAGTTCAACCGGATTGCCGGTAATGGAAATGCCGCGACCGGCGCTGCGCAATTGCCCGCAGCGGCGTTAGAATTGGCAGCAGCAATGCCCATGCCCACCGTGACCCCCGACCCCAGCCTGCTTGACCGCAAGATCATCCACTGCGACTGCGATTGCTTCTATGCGGCGGTGGAAATGCGCGACGATCCCTCGTTGCAGGGAAAACCGCTGGCTGTCGGTGGGCGCGCCGACCGGCGCGGCGTGGTCGCCACCTGCAATTACGAAGCGCGCCGTTATGGTGTGCATTCCGCCATGTCCACCGCGCAGGCACAGAAGCGATGCCCGCAGTTGATCGTATTGCCGCCGGCAATGGAAAAGTACCGCATCGCTTCACGCCAGATACTGTCCATCTATCGCGACTACACCGAGCTGGTCGAGCCCCTGTCGCTGGATGAAGCCTATCTCGACGTCAGCGCGACGCCGCAATGCAATGGCAGCGCCACGCTGATTGCGCAAGAAATCCGCCGTCGCATCGCCGACACCGTCGGCATCACCGCCTCGGCCGGCATCGCGCCCAACAAGTTCGTTGCCAAGATTGCCAGCGACTGGAACAAGCCGGACGGCCAAATGGTCGTGCGGCCGCACGAGGTGGACGCCTTCGTCGCTGCCTTGCCGGTCGGGAAGCTGCATGGCGTCGGGCGTGTGACCGCGGCCAGGCTCAACAAGCTGGGTGCGCAAACCTGCGCCGACCTGCGTGGCTGGAGCCTGCTGCATCTGCAACAACATTTCGGCAAGTTTGGCGAGCGCCTGCACGGCCTGTGCCGCGGCATCGACCTGCGCGAAGTCTGCCCGTCGCGCGAGCGCAAGTCCGTCAGTGTGGAAGAAACCTACGTCACCGACTTGCCGGACCTGCAAGCCTGCCGCCAGGCGCTGCCCGAATTGCTGGTGCGCCTGGCCGAACGCATCGCCCGCGCAAAGGCGCAAGACAGCATTGGCAAGCTGTTCATCAAGATCCGTTTCGACGACTTCCAGCGCACCACGGTCGAATGCAGCGGCAGTGTGCTGGACCAGGAAACATTCAGTCAACTTCTCGAAACTGGCTATGGCCGCCGCCGGCGTCCGGTGCGCCTGCTCGGCGCCGGTGTCGGCGTGGCCGAAGCGCGCGAACAACAACAGTCGGGCTTGTTCGACCCGCAAAACTAACGCCAGCCGCGCCCGACCTTCGGTAGAATGGCCGGTTTTTGGCGACCCCCTCCATGTGGTTCAAGAACCTCCAGATTTACCGACTTCCCGCCCCTTGCCCGTTCACCGCTGACCAGCTAGAAGCAGCACTGGCGCCGCAAGCTTTCGTTGCCACCAGCAGTATCGACATGCAAAGCATGGGCTGGGTCGCACCGCGGCCGCATGGCCGGCTGGTGCATGTGGTCAACCAACAAATGCTGTGCCTGCTTGGCCGCGAAAAAAAGCTGCTGCCCAACACTGTCATCAACCAGGTTGCCAAGGCGCGCGCCATCGAGCTGGAAGAACAGCAAGGCTTCAAGCCGGGCCGCAAGCAAATGAAGGAGCTCAAGGAGCAAGTCGCAGACGAACTGCTTCCGCGCGCCTTCAGCATTTACAGCAGCACCCTGGTCTGGATCGACCCGATCAATGGCTGGCTGGTAGTCGATGCCGCCAGCGCCGCCAAGGCTGAAGATGTACTGAAGCTGTTGATCAAGGCGTTCGACAAATTTCCGATGGAAACGCTGCATGTTGCGCTCTCGCCGCGCGCGGCCATGACCGACTGGCTGGCGACCGACGAAGCGCCGGGCGGCTTTACCGTCGACCAGGACACCGAATTGCAATCCACCGGCGACAGCCGGGCTACCGTGCGCTACGTACGCCACACGCTGGATCCGGAAGACGTGCGCCGCCATATTGCCGCCGGCAAGCAGTGCACCCGCCTGGCCATGACCTGGGCCGACCGTGTTTCATTCGTCCTGACGGAGTCGCTTGCCATCAAGCGCGTGACGCCGCTGGATGTGATCAAGGAAGGCAGCGACACCTCGTCCCGCGACGAAGACGAACGCTTCGACGGCGATTTCGCGATGATGGCCGGTGAGTTGTCGAAGATGATTGCGGACCTGGTAGAGGCGCTGGGTGGCGAGCAGAATGCGCTGCGCACAGCAGCCTGACCCGGTCCGACCTGCCTGCACCCTGCATTTCTGCTGAAATGCAGGGTATTTCCTGGCAGACGCTGGCAAAGCCGGCCCACTTCATGTAGACTTGCGCGCCTTGAGTCCGGTGTCGTAGCGGGCTCAATGGAGTGGTAGTTCAGTTGGTTAGAATACCGGCCTGTCACGCCGGGGGTCGCGGGTTCGAGTCCCGTCCACTCCGCCA
>NZ_JAUSNH010000038.1 GCF_030645335.1 Lacisediminimonas sp. | reverse complement strand
CCACCGACAGCGAAAAGCTGGCAGCCGCCTTCAAGGGCTTGCCGGTCAACACCCCGTTTGGCCCGATCGTCTACCGTGCGCAGGATCACCAGTCCACGCTGGGCACGTATGTCGGCCGACTCGGCATCAAGGATGGAAAGGGTGTCATGGTGAACTACAAGTATGCGGACGGGGCCAGCTACCAGCCGACCGATGCCGAAGTAAAACAGATGCGGCCAGCTTCCAACTAAGGGCCGCCGGCCACGCCGGGCGTCGTTGGCGACGTCCGGTGTGGATTTGACTGTTGTCGCAGTGGCCCTGGTCCATTGCGGCGCGCTAACCTGTCACCGTTCATTGTTCCGCACCCACACTCCATGAATTTATCCGGCCTGGCAGTACAGTTGCTCAACGGATTGGCCAATGCCTCTTCGCTATTCCTGGTGGCGGCCGGACTGTCGCTGATTTTCGGCGTGACGCGCATCGTCAATTTTGCGCATGGCTCGCTGTACATGCTGGGCTTGTATATCGCCTACTCGCTGATCAATTTCTTTGGCGTGACGGCGCTCGGCTTCTGGGGCGGCGTAATGCTGGCGGCGCTGGCGGTTGCCGTGATCGGCGTGCTGATCGAGGTACTGCTGCTGCGCCGTATCTATCAGGCGCCGGAACTGTTCCAGTTGCTGGCGACGTTCGCGCTGGTGCTGGTGATCAAGGATGCGGCGCTGTACCTGTGGGGCTCGGAAGATTTGCTGGGACCGCGCGCGCCGGGTCTGTCGGGCGCGGTCGAGATCTTCGGGCAGCGCTTCCCGACTTACAGCCTGCTGTTGATTGCGGTGGGTCCGATCGTGCTGGGCCTGTTGTGGTTATTGCTCACCCGCACCCGCTGGGGCACGCTGATCCGCGCCGCCACCCAGGATCGCGAGATGGTGAATGCGCTCGGCGTCAATCAATCCTGGCTGTTCACGTCTGTTTTTGCACTGGGTGCGTTCCTGGCCGGACTGGGCGGCGCCATCCAGATTCCCAATGAGCCGGCCAACCTGCACCTGGACCTGATGACGATCAGCGATGCGTTCGTGATCGTCGTCGTCGGCGGCATGGGCAGCATACCGGGCGCTTACCTGGCGGCGCTGATCATTGCCGAGACCAAGGCGATTTGCGCAGCGATCGGCACGGTGAATATTTTCGGCATCTCGTTTGCCGTATCGAAGATGACGCTGGTGGCGGAATTCCTGATCATGGCGATCGTGCTGGTGTTCCGCCCCTGGGGCCTGCTTGGCCGCAGGCAGGCGCCGAGCCGGCAGTCGGGCACGCTGGAGGCGCCGCTGCGGCAAGCCAGCCAACGCGGCCGCATGGTGGCGATCGGCGTGTTTGCCGCCTTGCTGCTGTTGCCGCTATTGGGCAAGGTCGCGCCGTACACGGTGGTGCTGTCGATCGATATTTTGATTGCGGTGCTGTTTGCCACCAGCCTGCATTTCGTCATGGGGCCGGGCGGCCTGCATTCATTCGGCCACGCTGCCTATTTCGGCCTGGGGGCTTATGGCGCGGCGCTGTTCCTGAAAGGACTGGGGCTGTCGATGTTGCCGGCGCTGTTGCTGGCGCCCTTGCTGGCGGCGGTGTGCGCATTCGTGTTTGGCTGGTTCTGCGTGCGGCTTTCCGGCATTTATTTTGCGATGCTGACGCTGGCGTTTTCCCAGATCGTCTGGTCGGTGGTCTACCAGTGGGACAACGTAACCGGCGGCAGCAACGGCATTGTCGGCATGTGGCCGCCGCCGTGGCTGGCTGACAATCGCCTGTTCTTCTATCTGGTGCTGCTGCTGTGCGGCGCCGGCGTGCTGATGATCCGGCGCATCCTGTTTTCACCGTTCGGCTACGCCATGCGCGCCGCCCGCGATTCCTTCCTGCGCAGCGACGCCATCGGCATCGACGTCAAGCGGGTGCAGTGGGTCGCATTCATCCTGGCCGGCTCGTTTGCCGGTCTGGCGGGCGCCTTGTTCGCCTTTTCCAAGGGCAGCATTTCGCCGGAGGCAATGGGCATCGCGCGCTCCGTGGACGGGCTGGTCATGGTGTTGCTGGGCGGGGTGCAGACCCTGACCGGGCCGCTGGTGGGCAGCGTACTGTTCACGTGGCTGCAAGATACGCTGGCGCGAGAGGTCGAGTACTGGCGTGCGGTGCTTGGCGGCGCGATCCTGGTCATTGTGCTGGTGTTCCCGGCCGGTATCGTCGGTTCGCTGCAGCGCTTGCTGGGCAAAGGGGAGAAGCACGCATGAGCTTGCTGCGCGTGAGTAATCTATCCAAGGCCTTCGGCGGCGTGAAGGCGGTCGACGATGTGTCCTTCGAGCTGCCAGCCGGGCAGTTGCTGGCGCTGCTCGGGCCCAATGGCGCGGGAAAGTCGACCTGCTTCAATATGGTGAATGGACAGTTTCCGCCGGACAGTGGGTCGATCAGCTTCGACGGCCAGGAATTGGTCGGCATGCCGCCGCGCGATATCTGGCGGCTGGGCGTGGGCCGCACTTTCCAGATCGCCGCCACCTTCGGCTCGATGACGGTGGCCGAGAACGTGCAGATGGCGCTGATTTCCCGCGAGCGCAAGATCTTTCATTTCTGGCGTGCCGCCAGTTCCTTCTATCGGGACGAGGCGCATGATTTGCTGGGCCAGGTCGGCATGTCCGCCCAGGCCGATCGCCCCTGCGGCGTGCTGGCCTATGGCGATGTGAAACGGGTGGAGCTGGCGATTGCACTGGCCAACCGGCCGCGCCTGTTGCTGATGGACGAGCCGACTGCCGGCATGGCGCCCAATGAGCGCAACGAGTTGATGGCGCTGACCAAGAAGCTGGTGGTGGAGCGCAATATCGGCGTGCTGTTTACCGAGCACAGCATGGACGTGGTGTTTTCCTATGCCGACCGGATGATCGTGCTGGCGCGTGGCCGCGTGATTGCCGAAGGCGACGGCGAATCGGTGCGCAACAATGAGAAAGTGCAGGAGGTGTACTTCGGTTCCGGCAAGACTTTCTCCTTGCGCAAGGAGGTGGCATGAGCATGGACGTGAGCACAGGCGCAAACTCGATGATGCTGGAACTGGCTGGCGTCAACGCCTTCTACGGACGGGCGCAGATCCTGTTCGATGTGTCGCTCAATATCGGCCGCGGCGAAGTGGTGGCCCTGATGGGGCGCAATGGCGCCGGCAAGTCGACCACGATGAAGGCCGTCATGGGGCTGTTGCAACGCACGCGCGGCAGCATCCGGTTTGGCGCGCAGCAGATCAATGGCCTGCAACCGTATGAGATCGCCCGCCTGGGGCTGGGCTTCGTGCCGGAAGACCGGCGCATCTTCACCGACCTGAGCGTGATGGAAAACCTGGAAGTCGGCAAGCAGGCTGCGCGTGCCGGCGTGGCGGCGTGGACGCCCGAGAAACTGTTCAGGCTGTTTCCCAACCTGGGCGAAATGCCGCACCGTGCCGGCGGCAGCATGAGCGGTGGCGAACCGCAGATGCTGACCGTGTCGCGCACGCTGATGGGCAATCCGTCGCTGCTGCTGCTGGACGAACCCTCGGAAGGGGTGGCGCCGGTGATCGTGGAGCAGATGGCCAACATGATCATCGAACTCAAGAAGCAGGGCATCTCGATCCTGCTGTCGGAGCAGAACGTACAATTCGCAGAACTCGTCAGCGACCGGGTTTATGTACTCGAAAAAGGCCAGATCCGCTATCAGGGCACGATGGAAGAACTGGCCAAGGATGAATCGGTGCGGCGCAGTTACCTGAGCGTGTAGGCACAGCCAACCACAAAGACCAGAAACAGCATGAGCGATTACGATATTTTTGACGCCGGCGATGTGCGGCTGCAAAGCGGCGAGACATTCAAGGGGCTGAAGTTGGCGTACAAGACTTACGGCGTGCTCAACGCCGACAAGTCCAATGCCATCCTTTACCCGACCTCGTTCGGGGCCCAGCACCTGGATACGCAGTGGCTGGTGCAGGAGAGTGCGCCGCTTGACCCTTCGCGCTACTTCATCATCATTCCCAATATGTTCGGCAATGGCCTGTCGTCGTCGCCGGGCAATACCGCCCACACCCCTTACGGAACCAGTCACTTTCCGCTGATTTCGCTGTCGGACAACGTGCATGTGCAGCATCGATTGCTGAGCGAAGTGTTCGGCATCCGCAAGCTGGCGCTGGTGTATGGCTATTCGATGGGCGGGCAGCAGGCGCTGCACTGGGGCGCGCTTTATCCGGACATGGTGGAGCGGCTGTGCGCAGTCTGCGCCACGGCAAAAACGGCCGCCCACACCTGGGTGGTTTTCGAAGGCGTGAAAGCGGCGCTGACCGGCGACCCGGCCTTTGGCGAACGCTGGTTCAGCGCCCATCCGGAACGCGGCCTGAAAGCCATGGGACGGGTGTATGCCGGCTGGGGATTCTCGCAAGCGTTCTATCGGCAGGGCCTGTACCGGCAGTTCGGTGCGAAGACGCTGGAAGAATTCCTGGTCAGCCACTGGGAAGCGCGCTTCACCCGCCGCAATGGCAATGACTTGCTGGCGATGATCGCCACCGTGCAGGCGGCCGACCTCGGTGCGGACCCGATGTTTGGCGGCGACCTGGACGCCGCCTTGCAGCGCATTTCCGCGCGCACCTTGCTGATGCCGTCACAGACGGATTTCTATTTTCAGGTGGAAGACGTGCGCAACGAAGCCAGCCAGATTGCGCGCGCCGAAGTTTGTCCGATCCCCTCGGTATGGGGCCACCGGGCCGGCAATCCGCAATCGCATGAGCCGGATCGCCAATTTATTTTCGGCAAGCTACAGCAACTGCTGGATTCATGAGTCCATGACGCCGGCATCCGTCGCGGCCCCGCCCTACCAAACGACACGATTACCAACACGATTACCAACAAGAGGTTGACATTCCATGGCAAGAAATACCACGGTCCAGGCGGACCAGAACGCCCCCGCCATCACCCAGATGCTGGCCGATTTCGTGGCAAGCCATCCCTCGCGCGGATGGAGCGACCAGGTCGACAATGAAGCGCATCGAACCTTTGCCAACTGGACCGGCTGCGCAATCGGCCCGGCCACGCACGAGACAATGGTGGCGGCACTGGCTGCGGTGCAGGAGCTCGAACCTGCGCCGCAGGCGGCCGTACTGGGGCGCAGCGAACGGGTCGATATTGCCAACGCGGCACTACTGAACGGCATCAGTTCGCATACCTTCGACTTCGACGACACGCACCTGAAGACCATCATCCACCCGGCCGGCCCGGTCGCTTCTGCGGTGCTGGCGCTGGGCGAGCGCCTGGGCTCGTCCGGACGCGAGCTGATCGATGCGCTGGTGCTCGGCATTGAAGTGTCGTGCCGGGTCGGCAATGCTGTCTACCCGGATCACTACGACCGTGGCTGGCACATCACCGGTTCCACCGGCATGCTGGGCAGTGCAGCGGCCTGTTCGCGGCTGTTGAAGCTGGATGCGGAACATACCCGGATGGCACTGGGCATTGCCGCGTCGCAGCCGGTCGGGCTGCGCGAACAGTTCGGCACCATGACCAAGCCCTTCCATCCGGGCGGCGCGGCCAAGGCCGGCCTGATGTCGGCCTTGATGGCGCGCCACGGCTTCACCTCTTCCAAGCGCGCGCTGGAAGCGCCGCGCGGGTTGCTGCAGGTTTTTTCCGACAAGACCGATTGGGCCGAGGTCACCGAGGGTCTGGGCCAGTCATGGGAAGTTGCGCTCAATACTTACAAGCCGTTTGCCTGCGGCATCGTGATCCATCCGAGCATCGACGGTTGCGTGCAGTTGCGCCAGGCGCATGGCCTGCGCGCGCAGGACATAGAAAAAGTGACGCTGCGGGTGCACTCGCTGGTGCTGGAGCTGACCGGTAAAAAGACGCCGGTCAACGGGCTGGAGAGCAAGTTCAGCGTGTTCCATTCCTGCGCGGTCGGCTTGTTGTATGGCCGTGCCGGCGAACATGAATACACCGATGAAGTGGTCAACCGGGCTGAAGTCACGGCCTTGCGCGCTCGGGTAGAGGCGACGGTGGATGACAGTATCGACGAAGCCTCGTCCGATGTGACGATCCATACCCGCGACGGGCGCACCCTGCATCTGTTCGTCGAGCATGCGATCGGCAGCCTGGAGCGGCCATTGCCGGAAGACATGCTCAAGGCAAAATTCGTCGACCAGGCGGCCGAGGTGATCGGTAAAGACAAGGCGCAACAGGCCTGGGACGTATCGCGCCGGATCGCGGATTATCCGACCCTGTCTGCGCTGATCGAGGCAGCTACCCTGCGCTGACAGGGACGGCAGCAACGGTAACAGCCGCAGCGCGGACCACGGCCATCACGATGGCCTGGTCCGGGTGTTGCCCGCCAGTCAGATCACGCCACTGGCGCGCAGCGCGGCAATCTCTTCATCGCTTTTGCCCAGTACCGTCGCCAGCACATGGTCGGCATGTTCGCCCAGCAGCGGCGGCGCTTGGCTGTAGCTGACCGGCGTTCCCTTCAGGCGCAGCGGACTGGCGATGGTGCCCACCGTGCCGCCGTCGGCGCGCGGCAGGTCGATGCGCAGTGCGCGGTGCTGCACCTGTGCATCCTCGAATACCTGCTGGTAATTGTTGATCGGGCCGCAGGGCACATCATTGGCTTCCATGCGTTCGGTCCATTCTGCGCTGGAGCGGGTTTTCATGATGGCTTCGAGTTGCGGAATCAGCCGCTCGCGCCCGGTAATGCGGTCCTGCACGCGCTTCCATTGCGGGTCATTGCCCAGCTCGCTGTGGCCGATCGCGTCGCAATAGCGCCGCCATTGGCCATCATTGCCCACGGCCACCACCATCTGGCCGTCAAGCGTATCGAATAACTGATACGGCACCATGGTGGCGTGGCCGTTGCCATAGCGGTGCGGCACCTTTCCTGTGGCGAAGTAGCCGGTCACCTGGTTGCCACCGATGGCGACGATCGAATCCAGCAAGGCCATGTCGATGTACTGGCCGCGGCCGCTGACGCTGCGGTGGTTCAGCGCGCCGAGGATCGCAATGCT
>NZ_JAUSNH010000036.1 GCF_030645335.1 Lacisediminimonas sp. | reverse complement strand
GTCGCGCCGGCATAGAAAAACCTGACTGCATTTGCTTGCCATCTCCCCGCTCCCGCCGCCACCAGCAACAGCAGGAACAGGTAAGTCTGGTAATGACCGAACCCGGACCAGAATTCACCGGCCGGACGCTCTAGCAGCAGGCCGGCCACGATCGATATCGCCAGTAGCACCATGACCGGAAAGAACATCGGATTCTGGCGCACCAGCGCCAGCTTGCCGGCAAAATTACCGGAGGCCAGCAGCGCAATGATGAAGGCAAGCAGGCCGAAATAAGTGAAGGCTTGCGGCAGGAACAAAACGAGCGGCAATACGGCTGCCACATGCTGGGCGGGGGTCGCCGGCAGTCCGGTGGCGGCCTGGTTCCTGTTCACTGCTTGCCAGTCCACTTCAGTACTCCACTGCCGCACCCTTGGCTCCCAGGCGCTCCATCAGGGACTGCCGCAAGCCGTCGGAGGGCGCGACCCGCCATTCATCCGGCCAGCGGATTTCGCAATCGATGCCGTGCTGGGTGTATTGCATGCACAGCGGTAATCCGCTGTCGGAGCGGAACTGGGTCAGGATGGTCCGGATCTTTTCCAGGTCGGGACGCTCGCTGATGGCAAACGCGAATTTCTTGCCGAACTGCGCGCGCGCCGCAGCAATGTCCATCACCTTCTCGGCGGTGATGCGCAGGCCGCCGGAAAAACGGTCTTCCGATACCTTGCCCTGCACGCACAGGAATTCGTCTTCCTTGAACAGCGCGCGATTGGCGTCATGCACTTCGCTGTACACCGTCACTTCCACGACCGCGCTGCCGTCGTCGAGCGACACCACCAGCATGCGGCCGCGCTGCGTCATCTGCGTGCGGGTGCTGGAGATGATGCCGGCAATCATGCGCGGCTCGCGCGCGGGCTGCAGGTCGGCCAGGCGCGTGCGCGCAAAGCGGCGCACTTCTTCGGCATAGGCGTTGAACAGATGTCCGGACAGATAAAAACCGAGTGCGCTTTTTTCTTCGGTCAGGCGCTGCTTTTCCGACCAGGGCGCCACCTTCACATAGTCGTGCTTGCCGTCGAGGCCGCCGTCGTCGCTGCCGAACAGGCTGACCTGGTTGGCTGCCGCTTCCGCCTGCTCGGCGCATTCGATGGCAAAGCCGACCGAGGCCAGCAGGATGCCGCGATCGACCTTGAAGCAGTCGAAGCCGCCGGCGCGCACCAGCGCCTCGACCGAGCGGCGGTTGACTTGCCGCTTGTCGACCCGCAGGCAGAAATCGAACAGATCCTTAAAGGGTCCGCCAGCTGCACGCGCAGCCACGATCGCCTCGATCGCGCCCTGCCCTGCGCCCTTGACCGCGCCCAGGCCGTAGCGGACCAACCGTGCAGGTTTGCCTTCCTCGCGCGCCGGCGTGAAACGGTAGTCCGACTCGTTGACGTCCGGCGGCAGCAGCTTCAGGCCACAGATGTCGACGGCGTCTTCAACCAGGATCTTGATCTTGTCGGTGTCGTCCATCGCCAGCGACAAGTTGGCGGCCATGAAGGCGGCCGGATGATGCGCCTTGAGCCAGGCGGTGTAATACGACAGCAACGCGTAGGCGGCGGCATGCGACTTGTTAAAGCCGTAACCGGCGAACTTTTCCATCAGGTCGAAAATTTCGTCGGCCTTGCTTTCAGTCAGGCCATTCCTGGCCGCGCCTTCGCGGAACAACTGGCGGTGTTCCGCCATTTCCTCGGCCTTCTTCTTGCCCATGGCCCGCCGCAGCAGGTCGGCGCCGCCCAGCGAATAGCCGCCGATCACCTGCGCCATCTGCATCACCTGCTCCTGGTAGACCATGATGCCGTAGGTCTCGGACAGGATGACTTCGGTGCGCGGATCGGGATAGTCGAAACGCTCGCCATGCTTGCGGCGGCAAAAGTCCGGGATCAGGTCCATCGGACCTGGCCGGTACAGCGCCACCAGCGCAATGATGTCTTCGAAGCGGTCGGGCCGCGCTTCTTTCAGCATGCCCTGCATGCCGCGGCTTTCCAACTGGAACACGGCCACGGTTTTGGCCTTGGTCAGCAGGTCGTAGGATGCGCGGTCGTCCAGCGGCAGCTTGTCGAGGCTGAAGTCGGCCAGCGCCGGGTCGAGCTGCTTGATGTAGCGTACCGCACGGTCGAGGAGGGTCAGCGTGGTCAGTCCAAGAAAGTCGAACTTGACCAGGCCGACTGCTTCGACGTCGTCCTTGTCGTACTGCGACACCACGCCGGTGTCGCCGCCCTGGGTGTACAGCGGGCAAAAGTCGGTCAGCTTGCCCGGCGCGATCAGCACGCCGCCGGCGTGCATGCCGATATTGCGGGCGATACCTTCGACTTGCTGCGCCAGGTCGAGCAGCTGGCGCACTTCTTCTTCCTGCTGCTGGCGCTCGGCCAGCAGCGGTTCTTCCAGGATGGCGTCGGCGATCGTGACCAGCTTGCCCGGCTTGAACGGGATCAGCTTGGAAATGCCATCGCAAAAAGAGTAATTGAAATCGAGCACCCGACCGACGTCGCGCACCGCGCCCTTGGCCGCCATGGTGCCGAAGGTGGCGATCTGCGACACCGCTTCCTTGCCGTAGCGTTCCTTGACGTACTGGATTACGCGATCGCGGCCTTCCTGGCAAAAGTCGATGTCGAAGTCGGGCATCGATACCCGCTCCGGATTCAGGAAGCGTTCGAACAGCAGGTTGTACTGCAGCGGATCGAGGTCGGTGATGGAGAGAGAATACGCAACCAGCGAACCGGCGCCCGAGCCGCGGCCCGGGCCGACCGGCACGTCATGGTTCTTGGCCCAGCGGATGAAGTCGGCCACGATCAGGAAATAACCGGGAAAACCCATCTTGATGATGGTGTCGGTCTCGAACTGCAGCCGCTCTTCGTAGCGCGGGCGTTGCCGTTCACGTTCGGCCTGGTCCGGGTACAGGTGCAGCAGCCGCGCTTCCAGTCCGACTTTGGCTTCGCTGGCGAGGAATGCATCGAGCGAGATGCCGTCCGGCGTCGGGAACAGGGGCAGGCGCGGCTTGCCGAGTTCCAGCACCAGGTTGCAGCGGCGCGCAATCTCGACCGCGTTTTCCAGCGCGCCGGGCAGGTCGTGGAACAGCGCGACCATCTCGTCTTGCGACTTGAAGCATTGTTCTTCATTGAAGCGCCGCACGCGCCGCGGATTGGCGAGGATCTCGCCCTCGGCAATGCAGGTGCGCGCCTCGTGGGCGACGAACTCGTGGCGCGCCAGGAACTGGACCGGATGGGTCGCCACCACCGGCAAGCCCAGGCGTGCCGCCAGCGCCACCGCCTGGCGCAGGATCTGTTCGGCGTTGGGCTGGCCGTAACGCTGCACTTCAATATAAAAATTGCCGGGGAAGGCGCGCGCCCAGCGCAGCGCGCAGCGTTCGGCCAGTTCCGGATTGCCATTGTCCAGCGCCATGCCGATGTCGCCCGCCTGGCCGCCGGACAGCACGATCAGGCCGTCATCGCCGCTGACTTCCTCCAGCCACTCGCCACGGACTTCGGCGCGGCCGCGATGGATATTGGTCAGCCATGCCCGGCTCAGCAGCGCGCACAGGTGCAGGTAACCCTGGTTGTTCTTGGCCAGCAGCAGCAGCCGGGATGGCTTGTCGCGGTCCTGGTCGTTGGTGATCCACACATCGCAGCCGACCACCGGCTTGACGCCCTTGCCGCGCGCGGCCTTGTAAAACTTGACCATGCCGAACAGGTTGCACAGGTCGGTGATGGCCAGCGCCGCCTGGCCATCTTTCGCCGCCGCCTTGACGACGTCGTCGATGCGCACCAGGCCATCGACGATCGAGTACTCGGTGTGCATCCGCAGGTGGACGAAACGGGGGGACATCGGGAGGGACGTCGGGAGGGCAGTGTCTGGCGCATTCATGCGGACATTCTACCTGCGCGGCGTCAATGCAAACTCGAAAAATGCGACTTGACAAGCCACGGCGAGGGGCATCATGGCAAGGATGCGAGCGCGCAGCCAAAGCAGGTGGTCGATCTGTCATTGCCACTTGCCGGCATTGCGGCCAGATCGGCGGCAGTTTGTCCCGCGCCGCTTCGAATCCCGGCCAAGCGGACGTATAATATTGACGAATCAACGACTTACAGAGAATTGGAATCGCCAGCATGTCCGCCACGCATCCCATCGTCAACATCGCCGCTTACAAATTCGTCTCCTTCGACGACACGGCCGAGCGCCGCGCGCCATTCCAGGCCAAGTGCGCCGAGCTGGCCTTGAAGGGAACCATCCTGCTGTCGCCGGAGGGGATCAACCTGTTCCTGGCCGGGACGCGGGAATCGATCGACAGTTTCCTGGCATGGCTGCGCGCCGACCCGCGCTTTGCGGACCTGGTCGTCAAGGAAAGCTACTCCGACGAACAGCCGTTCAACCGCATGCTGGTGCGCCTGAAGCGCGAGATCATCACGATGAACCATCCGCTGATCAAGCCCGAACTGGGCCGTGCGCCGGTGGTGGAAGCCGCCACACTCAAGCGCTGGCTGGACCAGGGGCATGATGACGCCGGCAAGCCGGTCGTGATGGTCGACACGCGCAACGCCTTTGAAGTCGATGTCGGCACTTTCGTCAACACGATCGACTACCGCATCGAAAAGTTCAGCGAGTTCCCGGCCGTGATCGAAGCGCACCGCAGCGAGCTGGCCGACAAAACCGTCGTGACCTTCTGCACCGGCGGCATTCGCTGCGAAAAAGCGGCGATCCACATGCACAATGTCGGCTTCGACAGCGTGTACCAGCTCGATGGCGGCATCCTCAAGTATTTCGAAGAGGTCGGCGGCGCGCACTACACGGGCGACTGCTTCGTCTTCGACAAGCGCACTGCGCTCAATCCGCAGCTGGAAGCGACCGAGGCGGCGCAATGCTACGCGTGCCGCGCGGTGGTGACGCCGCGCGAGCAACTATCCCCTTCCTATGTGCCCGGAAAATCCTGCCCGCATTGCGCGATGGCCGAAGCCTGAACGGGTTGCTGCGACGGCCGCAGCCGTCGCAGACATTGCACTGCTTGCAGACATTGCACTGCTTGCAGCCATCGCTCGGCTGGCATCCGACTCCCCCCGGCAGGACTGCACCGCCGCCGGCCACCAGTACGCAAGATTGATAGACGCCCGCGGATGACTTATATCGGCCGCTTCGCCCCCTCGCCCACCGGCGTGCTGCATGCCGGCTCACTGGTGGCCGCGCTGGCTTCCTTCCTCGACGCGCGGGTGCATGGCGGGCGCTGGTTATTGCGCATTGAAGATGTCGACGAGGCACGCACCGTGCCAGGTTCCGCGCAGGACATCATGCAAACGCTGCAATTGCTGGGCATGCAATGGGACGGCGAAGTGGTCTGGCAAAGCCAGCGCAAGGCGCTCTACCAGCAAGCCTGCGAGCGGCTCGGCGACCATGTATTTGCCTGTGCCTGCAGCCGCCGGGAAATCGCCGATTCGCACACGGGCCTGGCCAGCGATGGCGCGCCCATCTATCCGGGCACTTGCCGCCACGGCTTGCCGGCGGGACGCGCGCCGCGCGCATTGCGGCTGCGGGTGCCGCCAACGGGCGATCCTGCCGCATGCATCCGCTTTCATGACCGCTGGGTCGGTGAGGTGTCGCAGGACTTGTCCACGGCAGTGGGTGACTTCGTATTGCGCCGCGCTGACGGCTATTGGTCTTACCAGCTTGCGGTGGTGGTCGATGATGCCGCGCAGGGCGTGACGCACGTGGTACGTGGCGCCGACCTGCTGGACTCCACGCCGCGACAAATTTTCCTGCAGCAGTTGCTGGGCTTGACCACGCCGAGCTATCTGCATGTACCCGCGGTCACGAATGCGCGTGGCGAGAAGCTGTCCAAGCAGACCGGTGCCGTGGCAATTGACCTGGGCGACACGCTGCAGCCACTGCAGCGCGCTGCGGCTTTCCTGGGAATGGCGACGGATGAGGCGGCGAGCGCGGCGCAGTTCTGGCGGCTAGCTGCCCAGGAATGGGAACGACGGCTGCGGCAGCGGGAGCAGGGCCAGTAGCGGATGCGGGGACACGACCAGTTCAGTGACCGGGGGCCAACAGCATGGCCCCGGATTCACGCCACTGGGTTGCAGGCGGGTTAGAGAAGGGGTCAGCGCCGGGTCAGGCCGCCGAGCAGTGCTGCTTTTTTTGGCTGCTTGCCGGATGCGCCGGAAGCGGATTCAGTAGCTGGCTCGACTTTGGTTTCCGGGGTCGCGGTCGGCTCGTAGGGCTTCAGGAACCAGGGGTCGACTTTCTCGGCACGCGGACCGCGCGGTACAGGTCGTGCTGCAGGCGCATAGGTGCTGTCGCCGCTGCTCCTGCTGCTGTCGCCGGTGCTCCTGCTGCTGTCGCCGCTGCTCCTGTTGCTGTCACCACCGCTCCTGCTACCGCGGCTGCCGCTGCGCGAACTTCCGCCGCCGCTTTCACCACCGGCCCCCGCGCCGCGCTGGTATGCGCCACCCTCTTCCGACCGGCGCGAATGGCCGGCCTGACGGCCACCGACGAATCCCTGCAAGGGCTCCACCTCGAACTTGTGCTTGATCATCTTTTCGATGTCGGCCAACAGGCGGATGTCCTTGTCGGTGCACAGTGAAATCGCGTCACCGGATGCGCCGGCACGGCCAGTGCGGCCGATCCGGTGCACGTAGTCTTCGGCGTTGTACGGCAAGTCGTAATTGATCACGCACGGCAGTTCGGCAATATCCAGGCCGCGCGCTGCCACATCGGTGGCGACCAGTACGTCGACGGAGCCATTCTTGAATGCCTCCAGCGCCGCCATGCGCTCGCCCTGCGACTTGTCGCCGTGGATTGCGGTTGCCTTGATGCCTTCTTGTTCCAGCACCCGGGCCAGCCGCGATGCGCCGATCTTGGTATTGGAAAATACCAGGATCTGCTTGAGTGCGCGGCCCTTGATGATGTGGACCACGCTGTCGCGCTTGTCTTCGTCGGCGACCTTGTACACGGTCTGGGTCACGCGGTCGGCGGTGGCATTGCTGCGCGCGACTTCGATCATCAGCGGGTTGTTCAGGAAGGTCGATGCCAGCCGCTTGATTTCGGGCGAGAACGTGGCCGAGAACATCAGGCTCTGGCGCTCTTTGGGCAGCAAGTTGATGATGCGCTGCAGGTCCGGCAAAAAGCCCATGTCGAGCATGCGGTCGGCTTCATCCAGCACCAGGATCTGCGTTTGCCCCAGGTTCAGCGTCTTTTGCTGGACGTGGTCAAGCAGGCGCCCCGGGGTGGCGACCAGGATCTCGACACCGGCGCGCAAGGCAGCCGTCTGTGGCGCCATGTCGATGCCGCCGTACACGACGGCCGAACGCAAGGGCGTGTGGCGCGAATAGGCTTTTACGTTCTCGGCGACTTGATCGGCCAGTTCGCGGGTCGGCGTCAGGATCAGCGCACGCACCGGATGCCGGGCTGGCGAGGCGCTGCTGCTGGCCTGCGGCAACAGCGTCTGGATGATCGGCAGCGCAAAGCCGGCCGTCTTGCCGGTGCCGGTCTGGGCTGCGCCCATGACGTCGCGGCCTTGCAGCACGATCGGGATCGCCTGGGCCTGGATCGGCGTCGGATGGATATAGCCCTGGTCGGACAGGGCGCGCAGGATTTCGGCGGACAGGCCGAAGTCTTCGAATCGGATTTCTGCTGTTTCTGGCACAGCGACGGACTGAGTATCAGGCATGATATTTGGTGGGCCTCCCGTGAGTCGAACACGGCACCAACGGATTATGAGTCCGCTGCTCTAACCAAGCATGAGCTAGAGGCCCAATTCTTTCTGCACGCTTTACGCTTGCTGAAGTTGCCCCCGGTGTGACGGAGGCAACGGTTGGGGAGTATATAACCTGCCCGATGACGGTTGCAATAATCAACTGCCTTCGAGGAAGCTCTTTAGCTTGTCGGAGCGGGACGGATGACGCAGCTTGCGCAGCGCCTTTGCCTCTATCTGGCGAATCCGTTCGCGTGTTACGTCAAACTGCTTGCCGACCTCTTCCAGCGTGTGGTCGGTGGACATCTCGATACCAAAACGCATGCGCAGGACCTTCGCTTCGCGCGGGGTCAGCGAATCCAGCACATCCTTCACCACGCCGCGCATCGATGCGTGCAGCGCGGCATCGGCCGGCGCCAGCGTGTTCATGTCTTCGATGAAATCGCCCAGGTGCGAGTCGTCGTCGTCGCCGATCGGCGTCTCCATCGAAATCGGCTCTTTCGCGATCTTCATGATCTTGCGGATCTTGTCTTCCGGCATTTCCATCTTCAGCGCCAGCGTAGCCGGATCCGGCTCGGCGCCGGTATCCTGCAGGATCTGCCGCGAAATCCGGTTCATCTTGTTGATCGTCTCGATCATGTGAACCGGAATACGGATGGTGCGCGCCTGGTCGGCGATCGAGCGGGTAATCGCTTGCCGGATCCACCAGGTGGCATAGGTCGAAAACTTGTAGCCGCGACGATATTCAAACTTGTCCACCGCCTTCATCAGACCGATATTGCCTTCCTGGATCAGGTCGAGGAATTGCAGGCCGCGGTTGGTGTATTTCTTGGCGATCGAAATCACCAGCCGCAAGTTGGCTTCGGTCATTTCCCGCTTGGCCTTGCGCGCCTTCATTTCGCCTGCAGCCATCTTCTTGTTGATGCTGCGCAAGTCAGGCAGCGGCAACACGACGCGGGCTTGCAGGTCGATCAGTTTTTGTTGCAGTTCCTTGATGGTCGGCACATTGCGACCGAGGATGCCGCTGTACGAATGGGCAGCGGACACTTCGCCGTCGATCCAGTCGAGGTTGGTCTCGTTACCGGGGAACACCTTGATGAAATGGCTGCGCGGCATGCCGCAGCGATTGACGGCCACATCGAGGATCTGCTTCTCGATATGACGCACTTCATCGACCTGGCCACGCAGCGTGTCGCACAGCTTCTCGACCATCTTGGCGGTAAAGCGAATCCCGAGCAGTTCGTTGGAAATCGACTCCTGCGCCTTGACGTAAGGCTTGGAGTTGTAACCTTCCTTCTCGAACGCCTTGCGCATCTTGTCGAACTGCTGGGCGATCACGCCGAACTTGCCGAGCGCGTCACGCTTCAACTGTTCGATCTGCTCGGGCGAATAACCGGCTGCGCCACCAGCGGAATTGTCTTCTTCGACTTCTTCGTCTTCTTCATCCTCGGCATCGGCTTCGGCATCCTCTTCCGCGGCCACTGCTGCCGCTGCCGCAATGGCAACCGGCGAGTCGGCGTTAGGATCGACCAGGCCGTCGACCACTTCGTCGATGCGCGACTCTTCGCGAGCGATCTTGTCGGCCGTGGCCAGCAGTTCGGCGATCGTGGTCGGGCAAGCGGAGATTGCCTGGATCATGTCCTTCAGGCCGTCTTCGATGCGCTTGGCGATCTCGATCTCGCCTTCGCGCGTCAACAGCTCGACCGAGCCCATCTCGCGCATGTACATGCGCACCGGGTCGGTGGTGCGGCCGAAATCGGAGTCGACGGTCGACAGCGCGGCTTCAGCGGCGGCTTCGGCATCGTCATCGCTGGCGCCCGAGGCAACCGCATCCGACAGCAACAGGGTCTCTGCATCCGGCGCGTGTTCGTACACCGCGATGCCCATGTCGTTGAAGGTGCCGATGATGCCTTCGATGGCTTCAGGATCGACGATGTTTTCAGGCAGATGGTCGTTGATTTCCGCGTACGTCAGGAAACCGCGCTCCTTGCCCAGCTTGATCAGGGTCTTGAGCTTCTGGCGACGACGCTCCAGCTCTTCTTCGGTGGCTTCGGTGTCGGACGAAAAAGCGTCCTTGAGCAGGGCCTTTTCCTTGGCCTTGCGATCCTTGGCGCGCGCCTTGTCGGCGGCTTTCAGTTCGGCCCGTTCAACGGCGTTGAGCGCTGCCACTTCTTCATTTTCGGGCTGGAAATCCTTGGGCTTGCGGCCACGGCGTCCTGGCACCTTGATGGAAGGCAGCACATAACCGGAGGTGTCGATTGCCGCCAGCGTCGCAGCATCGGTTGTCTGCGAAACTTCCGAGACCAGCGAGGCCGGTGCGTCGGTTTTGACCAGCGGAGCCGTATTGACAGGTTTGACAGCAGCTTTAGGGTCGGTTTTCTTGGTCGTCACAGAGGTCTTCGATTGAGCAGAGGCCGGCTTGGCCGTACTCCTGGGTAAGGATTTTTCCGTCGGTACTGGCGCCGGCTTGGCAGCCGATTTGGCGATGCGTCCCGACGCCGTGGTCTCCGGCCGCGCAGCAACCGTTGACGTGTCTTTATCTATTGATTTCGCTGCGGCCGCCCTGGTTCCCGGCTTGCTGCGGCCAGCCGGCGGCGCCTTTTCCTGGGCGGCATCGGAACGACTGCCGGCAGGCGCGGGCTTGGTGCGCGCAGCTTGATTGTTTTTTGCCACGGAGGGCTTGGTTTTCGCGGTATTCTTCATTGCGCTCGCCATGAGATTAAAGCCGAATGAAAGTGTTGCCGATCAAATTCTTTGCACCGGGCCGCATCTTTGCGGCACTTGTTGCAACCAATGTTGCAAGCCTTCACCGGCGTTATTACCTGGCCATCGAGCTATCCGTAGCACTCGCTGCAGCTTTGCCACCGCCCCGCAAATACAACGTAAGGCTTTGATAGAAAAGCCTTTAAGTATAGCACAATCGGTGCCGTTGCCAGTCGAAAACCCGGTCTTACCGGGCCGCCGCCTCTGACTCCGACTGCCTTTTCAGCGCTTCCTGCTGCCGCGTCAGTTCGCGATAGCGCTCACGGTCCGCGTCGCCCGGCAAGCCGCCTGCCACCAGTTGCTCCAGTTCGCTCTTGAGCAGACGCAAGCGGCTTTGCCGCAGCGCGCCGCGCAATTCCATGCGCGCGACCTCGGGGTCGGTCTCTGCTTCGCTGTCGCCGGCGACTTCTGCGATCAGGTTGTCAAAATCGCTACCTGCCATGCGCAATTGTTCGCTCAACGCGGCAAATCCGGCATCCGCGCCGATCGCCCGGCAATGTCCAGCCAGCTCGAACAACATGGCGCCACTGTCCGGCGCAAAGTGTCCGACCACCTGCAAGGCGTCGTCATCGAGTTCCGTCGCCAGCGCCGGCTGCGCGACCAGCAAGCGCATCACCTGCCGTTCCAGCTCTACCGGCGGCGTACGCGCCGCCCTGCCTGTCGGGCGCGCCGTCATGCGCACTGCCCGCTTCGACAGCCCGCAGAACGATTCGATCTCGTCCGGCGACGATTGCGTCATTTTTGCCAGGCTGCGGATGATCTGCATGCGCAACGCCGATGCCGGCATTGCCTGCAGCAGCGGCTTGGCTTCATGCTGCATGCGGGCCCGTCCCTCTGCCGTGTTCAGGTCGCAATCCGTACCCACCTCATTGAGCAGGAATTGCGACAGTGGCATCGCATTTTTTACTTGTCCGGCGAATACATCGGCGCCGAATTCCCTGACATAACTGTCCGGATCGTGTTCGGGCGGCAAGAACAGGAAGCCAATCGTCCTGTTGTCGGCCGCATGCGGCAGGCTGGCTTCCAGAGCCCGTCGCGCCGCTCGCCGTCCGGCGCCATCGCCATCGAAACTGAAAATCACATGATCGGTCTGCCGCACCAGCTTTTGCACATGGGTGGCGGTGCAGGCGGTTCCAAGCGTCGCCACCGCCTGCGGAAATCCCAGTTGGGCCAGCGCCACCACGTCCATGTAGCCTTCGGTCACCAGCACATAGCCGGCCTCCCGAATCGCCTGCCTGGCTTCAAACAGGCCATACAACTCGGCGCCCTTCTGAAATAGGGGCGTCTCCGGTGAATTCAAGTATTTTGGTTCGCCGCCATCCATCACGCGGCCGCCGAAACCGATCACCTGGCCTTTCACATTCCGGATCGGAAACATGATCCGGTTCCGGAAGCGGTCGTAGCGCTTGGCCGGCGCGCCACCTTCGGGCTCACGCAGGATCACCAGACCGGATTCGACCAGCGCCTCATCCTCATAGGAAGGACAAGCCTCGCGCAGTCCATCCCAGCGCTCGGGCGCAAAGCCGATACCGAAACGGGCGGCGATTTCGCCGCTCAGGCCGCGCCCTTTCAGGTAGTCGATCGCCTGCGGCGTAGCGCGCAACTGATGGCGGTAATAATCGCAGGCGCGGTTGAGCGCCTCGGACAGGGCCATGCTTTTTGCCTGCGCTTCGGCACGGGCGGCCGGCGGGATCTTGTCGTCCCGCTCAGGCACCACCATGCCAACCCCATCGGCCAGCTGCTTGACGGCGTCGATGAAACCGGCGCCAGAGTATTCAATCAGGAAACCGATCGCGGTGCCGTGCGCGCCGCATCCGAAGCAGTGATAAAACTGCTTGGTGGGACTGACGGTGAAGCTGGGCGACTTTTCATTATGGAACGGGCACAAGCCCATGAAATTTGCGCCACCCTTTTTCAGCTGGACATACCGGCCGACCACGTCGACGATATCGACCCGGTTCAGCAGGTCCTGGATGAAATTTGGCGGGATCATGGGGGCGCAGGGTCGCGTGGACGCGTCGGGGCCGCGGCCTAGGACTTGACCAGCGCTGCCTTGACCATCGCGGAAACCGCGGTCATGTCCGCCCGTCCGGCGAGTTCCTGCTTGAGCACGGCCATCACGCGGCCCATGTCCTGCGGGCCGGCAGCACCGGTTGCAGCGACGGCTGCTGCCACCGCTGCCTGCACTTCGGCTTGCGGCAGCGATGCCGGCATGTAGGCCGACAGCACCGTCAGCTCGGAACGTTCCTTGTCGGCCAGGTCCTGGCGCCCGCCGGCTTCGAACTGGGTGATCGAGTCCTTGCGCTGCTTGTTCATTTTTTCGATCACGGCCAGCACCTGGGCGTCGGTCAGCTCGATACGCTCGTCGACTTCCTTCTGCTTGATGGCGGCAGTCAGCAAACGGATGGTACCCAGCCGCTCACTGTCCTTGGCGCGCATCGCCGCTTTCATGTCTTCGGTAATTCGCTCTTTCAGGCTCATGGTGTTTGCTCTTTCGAAATACCGGGCATGGCCGGCGATTGCGGCGGGTGGTGCGTGACAGGCTGCGGCAGCCAGAATTGCTACGACAACACCAAGGCTCAGGCGGCGATCACGACCGGATGAATGCACTATAGAAGGCGCGCTGGAAATTCACCACCGCCCCCCTCTTGACTGCACCATCACTACCCGCGCCATAAATGCCAAAACCCGCTACGGACCGTTTCCGGAGCGGGTTTGCGCTGCTTGCTTCACCGCAACACGTGCGGCAAGACAATCAGTACAGCTTCTTGGGCAGTTGCTGGCTGCGGATGCGCTTGTAGTGGCGCTTCACGGCAGCGGCGAGCTTGCGCTTACGCTCTGCAGTCGGCTTCTCGTAAAACTCACGCGCACGCAACTCGGTCAGCAGACCGGTTTTTTCGATCGTGCGCTTGAAGCGACGCATGGCAACTTCGAACGGCTCGTTTTCTTTTAGACGGATAGTGGTCATGTACAAACCGGAAAATTTCGGGTGGAAAGAGCGCGAGTATAGCAGGGTCGTCGGGCAAAGCAAAGCGGCAAACGATGCCGGCGGTCATCGGGGTGTTGCGGGGCCGGCGTGCCGCCCCTGGCAGGCAGCTTTTGGCCAATAGCGGACATTCCCGCATAACATTACCGTGGATCGCGGCCGGTTTATGGGCCTGGGAATGCCAGATATCCTTCGTCCTGGTGCCCTCGCGCAGAGGGTACGCACAATGGCACCATTACCGTTGACCTGCTGATTTTTCGGCTTAATGGTCAGCGATGCAGCGGTAAGCAGCCCCTCATTTTAGATGTAATACTGAGTGTCCAGGGGCGAGTGCCTCATGCTGGGCTCGATTTGCAGGCTGAGCCAGCTTCACCGATCATGTAAGCCGATTGATTCGAGGCCACCATGGAAAAGCCCAACGCTCCTTCCTGCGAAAAGAACCGGGAACCGATTCTTGACGTGCTGCGCCAGCACTTCGCCGATCGCCACCATGTGCTGGAAATCGGCAGCGGCACCGGCCAGCACGCCATTTTCCTTGCCGAACACTTGCCGCACCTGACCTGGCAAACTTCGGATCGTGCGGAAAACCTGCCCGGCATCACTGCATGGCTGGACGAAGCCGCCCTGCCTAACACCCCGCCACCCCTGCGACTTGATGTGCAGGAAACTTGGCCGGTCCTGCGCTACGATGCGATTTTCTCGGCCAACACCCTGCACATCATGCCCTGGGCCGCCGTCGAGTCCCTGTTCGCCGGCCTGACCGGCATCATGGCTCCCGACGCCAAACTGGCCATTTACGGCCCCTTTAACTACGGCGGCCACTTCAACAGCGACAGCAACGCCAGCTTTGACCGCTGGCTCAAGGAAAAAGCGCCACACCAAGGTATACGGGATTTCGAAAAGGTGCATGCCCTCGCGCAGGGCGCCGGGCTAAAACTGCTTGAGGATCGGGCCATGCCATCAAATAACCGCTGTCTGGTTTGGCAGGCAGTGGTGTAATCCTTCAGTGTCCGCTATGGGTCGATTGCAGACATCCAATTCTGAGCGGACCGTGGGATAGAATCGGCGGCTCTGATTTCTGCCGATCCGAACATGCAGCATACACAACCGCCTCAAGAGCAAAGCCGTGTATTGCCGATCGCCGTTCTCCTCGTCAACGCCTTGATATGGGGGTTGTCCTGGTGGCCACTCAAGGCGCTTCAGGAAGAAGGCTGGCACCCGTTGTGGTGCACCACCTTGGTCTTTTTGCTGGGGACTGTCGCGATCGCCGTGGCCAAGCCAGGGGCTGTCGCCGGCGTGTGCCGCTCGCCCTTGTTGTTGGTCCTTGGCCTGGCTGCCGGCTTAACGAATGGCGCCTTTAACTGGGGTGTTGCAGTTGGCGACGTGGTGCGCGTCATCCTCTTGTTTTATCTGATGCCAATATGGGCCGCCATCATGGCGCGCGTACTGCTGAAGGAAAAAATTACCACGCTGGTGGTAGTGAGGATTGTCTTGGCGCTGACCGGCGCGGCCATTGTGCTCAGTCCGGAAGGCGGCGGCATACCGCTACCATCCAATACCGGCGACTGGCTGGGACTGTTCGGCGGCATGGCCTTTGCGCTCACCAATGTCATGTTGCGGCGCGCCGCCCACTGTGAGCGAGACAGCAGGGCGCTGGCGATGTTTGCCGGCAGCGCCTTGGTTCCTGGCGTGTTCGCCGCTTTGATTGCCACCAAGGGCATTGATGCGTCGACCAGTTTCGGTCCGCAGGTGTGGGGGCTGGTCATGGCCCTTGGCTCTGCCATGCTGGTCGCCAATTACGCACTGCAATTTGCGGCGGCTCGCCTGCCGGTCAATACCACCAGCGTAGTCCTGTTGACCGAGGTGGTGTTCGCAGTCGTGTCCTCAGTCCTGTTGATAGGCGCGGTCATCACTCCCTCCATGATGGCGGGCGGGCTGTTGATCGTGGTCTCCTCTGTGCTGTCTGCCCTGCCGAACAAGAACAGCGCCAAGAGCGCCGGGTAGGCGTTTTCGGGTCGGCTTGCATTGCAAACGACCTCCTTCTGGGAGTCAGCTCCGTGTTGCTCTGTTTTCTTTGCCTCATACTTTAAAGGTATTGGCGCGGAATCTATTTTGTATTGGACGGTTTGGGAAGCGTTCAACTAAGCTGCGGCACACCAAATCAAAATTTGTCAGGAGCGCCATATGAAAGTCAGCAGCAGTCTTGAAGTGAAACCATTGACCGGATCTTGCGGGGCCGAATTGTTCGGTGTCGATATTTCACAGCCTTTGTCCGCAGCGAGTGTCAAGGACATCCGGCAGGCGCTGCTGGACCATGGGGTGATTTTTTTTCGAGACCAGACGCTGACGCCGGAAGCTCATCGCGCTTTCACCCTGCTGTTCGGCGATCTGGTCAGTAATCCGGTCTATGCCCATGTCGAGGGGTTTCCGGATATCATGCCGGTCGTCAAAGAGGCAAACGACAAGTACAACATCGGCGATACCTGGCACTCGGACATGTCTTACATGGATGTCCCGCCGCTGGGCTCCTTGCTGTATGCGCGTGAAGTCCCGGAGGTTGGCGGCGATACGCTGTTTTCCAATATGTACCTGGTCTGGGACACACTGCCCGGGCCGCTCAGGGAAATGATCGACGGCCGCAATGCTTACCACTCCGATCGCTACCTGACCTCGCGCGTGACCGAGCGTAACGCCGGACGCTCCAGCAAGATCAAGCTGGATGTCCAGCCAAGCGAACGGCTGGCGCTGCACCCGATGGTGCGCACCCATGACGAAACCGGCAGGAAATGCCTGTACGTGAATTTCCCCTTTACCTGGGCCATCGAAGGCATGAGCCGGGAAGAGAGCCTGCCCATCCTGAATCAACTCTACGCACACTCGTCGCGCCCGGAATTTACCTGTCGCTTCCGCTGGCGCAAAGGCTCGCTGGCATTTTGGGACAACCGCAGCGTCATGCACTACGCCTGCAACGACTATCAGGGCAAGCGGCGCGAGATGCATCGCACCACGGTTGCCGGCACTGTGCCCCGATGAACGACAACGACTGCTTTACGCTGGTCACCGGCGCCACCAAGGGCATCGGGCGCGCCATCACCGAAAAACTGTTGGCGCAAGGGCACCGGGTGGTCGGCATTGCCCGCAGCGCGGACCCGACTTTTCCGGCGCCGCTGCTGCTGGCCGACCTCGCTGATCGGGTCGCCAGGAAACAGGCGCTGGCGCAAGTGGTTGCCGCCTACCCGATACGGCGACTGGTCAACAACGCCGGCTTCAATCGGATGCAGCCGCTGGGCGAGATCACCGACGACGCGTTCGACGAGGTGTTCAATCTGAATATCAGCGCCACCGTCGATGTGACCCAGGCTGTGCTGCCCGGCATGCAGGCAGCCGGCTTCGGGCGCGTCGTCAATATCTCCAGCCGCTCCTTGCTGGGCCGGGTGGGTGGCAGCATGTATGCGGCGGCCAAGGCAGGGCTGGTCGGACTGACCCGTTCGTGGGCGCTCGAACTGGCGGCCAACGGAATCACCGTGAACTGCGTGGCGCCGGGACCGGTGGCGACCGAAATGTTTGCGCATAACAATCCGCCGGATCTGCCGCGCAGCAAGGCAATGCTGGCTTCGATACCGATGGCGCGCATAGGAAAACCGGAAGAAATCGCTGCAGCGGTTGCGTATTTCCTGTCTACTGAGGCCAGCTTCACAACTGGCCAGACCATGTATGTCTGCGGCGGGTCAAGCATAAGCCAGAGTCAGTACTAAGCAGCCCCATCAAATAAAAACAGGAGACATCAGAATGCGAACAGTAAAACCGATGACAGAGCAGGTACCAAATAAATTCAAACGCAAGCTTGCGCTTGCCGTTGCCCTGGCAATCGGACTGCCGGCTGCCTGTCTTGCACAGGCTTATCCGAGCAAGCAGATCCGGATCGTGGTTGGCTACGCTCCTGGCGGCACGACCGACATCATCGCCCGGGTGCTGGCCAACCGACTCACCACCACCATGGGTCAACCGGTGATCGTGGAAAACCGCGCCGGCGCCGGTGGCAATATCGGCGCCGAGCTGGTCGCCCGCTCTGCGCCGGACGGCTACACGCTGCAACTGGGCACAGCCGGCAACATGACCGTCAATCCGTCCATTTACACCAACATGAGCTTCGATACGGTGCGCGACTTTCAGCCGATTTCGCTGATCGCGACACTGCCGAACCTGATGGTGGTGAATCCCAAAGTGCCCGCCAAAAACGTGCAGGAATTTGTCGCATGGGCCAAGGCGCGACCGGGGCAAGTATTCTTCGGCTCCTCGGGCACCGGCAACACGCCGCACATGACGGCCGAGTTGTTCAATCTGGCCGCCGGCCTGAAAATGGTCCATGTGCCGTACAAAGGCAGCGGACCGGCACTGACCGATCTGATCGGCGGCAACGGCGTGCAGGTGATGTTTGACAATATGCCCTCGGCGATCGGTTTCGCCAGGAACGGATCATTGCGTGCGCTGGCAGTGACCAGTCCTAAACGGGTCGCCAGCGATCCGAATCTGCCGACCATCAGCGAATCCGGCTATCCGGACTTTCAGGTGGTGACATGGTTCGGGCTGTTCGCACCGGCGCGCACGCCGGCTGATATCGTCGAACGTTTGCATCGTGAAGTGGCTGAAGCGGTCCGCTCGCCGGAAGTGCAGAAAAAGCTGATCGAACTTGGCTCCGAGCCGACCAGCAATACGCCGGCCGAATTCGCAGCACTGGTGAAGTCCGATCTGGTCAGCTGGGCCAAAGTGGTCAAGGCGGCCAATATCAAAGCGCCCTGAGCCACTGCCGCACTCAGGCCCAATCCGCAGCGCTACGGCTGTCCTGCGGGTTCGGCTTGCTGCAGTTCTGGCGCACATACTGGCGAAAGGCATGGACCAGGCGGCTTTTGTCCTGGGCTCGCCAGCACACGCAAGATGTGACCCGCGTGGTGGGCTCGACGAACGGACGGAATACCAGGCCGGCGATGTTCACCATGGTCGAGCTTTCGGGAACGATCGTGACGCCCACGCCCGCCAGGACCAGGCCCAGGGCGGCGTGAATGGTGCCGACTTCTTCGCCTTTTTTCACCGGCACGTTGTGCTGACGCAGGAATGCGGCGATGGTGCCGGACAGGCCGACGTCACCGCGCAGCGCCGGGAACAGAATCAGGTTTTCGCCGGCCAGTGCCGCCACCGGAACGCGCCGCTTGCGGGCCAGCCGATGGTGTGGCGGCAAGGCCAGCACGAAGCCTTCATCATTGACCTCGACACTGGCGATTTCGGGGTGGCGCGGCGGTGGGCGAAAAATGCCGATGTCGATATGCCCGCTCAGCAGCGCGCTTTCTTTTTCATTGACCGTGATTTCACGCAGCGAAACCGCAATGCTCGGGTGATGCTGGCGGAAGCCGGGCAAAATTTGCGGCAACAGGGAATAAGCAAGCGAGTGCACAAAGCCGATCACCAGTCGTCCGCCGCGCCCGGCGCCGGCGTCGCGCGCTTCAGTGACGGCTTCGTTGGTCGCCGCCAGTATCTGCATCGCTCGTTGCGCGAAAACTGTTCCGGCATCGGTGAGCGCCACGCCGCGCGGATTGCGGTAAAAAAGCGGCGTGCCGATTTCCGATTCCAGGTCATGGATCTGTCTGGACAGCGGCGGTTGCGCAATTCCCAGCTGGGCCGCGGCCTGGCCGAAATGCAGGGTTTCCGCAACCGTCAGGAAATAGCGCAGGTGACGTAGTTCCATGTGCTCGATGGTCCTCAATATTTTCTTTGGCCGATTAAATCATAAGCAGGCCACATTGTTCGTCACTGAATTGTATTGATAGATTGGAGTGAAGATGAATTCGAAGCACAAGCCCGACAGCAAGGTCGCCATCGTCACCGGCGCGGCGCGCGGCATTGGCCTGGCGATTGCCAGCCGGCTGGCCAGCGACGGCTACAAGACCGTATTGCTGGACCGCGATCCCGCCGTGGCACAGGCTGCCGGCGCCCTGCAGCAAGCTGGTCACGCAGTGCGCAGCCTGCAGATCGATATCAGCGATGAGGCGGCGGTGCTGGCGCTGCCGCAGGCGCTGGCAGACTGGTGGCCGCTGCTTGCGGTCCTGGTCAACAACGCCGGCATCTCCCCCAAGCATGATGGCAAAAAACGCGAAGTGATCGACATGCCGCTGGAAGAGTGGCGCCGGGTGCTGGACGTCAACCTGACCGGCACCTTCCTGATGACGAAAGCTTGCCTGCCGGTGATGAAAGAAAATGGATGGGGACGGATCGTGATGATCACCAGTCAGTCGGCACGTACCCGGACACCGGTGCCCGGCGCGCATTATTCGGCGACCAAGTCAGGCATGACTGGTCTGGCGCGCGTGCTGGCCGGTGAAGTCGCCGCGTTCGGCATTACAGTGAATTGTGTTGCGCCCGGACGGATCGAGTCCGAGATGACGGCCGCTGTCGGCGGCGACGTCAATGCCCGCCTGGCGGCGACGGTGCCCACCGGACGCATGGGGCGACCGGAAGAGGTTGCGGGTACGGTTGCTTTTCTGGTGTCGCCTGATGCCAGCTACTCGACCGGCGCCATCATCGATGTCAACGGCGGCAGCTTCATGCCTTAGCAAGGTCGGCTGAGGAGGCGGCTTGCGGGCGCTTGAGCGCCGTCACACCGATCTCGGAATCGGCCACTTTCTGACCATTGGCCAGCGCCCGTTATCGCGTCCCAACTCGAGCGTCGGCCCGGTTTTCGATCAGCGGACGCAATAATTCCAGCGTGCGCGTCGTCGCACCCCGGTGCTGCCGGGCAAATTCCAGCGCCTGTCGCCCCATTTGCTGCTGGCGTGCGGCGTCGGCAAACAGGCGGCCGGCCTGCTCCAGCACCTGCGCCGCATCGCTGCATCGGATCGCCGCGCCGGCGGCAATGGCGGCATCGGTAATCGCGGCAAAATTGAAGGTGTGCGGCCCGACCAGCACCGGCTTGCCCACCGCACAAGGCTCAATCAGGTTTTGCCCGCCCAGGGGCAACAGGCTGCCGCCGACGAAAGCGATATCGCAAGCGCCATAGTAGGCGAACATTTCTCCCATCGAATCGCCCAGGTAGACGGCAGCGCCGCCATTGAAGGGGGATGGTCCGGCATCGGCTGCGGAGCGACGGATCAGCCGCAATCCGCGCTGTTCTATCATTCGCGCCACCTCGTCAAAGCGCTGGGGATGGCGTGGCACGATCACCAGCAAGACGTTTTCCAGCGGCGCCGCGGTCCAGGCGTCCAGTATCAGCGCCTCTTCGCCATCGCGCGTGCTGGCGCACAACAGCACCTGTTGCGCCGGCATGCCGGCACGCAGGCGGGCCGCCAGTTGCAGCATGGCGGGTGGCACGGCGACGTCGAACTTGACACTGCCGACCACCTCCACGGGCGCGACGCCCAGCGCGGCGATGCGGCGTGCATCCTCGTCGGTTTGCGCCGCCACCAGCGAAATCTTGCGCGCCGCTGGCCCCATCAATGCGTGCAGGCGCTGCGCACGCCGCAGCGAGCGGGCCGACAAGCGCGCATTCACCAGCGCGACCGGCACCTGGTGGCGCACGCATTGGTGCAGCAGGTTAGGCCACACTTCGGTCTCCATCAGCACGCAGGCAAGCGGGCGGAAGTGGCGCAGGAAACGGGCAACGATCCAGCCGATGTCATAGGGCAGATAGCATTGCCGCACGCGCTGGCCATGCCCGGCAAACAGGGCCGCGCCCGTGGCGCGGCCGGTCGGGGTCATGTGCGTGAGCAGCACCCGGCAGTCCGGCCAGGCCTGCAGCACGGCATCGACCAGCGGCTCTGCCGCCCGCGTTTCGCCAACAGAAACAGCATGGATCCAGACTGTGCGGCCGGCCGGCCCGGCGCGGCGATACCAGCCAAAGCGCTCGGCCACATGCAAGCGGTAGCCGGCCTCGCGCTTGCCGCGCCACCACAGCCGAAACAGCACGGCAGGCAATGCCAGGTGCCAGGCCAGCGAATACAGCCAGCGCACGATCATGCCGACGGTCCTGCGTTGTGCGGCAGCAGGCTGGCAACGGCTTGCCAGACGGCATCAATACCCGGCGCCTGCCCCTGGTCGCCCAGGTTGATGATGTTCGGCGACCAGTTGCCTTCTGTCTTCCAGCGCGGCGAGTCGCAATAGATTTCCACGGTCGGCCGCTGGTAGGCGGCGGCCACATGCGTGAGGCCCGTATCGACGCCGACCGCCAGCGCGGCATGGGCGGCCAGGCCAACGGCTTGCATCATTGGCAGGCGCGGCAGGACTGTGCAATTGCGGCTGCCGGCGGCGATCTGTTGCGCCACTTGCTGCTCTTGCTCGCTTCCCCACGGCAGCAATACCGGCATGCCGCGTGCATCCAGCATCCGCGCCAGTGCGATCCATGACGCGACCGGCCATTTCTTTGCCGCCCGCGCAGTGCCGTGGAAAAAGACGGCGTACTCGCCCGCCGGCATCCAGGGCCAGCGGCCGCCGTCTGCGGCAACCGGCAATGCCATGCCGAAGTCGGGCGCGGTGTCGATCGGATAAGCCAATGCCTGCGCCGCCACCAGGCGGCCGCGCTCGACTGCATGACAGCGGCGCGGCACGGCAATGCTGCGGGTGTGGAACAGGCGCGATGCCCCTTCGTAGCCGGAACCTTCGGTGGCATTGGCCAGGCCAATCCGCGGCGCCCCGGGCTTTAACCTGGCCAGGCCCAGCACCAGGCCGGTTTTCAGCAGGCCCTGGGTATCGAATGCCATGTCGTATGTCTCTTGCCGCAGTGCGGCCAGGAAGGCGCGGATCTCGGTGCGCGTGGCAGGCTTGAACAAGCTGCGCCGCCAGCGCCGCAGCGCGAACGGGATGATGCGATGCACGCCGGGATGCAAGCGCACCAGGTCGACATAGCTTTCTTCCACCACCCAGTCGATCTGCGCGCCGGGAAACCGGCGCTGCAAGTCGGCCACCATCGGCATGTTGTGAACCACGTCGCCGAGCGAGGAGACGCGTACGAGCAGGATCTTCACGAAATGTCAGCGCAAACGGCCAGCAGCGGCGATCAATACGGCATCACTGCGTCTGGCTTTGCCGCCAGCAGGACGCGCTTGAACTCTTGCTGTATGCGCTGCAGCGCCTGCGGACTTTCGGCCTCGAATCGCATCACCACGACCGGCGTGGTGTTGGACGAACGCGCCAGGCCAAAGCCGTCTTCATATTCGACGCGCAGGCCATCGATCGTGATCACTTGCTGGGCGCCGGGGAAAGTGGCCTCGCGCTGCAGCTTGTCGATCAGGCGGAAGTTCTCGCCTTCGGCCAGCTTGAGCTGGAGTTCGGGCGTGCTGGTCGATTGCGGCAAGGCATTGAGCACGGCCGAGGGGTCACGCTCGCGGCTCATCAATTCCAGCAAGCGCGCACCGGCATACAGGCCGTCGTCAAAGCCATACCAGCGATCCTTGAAGAACACGTGGCCGCTCATCTCGCCGCCCAGCGGCGCGCCGGTCTCGCGCATCTTGGCCTTGACCAGTGAATGGCCGGTCTTCCACATCAGCGGCTCACCGCCATGCTGGCGCACCCATTGCGCCAGGTGCCGTGTGCATTTGACGTCGTACAGGATTTTCTGCCCCGGATGGCGGGTGAGCACATCGGCGGCGAACAGCATCAACTGGCGATCCGGGTAAATGATCTGGCCGTCGCGGGTGACCACGCCCAGTCGGTCGCCGTCGCCATCGAAAGCCAGGCCCAGTTCGGCATCGGTTTCCTGCAGGCAGCGGATCAGGTCTTGCAGGTTCTCGGGATGCGCCGGGTCGGGATGATGGTTGGGGAAAGTCCCGTCGACGTCGCAAAACAATTCGATCACTTCGCAACCCATCGCCCGGTACAGGTCGCCGGCAACGGCGCCGGCGACGCCATTGCCACAGTCGATTGCGATCTTCATCGGTCGCGCCATGCTGGCGTCGCCGACGATGCGATCAAGGTAGGCCTGGCGGATATCATGCTGGCGCAGGCTGCCCTGGCCGGTCGCAAATTGCTGCGCAGTGATGGCGCGGTACAGGTCCTGGATGGTGTCGCCATAAATGGCATCGCCTTCCAGTACCATCTTGAAGCCGTTATAGTCAGGCGGGTTGTGGCTGCCGGTGACCATGATGCCCGAACGCGGACCCAGCACCTGGGTCGCGTAATAGAGCATCGGCGTGGCGACCATGCCGACATCGATGACGTCCACCCCGGCCGACTGCAGTCCCTGCGCCAGCGCCGCCGACAATTCGGGGCCGGACAGACGGCCGTCGCGGCCAATGACGGCGGCCGATGCACCGCGCGCGCGCACCGCACTGCCGAAAGCGCGGCCAATCTGGCGCGCGACCTCGGCGTCGAGTGTCTGGCCGATGATGCCGCGGATGTCGTAAGCCTTGAAAATGGAAGCGGAAATGTCAGTCATTTTTGGGTTCTTGTCGAATGTCATGCTGCCCGCAGGTATCATCGATACCCGGTCGTCTGCCGCAAGTGGTGATGCCGCGCACCGACATTCTAGTGCAAACAACACCCCTGTCAGCCGGCGCCAGCGCAAGCGCCTGGCTTTTACTTTCGCCGTTTGCTGTTTTTTTGATCTTTGCCCTTTTCCTGACCCGCTGCCAACCCAAGGCCCCCGATGAGTCCTACCTACGCGATTGGCGATGTACAAGGCTGCGAGCACGCACTGGCGATGCTGGTCGAGCGCGTGCGCCGGGAGGGCGACGAGGATGCGTTTTTCGTCTTCGTCGGCGACCTGGTCAACCGCGGGCCGCAATCGCTGGCGTCCTTGCGCCACATGAAATCGCTTGGCGAGCGCGGTGCGGTGGTGCTTGGCAACCATGACTTGCACCTGCTGGCTGCGGCCCACCACATCCGTACGCCGCATCGGCTCGATACGCTGGACGATATCCTGGCCGCGCCGGACCGCGACGAACTGCTGGACTGGCTGCGCCGCCAGCCGCTGGCGCTGCTGCGCGACGGCCATTTGTTCATCCATGCCGGGGTGCTGCCGCAATGGAGCGTGCAGCAAACCCTGGCGCTGGCGCACGAGGTGCAGCAAGCGCTGAGCGGCCCGGACTGGGTCGCATTCCTGCGCGACATGTACGGCAACATGCCCGACCAGTGGGATGACAAGCTCACCGGCCATGACCGCCTGCGCTGCATCGTGAATGCATTGACCCGGATGCGGTTTTGCGATGCCGGCGGCCGCATGGAATTCAAGACCAAGGAAGCCGCTGGCGCAGGCGTAGCGCCGGCCGGCTTCATGCCGTGGTTCGACGTGCCCGGCCGCAAGACGGCGCACACCACCATCGTCTGCGGCCACTGGTCCACGCTCGGGCTGGTGCTGCGCCCGGACCTGATCGCGCTCGATACCGGCTGTGTCTGGGGCGGCAAGCTCAGCGCCATCCGGCTGCATGACCGGGCGCTGTTCCAGGTGGATTGCGCCCGCTACCAGGAACCCGGCTAAAGGACGGGGTCGGGTCGGGCTGCCAGCGCTTCGGCAATCGCGGCGCGGGCGGCGTCGGCCAATTCGCGCCGATGGGCGTTCGCGGTCGGTATCGGCGGCAACAGGGTCACTTCGGCAATCAGGTCGCGCGTCGCCAGGATCGTCATCACGCTTTGCGCGAAAGTGGTGTCGCCCACGAAGTCGGCGCCCGCATGCAATTCGCCGGCCTGGTCCACATAGCGCACGGTATACGGATGGACCGGCACGCCGGCTTCAATCGCCGCCTCGAAAAGATTGGCATGGAAAGGCAGTACGGTGCCCTGGGTGGCTGTCGTACCCTCGGGGAAAAACGCGACCCGCTCACCGCCACGCACGCTCGCCACCAGGCCCTGGTAAATGCGGCGCACGTCGCGCTGCCGGCCACGGGCAATGAATACGGTGCCGGCCTTTTCGCAAAGGAAACCCACCAGCGGCCAGTCGCGGATGTCGGATTTCGCAACGAAGCGGCACGGCTGGCGTGCATTGATCACGAAGATGTCGAGCCAGGAAATGTGGTTCGACACGATCAGCGCCGGCTCGCTGTCGTCGATGCCGGCCGGCACGCGGGTGCGCACCTGCACGCCGCAAATGCGCAGCAGTTTGACCGACCAGCGCCGCACCAGCTGATCGCGCCGCCTGCTATCGGCCAGCGGAAAGACCACGACGCAGGTAGCCAGGCCGGCGGCCAGGTGCACCAGCAGCCGCAGCAGGTACCAGGCGCGCATCAGGCGTCAGCGCGGCGGGCGATGATAGACCACCTGCCCGCCGAGCAGGGTTTGCTGGACCTGGCCCGTCAACTCAAATCCCAGGAAAGGCGTGTGCTTGCCCTGGCTGGCCAGCGCGCCTGGCGCCACTTTCCAGCGTGCTGCCGGATCGAAGATGCAGATGTCGGCGTCGCTGCCCGGCAAAAGCTGGCCGCAGGCCAGGCCCAGCACGCGGGCCGGCTCGGACGTCACCTTGGCCAGCGCGCGCGACAATGCGCCGGGGTTGGCCGCATCGCTGTCGGCCCAGCGCAAGGCCAGCGACAGCAGCAATTCAAGGCCGGTTGCGCCGGGAGATGCCTCCCCGAACGGCATCATTTTCTCGTCGTCGTCGACCGGAGTGTGGTCCGAACAAATGGCGTCGATGGTGCCATCTGCCAGGCCGGCGCGGATCGCGTCACGGTCGCGTTGCGAGCGCAATGGCGGTACCAGGCGCGCATTGGAATCGAAAAAGCCGATATCCATGTCGGTCAGGTGGACATGATGGGCGCCGACGTCGCAAGTGACCGGCAAGCCGTCTTTCTTTGCCGCACGCATCAGTTCGATGCCGGCTGCCGACGACAGCCGGCACAGGTGGACGCGGGCATTGGTTGCCCGCACCAGTTCGAATATCGTGTGCAGCGCAATCGTTTCGGCAATCACCGGCACGCCGGACAGGCCCAGCCGCGATGCAATCGGGCCGCTGTGCGCCACGCCGTGGCGGCCAAGGTGCGCATCCTGCGGTCGCAGCCAGACGGTGTAGCCGAAGGTGTTGGCGTACTGCAGCGCGCGCAACAGCACATTGGTGTCGGTAATGACCTGGTCGGCCTGGGAGAAGCCGATGCAACCGGCCTCGGTCAGTTCTGCCATTTCGGTCAGGGCCAGGCCTTTGAGGCCCATGGTCAGTGCGCCCAGCGGATGGACATGCGCCTTGTTGAGCAGTCGGGCCCGATGCGTGAGCATCTCGACCAAGCCCGGTTCATCGAGCACCGGATCGGTGTCCGGCGGACAGACCAGCGTGGTGACACCGCCCTGCACCGCCGCCTGCAATTCCGACTCCAGCGTGGCCCGGTATTCGTAGCCGGGTTCGCGCAGCCGCACCGAAAGGTCGACCAGCCCGGGCGCGACAACCAGTCCACGCGCATCGATGCTGAGGTCGGCCCGAAAGCCGTCCGGCGCGCGGCCGATGCCGGCCACCTTGCCGGCAGCGACGTACAGCGCCGATTCGGCATCGACCTGGTTGGCCGGGTCGACCAGGCGACCGTTGATGATTTCAATCTTCATGGCTCAGGTCCCCGCCAGTATGCTCATTACCGCCATGCGCACCGCAATGCCGAAGGTGACTTGCGGCAGGATCACGGCCTGCGCGCCGTCGGCCACGGCGGAGTCGATCTCGACGCCGCGGTTCATCGGACCCGGGTGCATGACGATGGCATCCGGCCTGGCCAGCGCCAGCCGCTCCGGCGTCAGGCCGTAGCTCTTGAAGAATTCCTGCGCCGACGGCAGCAGCGCGCCGCTCATCCGTTCGTTTTGCAGGCGCAGCATGATGATGACGTCGACATCCTTCAGGCCTTCATTCATGTTGGTGAAGACGCGCACGCCCATCTGCTCCAGCCCGCCCGGCAACAGCGTGCGCGGACCGATTGCGCGCACTTCGGGAACGCCCAGCGTGGTCAGCGCGTGGATGTCCGAGCGCGCGACCCGGCTGTGAAGGATATCGCCCACGATCGCCACCCGCAGCTGGGTGAAGTCCTTCTTGTAGTGCCGGATCGTGTACATGTCCAGCAAGCCCTGCGTCGGATGCGCATGGCGGCCGTCGCCGGCATTGACCACGTGCACATGCGACTGGCCGGTATCGGACAGATGGCGCGCGATCAGGTAGGGCGCGCCGGACTGCGCATGACGCACCACGAACATGTCGGCATGCATCGCCGTCAGGTTGTCGATGGTGTCGAGCAGCGACTCGCCCTTGTTGGTACTGGAGGCCGAGATATTGAGGTTGATGACGTAGGCCGACAGCCGTTTGGATGCGATCTCGAACGTGGTGCGGGTGCGCGTGGAGTTTTCGAAGAACAGGTTGAACACGCTCTTGCCGCGCAATAGCGGGACCTTCTTGACTTCGCGGTCGCCAATGCCGACGAACGAGGACGCCGTATCGAGTATGCGGTCGATGACTGCCTTGGGCAGCCCCTCGATGGTGAGCAGGTGCTGCAGCTCGCCGTCTTTATTGAGTTGTGGGTTATGCATGGTCCACCGTAAAGGAGAGCCGTCCGTCGTCTGCCTTTTGCAGGACCAGCGATTGCGCTGGCGGCAACTGTACGGTGGCGGCGACGAAATCGGCGGCAATCGGCAACTCGCGTCCGCCACGGTCGACCAGCGCCGCCAGCATGATGCGGTCGGGACGACCGTAATCGAACAGTTCGTTGATGGCCGCGCGCGTGGTGCGGCCGGTATAGAGCACGTCGTCCACCAGCAGGATGCTGGCGCCGTCGACAGAAAACCCGATCTGGCTCGGCTTGACCTGCGCATGCAGGCCCTTTTCGGCAAAATCGTCGCGATAGAAAGAGACGTCGATGAAGCCCAGGCGCTGCGTCAGTTGCAGCTCGGCCGCCAGCCGCTCGGCCAGCCAGGCGCCGCCGGAATAGATGCCGACGATCGCCGGGTTTGCGACAGCAGACAGCGCTTGCCGGACCTGCGCTGCGAGCGTCTGGTACAGGGCTTCTGCATCAAGATCAGGATTGGGCATGTTCGTCAAAGTATTGTTGCAGGATGACTGCGGCTGCCTGCGCATCGATCCGCTCGCCTCGCCGCTGCGGCAGCACTGCCGACGAGAAGCGCTCGTCAACCAGCACGGTTTCCAGGCCAAAGCGGCCATGCAGTTGATTGGCGAAGCGTCGGCATCTTATCGTCATCTCGTGTTCCGCGCCATCAGGATAACGCGGCAGGCCGACCACGCACACGCCCGGCTGCCAGTCCTGGACCAGCTTGGCGATTGCGCGGAACTTGCCGTCGTTGGTCGCTTCGTCGATGATCAGCAGCGGCTGCGCCTGGCGCACGACGGTATTGCCAACCGCCACCCCGATGCGTTTGAGGCCGAAATCAAAGGCAAGGCAGGTTTTCAATGGCGCCGCTCAGGCGTGCCCCGCCTGGCCGCTGAGCATGCTGGGGTCGATGCCCAGCAAACGCATCGCCGCCACGAAGCGATCCTGCACCGGCAGGTCGAACATGATCGACGGGTCGGCGCGCACCGTCAGCCAGCCATTGCGCCCGATTTCCTCTTCCAGTTGGCCGGCGCTCCAGCCGGCGCAGCCCAGCGTGACGACCATGCGCTCGGGGCCGGTGCCGGCGGCAACCGCCTCCAGCACGTCCTTCGAGGTGGTCAGTGCAACCTGTCCGGTCACGGTCACGGTGGATGAGTACGCGCCGCAAGGCGCATGCAGCACAAAACCGCGCTCAACCTGGACCGGGCCGCCAAACAGCACCGGCCGGTCGCCCACGCCCATGCGGGTCGGCTGGATCTCCAGCGCAAGTTCGAGCCGCTCGAACAGCACGTTCATCGTCATGTCGGTCGGCTTGTTGACGATCACGCCGAGTGCGCCGTTCTCGTTGTGCTCGCACATATAAACGACGGTGCCGCCGAATACGGGGTCGAGCATGGACGGCATCGCGATCAGGAAATGGTCTGCCAGGTGCAGGCCGGTATCTGCCTGGTCCTGGCCGGCGGCGACGCCGGCTGCGGGGCGGGTTTCGGAATGACTGGTCTTCGACGATGGCATGGGTGGATTTTATCAGCTTTGCTTGTCAATTCATCACATCGGGCTTGGCTGTATGATGTCGCCTGCCCGGCCTTTGGATCGCGCTTTGCGGGTTCCACTTCCGGATACCGCTTTTCCCTACTTTTTACGCGTGTTTCCGTGTCCGCCCCGATCTGCGCCTGGATTGCAGTTTGACGCGAGCCCGGATGGCGCTCTTGATTCCACGCATTCCCAATGTCCAGACTTAAGCGAAGTCTTGTATGGTTCCGGCGCGACCTGCGCGATTTCGACCATGCCGCCCTGCATTACGCGATGCAGCACAGCAGCGCCGTGTTCTGCGTTTTTGTGTTCGACCGTGAAATCCTCGACCCGTTGCTGGAAAAAGGCCTGAAGGCCGACCGCCGCGTGGAATTCATTTTCGACAGCGTACAGGAACTCGACGCCGCTTTGCGTGCCCGCGGCGGCGGCCTGATGATGCTGCACGGCATTGCCACTGATGAAATCCCGCGCCTGGCCGACGCCTTGCAGGTCGATGCGGTACTGGTCAACCGGGACTATGAACCGGCAGCAGTCGCGCGCGATGCGGCCGTCGCGGCTGCGTTGCAGGCGCAGGGCAAACGCCTGCAGAGCTTCAAGGACCAGGTGATTTTTGAACAGTCCGAGGTGCTGACCCAGGCCGGGGGCACGTACGGCGTATTCACCCCCTACAAAAATGCCTGGCTGAAAAAACTGCTGCCCGAGGCTGCTATCGCGGCCGCCGACATCCCGGCGCTGGGCGCATTCCTGTCGGACCCGCCGGCGGCAACGCTGGCGGCGCCGCCTGGCGCACCAGCGCCGCTGTCGCTGGAGACACTCGGCTTCGAGCGCACCAACCTGCGCCAGCTTGGCATTGCCACCGGCATGTCGGGCGGCGCCGCGCTGATCGAAGATTTCATTCCACGGCTGGCACGCTATGACCACGCGCGCGACTATCCGTCCGTGAAAGGCCCGTCCTATCTGTCGGTCCATCTGCGCTTCGGAACGGTTCCGGTGCGCGCCCTGGTGCGGCTGGCACTGGATGCGATGCGCTCCGGCGCCGGCGGCGACGGCGCGCGCGTCTGGCTGGGCGAACTGATCTGGCGCGATTTCTACTTCATGATCCTGCACCACTTTCCGCATGTCGTGCAGCACGCCTTCCGACCTGAATACGAGCGCGTCGAATGGGAAAGCGGCCCCGAGGCAGACCAGGATTTCGCCGCCTGGTGCGAGGGCCGCACCGGCTACCCGCTGGTCGACGCCGCCATGCTGCAACTGAACCAGACCGGTTACATGCACAACCGCCTGCGCATGGTGAGCGCCAGTTTCCTGGTCAAGGACCTGGGGATCGACTGGCGGCGCGGTGAACGCGTTTTCGCAGAGCGGCTCAACGATTACGACCTGGCGGCCAACAATGGCGGCTGGCAATGGTCGGCGTCGACCGGTTGCGATGCGCAGCCCTGGTTCCGCATTTTCAATCCGGTCACGCAGTCGCAGCGCTTCGATGCCGAAGGCAAGTTCATCCGCAAATACCTGCCGGTGCTGGCACGGCTGTCGTCCAGGGACATCCATGCCCCCTGGCTGGCAACGGCCGAGTCACTCGGCCAGGCCGGGGTGCGGCTGGGAGAGAACTACCCGCGTCCGCTGGTGGCGCACGACCTGGCACGCAAGAAGACGCTGGAGCGCTACGGGGTGGTGAAAAAAGGCGCAGGCGCGGAAGATCGGCCGATGCAGGACGATTGATGCCGGACTGTTGACGCAAACGATGGATGCAGAGCGATCCGCGCCGCACGATCGATGCAGCGCGATCATGCGGCACGATTGATGACCTGCGATTAACCCGGGGCAATCGCCCCCATCCGGCGGCTAGCTGGCGGTCACCTTGCGCTCGACAAAACCCTTTACCAGAGCCAGAAGTTCGGCCTCCTGGTATGGCTTGCCGACGTATTCGTTGACGCCCAGCTCGGTTGCATAATTGCGATGCTTGGCCGCCGTGCGCGATGTGATCATGATGATCGGCATCTGCCGCGTGCGCTCGTCGCTGCGGACATTGCGGGCCAGGTCGAAACCGTCCATCCTGGGCATTTCAATGTCGAGCAGCATGATGTCCGGCGTGATCGACTGCAACTGTTCAAGCGCATCGATGCCGTCCTTGGCCAGCACTACCTGATAGCCTTCGCGCGCCAGCAGCCGCTGCGTCACCCGACGCACGGTCAGCGAGTCGTCGACCACCATGACGATGGTCTGCGAGCGCAAACCCTGTACCGACTCGGTCCCGGCAGCTTCTTCCAGGCCGATTTCGGCCACTGCGCCCATCTCGCCGGCGGCCTGCGCATCACCCGGTCGCGGCAAGCGCAGCGCATTGGCCGAGGCACGCTGCGCCAGGGGCACAGGATTCAAGATCAGCACGATGTCGCCGGTGCCCAGCACGGTGGCGCCGGCGATACCCACCAGGCGCGACAGTTGCGGGCCAATGTTCTTGACTACTACCTCGCGGTTGCCGATCACTTCGTCGACATGGATCGCCACCCGCTCGTTGCCGCTGCGCAGGATCATCAGCGGTGAATACTGCTGCGTCACCGGCACGCTGACGGCGTCGCCCAGCAGCGCCGGCAGGTAATGCAGCGCCACCTGCTGGCCCTGCCACACCACGGCGCCGGCGTTGTAGGACGAGGCCAGCGCACCGGACTTGAGCTGCTGCACCTGCTCAACCAGCACCGACGGCACGCCGAATATCTTGCCGCCGGCCGACAGCAGGACCACCTGCGTGACGGCCAGCGTCAGCGGCAGCCGGATCAGGAAACGGGCGCCCTGGCCAGTGTCGCTTTGCACTTCAATGCGCCCGCCCAGCGAGGCCGCTTCCGAGCGCACCACGTCCATGCCGACGCCGCGGCCAGCCAGCGCGGTGACTTCGGATGCGGTGGTGAAGCCGGGATGGAAAATCAGGTCGCGCAACTCGGCGTCGGCCGGCTGTGCATCGGCAGCGAGCAAGCCTACGGCCTGCGCCTTGTTGCGGATGCGCGCCAGGTCGAGTCCGCCGCCATCGTCGGAAAACTGGATGACGACCTCGTTGCCTTCCTGCCGCACTTCAAGCTGGATCTCGCCAATCTCGCTTTTTCCCGCCTGCGCACGCGCCGCACGCGACTCGATGCCGTGCACGATCGCATTGCGCAACAAGTGCTCGAACGGCCCGACCATTTTTTCCAGCACGCCACGGTCGATTTCCACCGATCCACCGCGCACGTCGAGGTTTACGCGCTTGTCCACTTCCTTGGCGGTCTGTCGCGTGACGCGGTACAGCCGTTCCGAAATGCTGGCGAACTGCACCATGCGCACCCGCATCAGGTCCTGCTGTAGTTCGCGCGTGAGCCGTGCCTGGCTGTCGAGTGCGGCGTCGGTATTGTCGAGCGAGCGCGACAGCGTGCCCTGCAACGAGGCGACGTCGTTGACGCTCTCGGCCATCATCCGCGTGAGTTCCTGCAGCCGCGTGAAACGGTCGAACTCCAACGGGTCGAATTCACGCTCGGTAGACGACGCCATCTGCGAAGTCATCTGCGATTCGGCCTGGATCTCGATCTCGCGCAATTGGGAACGCAAGCGCGACACGTTCTCGGTCAGGTCGACCAGCGACTGGCGCAAGCCACCCACTTCGGTTTCCGCGCGGGAACGTGCAATCGACACTTCACCGGCCTGGTTGACCAGGCGGTCGAGCACATCGGCACGGACCCGCACCAGCGGCACGGCCGACACCGGCGTCGGCGCGTCAGCGGCGCGCCGGACAGGCAGTTCAGGACT
>NZ_JAUSNH010000026.1 GCF_030645335.1 Lacisediminimonas sp. | reverse complement strand
GAACAGCGGCTCGATCACTTTCTCGCGCCACTGGAGCGAACGGTTCGATGCCGTGACCGAACCGGACGTCTCGAACTGCGTCGCTGCCGGCAGCAGGTAGACCGCGCGATTGGCGTTGAGCTCCTGGCCCTCGACCTTCATGGCTGCCATCGCCGCGGTAGCCGACGGATAAGGATCGATCACGACCAGCAGGTCGAGCTTGTCCATCGCCTTTTTCATTTCCAGCCCGCGGGTCTGCGAGTTGGGCGCATGGCCCCAGAACACGACACCCTTGACATTGCTGTCCTGGTCGATCAGTTCATTCTTTTCCAGCACGGCGTCGATCCAGCGCGACACGGTGGTGCCGGATTTTTCCATCATCGCCTGCGACACGAACTGCTTCTTGATCCACTCGTAGTCCACGCCCCAGACCGCGGCCCAGTGCTTCCACGAACCTGTGGCCAGGCCGTAGTAGCCCGGCAGCGAATCCGGATTCGGGCCGACGTCGGTTGCGCCCTGCACGTTGTCGTGGCCGCGGAAAATATTCGCGCCGCCGCCGGACTTGCCGATATTGCCCAGCGCCAGTTGCACGATGCACGACGCCCGCACCATCGCATTGCCGATCGTGTGCTGGGTCTGGCCCATGCACCAGACGATGGTGGACGGCCGGTTCATGGCCAGCGTTTGGGCGGCCTTGAAGACTTCGGCTTCCGGCACGCCGCACGCCTCTTCAACCTTCTCCGGCGTCCACTTCGCGAGCACGTCTTCACGCACTTTGTCCATGCCGTAGACGCGGTCCTTGATGTATTGCTTGTCTTCCCAGCCGTTCTTGAAGATGTGGTACAGCATGCCGAACAGGAACGGAATGTCGGTGCCGGAACGGATGCGCACGTACTGGTCGGCCTTGGCCGCGGTGCGGGTGTAGCGCGGATCGACCACCACCATCTTGCAGCCGGTTTCCTTCGCATGCAGCATGTGCAGCATCGACACCGGATGCGCTTCAGCCGCATTGGAGCCGATATACAACGCTGCCTTCGAATTCTGCATGTCGTTGTAGCTGTTGGTCATTGCACCGTAGCCCCAGGTATTGGCAACGCCAGCCACCGTGGTGGAGTGGCAGATGCGGGCCTGGTGATCAGTGTTGTTGGTGCCATAGAAGGACACGAACTTGCGCATCAGTTGCGCCTGCTCGTTATTGTGCTTGGACGACCCGATCCAGAACACGGAATCCGGGCCACTGGTCTTTCTCAGGTCCAGCAGCTTGGGTGAAATTTCGTTGAGCGGAAGGTCCCAGCTGTTGCGCTGGTTCTTGCCGTTGACCAGCTTCATCGGATACTTGAGCCGGTATTCACCGTGGCCGTGCTCGCGCAACGCCGCGCCTTTTGCGCAATGCGCGCCGAGATTGATCGGCGAATCGAATACCGGTTCCTGCCGTACCCACACGCCGTTTTGCACGACGGCGTCGACCGCGCAGCCCACCGAACAATGGGTGCAGACAGTGCGGCGCACTTCGATCTTGCCGCCCGCGCTATCGGCGCCGGCGGCGGCCCGCGCCTTTTCGATCAGGCCGAGTTGCGACGCCGCGATGCCGGCGCCAACGCCGATACCGGAACGCTTCAGGAAGGACCGGCGGTCCATCGTGGGCAGCGCGCGCGACAGGCTGTCGGCAAGGCTGGATGAAAAACGGGCAGGCGAACGCGAGCCTGATGTGCTCTTGCGAGTCAGCAACATGGTGTCACCTCGGAATCAGATGGTGGTGGTACGGTAGTATTTCTTGACGTGTTCGGACAGGCGGTACTTGTCGCCGTGATCCGGCTCGGCGGGCGCGGCCGCTTCAGTAGTTTGCTGGATACCGGCGACCTTGACGGCCACGCCGGCTGCTGCGGCTAGTCCCAGACCGGCAAAAAATTTGCGCCGACCTGTCGTTTTCTGATCTGCCATGTTCGTCTCCGATCTATTTTTTTGTATCAATTGCACAAGGGCCTTCGCAAGACAACTGGTATTCCCATGTTCGTTAATAAAGCATAACCGCTTAATAATGCGCCGGTATGGCGCGAGTTGCATGAAATTTATTTATCCCTATCAACTGACAGGGTATTCAGGACAACACATTAAGTGGGTCAGGCCATATCGAATGCCTGCATTTCGACATCAAGGAAGGCCTGCGCCAGGGCTGCAACCGGCTTGTAAAACAAAGCCGATGGATGCACCGCCAACGCAGTGCAGCAATCCTGTACCCAGGGCTGCATGTGGGCGGCGAAAAATGATTTTTGCGTGTCCAGGTTGGCGTGCGCCAGGTCGTCGGATGCAATCAGGTAGCGCATCACTTCGCACAGCGCGGCCAGGTGATCTTCGCTTTCCGGCATCGATTCCACGCGTTGCAGTCCCAGGCGGGCCAGATCATCGCGCAGTTCGACCAAGGGCTTTTCCATCAGGAATCCGGCCAGGTAATAGGAGCCGTACAAAATGACTTCCGGCTTGCCGGTGCCGAGGAACAGTTGTTCGTATTCGGCCCGGACTGTCTCCTCATCCGCAGTGCGGCAGGCGCCGACCAGCTCCGCCCAGGCCCGCTCCAGCACCCCTTCGCCCTGTGTCTGCGCAGAACCGATGGTGTCGAGCAAGGCCTGCGATGGTGGCGCATACAATAGTGTTGCCAGCAGGCCGTACAGATCGGCGCGTGCGGTTTCCTCGCCTTCGTCGGGCTTTTCAAATTTCAGCGGCTGTGCCTGGGTCTGACTCATGGATCGATGTCCTTGCTGGGTTTGATGCGATTGTCACGCCTGCTGTTGCTGGTTCACTGATGCTGCCTGTCCATCAATGCCGCTTCAGGTCGGTGACCTGCAGCTCGGCCTTGTTTTCCATCATGTCGATCACGCGGCAATCGGAGCACATCCGGATGCGGTCAAGATTGCCCGCAAAGGCGCTGTGCAATGACAGCTTGCCGATCATGTTCTCGACCATTTGCAGCGTTCCGAACGGCTTGTGGCAGCGTATGCAGTGGTAGGGTTCGGTTTCATTCAATACCACCGGATTGCGCACCTGCTCATTGAATGACAGGCGCGGCACCAGGCTGATTGCATTTTCCGGACAGGTTTTTTCGCACAGTCCGCACTGGACGCAATTCCTTTCGACGAATCGCAGTTGCGGCGCGTTCGGATTGTCCATCAGGGCCGACGACGGACAGGCGCCCACGCAGGACATGCACAGCGTGCAGGCAGCGGTATCGACAGCGACGCCGCCATACGGCGCACCCGCCGCCAGCGCAATCGACTCCACTTTTTGCGGCGCATGCCTGAGCAAATGATCGATTGCAAAATCCAGCGTCGTGCGCTTTTCCGCAGCGGCATTGAAGGTGGCTGCTTGTGCCGGCGCCAGCCCGGCAGCAACGCCCGCCAGCCCGGCGTCGAGCTCGGCAGCAGTGCCGGCTTTCAACAGGATGAAATGATCGCCCTGGTAGCCCAGGCCATGCAGGATGCTCTGCGCCAGCGCCAGTTGCGCCTGCAGCGCAGTGACATATTGCGGCGCGTCCTGCGGCGTGGTCAGCACCGCGATATTGGTCGCGCCCCACGCCACGGCGCTGAGCCAGACATCCAGGCCAGTGGCGGCGGCATGATGCAGTGCAACCGGCATGATGCGCGCCGGCAGACCGGCCAGCTGGCGGCTGCCGCGCGCCATGCGGCCAAGCTGCCTGATCAGTTCCGCCCCGGCCTCGTCGCTGTGCATCAGCAAGGCCGGCTGGCGTCCGCCTGCGCGCGCATAGGCTTGCAGCATCGTGCGCACCCGCTGGCCCATGTCCGGCACCCGCGGATACGCATAGCCCAGCGCGCCCGACGGGCAGACCGTGGTGCACGCGCCGCAACCGACGCACAGGTTGGGGTTGACCTTGATATGGTTGCCAGCGCCGGAAATCGCTTCTGCCGAGCAGACTTCGACACAAGCATTGCAGCCGACTTTTTCATTGCGGCTGTGGGCGCACAACTTGTCCTTGTAGACAAAGAATTTTGGCTTGTCGAACTCGCCGACCATCTGTACCAGTTGCAGCGCATCGTCGGCCTGTCGCAGCGCATCGGCGCCCGGGCGGAAATAGCCCTGCGGCGGCTGGTGCATCGCCAGCAGCGGCGTGTCGGAAAGATCGAAAACCAGGTCGAAGCGGCCGGAACGCCGGGTGTCCTCGCGCCCGAAATCGATGGCGCCGATTGCCGCGCACGCCTTCACGCAGTCCCGGTGGGAGCCGCATTTCGACAGGTCGACCTGGTACAGCAGGTTGATCGCATTTTCGGGGCAGACTTCAACGCAGGCATTGCAGCGGGTACACAGTTCCGGATCGATCGGATTGGCTTGCTGCCAACTGACGTCGAACGCACCCAGCCAACCGGTCACACGCACCTGCTCACCCGAAAATGTCGGATAGAGGCGCTCGGACAACATGCCGCCCACGCCGCTGGCGTCGGTAAACAAGACGCTGACCTCCAGTTGTCCGCCCAGGCGCGCGGCCCAGGGCTGGACCCGCGCGGCCGGACCGATGACCAGCACATGGCCGCCGGAGTCATAGTTCACCGTCGGCACCGGTTCCGGATCGGGCAAGGCCGCAGCAGCCAGCAGGGCCGCCATCTTCGGCAGCGATTCGCCGGCTTGCGCGCTCCAGCCGCCCGTCTCGCGGATATTGACGAAACGGATCGGCGCGACCGTCTGCTTTTGTCCGGCCAGTTCCGAAAACAGCGCGCGCTCCTGGGTGCAGGCGACCACGACCCGGTCGACGCCGTCCAGCGCCGCCAGGAAACCGCCGACTTCATGCCGGCAAAGCTCGCTCGCCACCGCAACGGCCGGTTCCCCCAGCGCCCTGGCCAGCAGCTTGCCGGCATCAGCGTCGAGCGGCATGCTGCGGTTGCAACTGCAGACTTTGTATTGAGTGCTCATGTTGGCGGTGTCTCTTGGGGGGGTTGTTGCTGCAGTGGCTGCGCGCTGCGTGCGGCCACTGCAGTTGGTGTCATTGCTTCGCCCTGCGCGGCGTCGGCCGGCCGGGGCAACCGGCTTGCCGGCTCGCCGGGCTGCTCGCTTGCCGGGGACAGGGCCAAGTCGGCCTGTCCGGCTTGATCGGACGGCTCGTCCGCTGTCTCGTCCACCGGGACGACAACAGCCTCCTCCACCGGCGCGGCGGCGAGCGGCGCCGGGTCCGTTGCAGCCGGCGGTTCCGGTTCCGGCTCCTGCAGGGCCATCACGCTGCGCCCATGCAGCCCGGGCGGATCGAACAAATCCTTTGCATGCCTGAGCATCGCCATCATTTCGGGGGGAATCGGGTCGCTCTGTGAATAGTCGCCGATGTAGATGTCCAGGCCATCCATCACATTGAAGTGAGGATCGGTGAACAACTTCTTGAGCGCCGAGCGCTTGACCGACTCGTCCACGCCCTGCTTCATGAAGGGAGAAAAATCGGTTTGCGTGGCAGACGCCTGCTGCACGTCTTCCAGTGTCGGCAAGCGGCCCTGGTACGGATCGGGGACAGGCGGCGGCGCTGGCGTTGCCGCTGCTTCCTCTGCGCGGGCCTGCCGGGCTTGCTCGTTATGTCGGGCCCAGCGATTGAAGAAATCGTCAGCCGCCACGTGGGACATCCTTTTCTGCGCGGGCCATTTCCTGCACCGCAGCGCCGCCCTCGAACGAGGGCTTGCGGCGCTTGCCCTTGACTTCCGGCCGGTAATACTGCGCGACGAAGCCGTGCATCAATTCGACGATATGCGGGGACGCCGGCAAAATATCGACCCGCTCTCCACCATCCATCAGCCGGGCGGCGACGTTGTACGACAGCGTGACCGACTTTGGCACCGCGATTTCCTGACCATCCACTTCCTCCATGCGCCACATGACGAACCAGCTCGGATTGGCCGTGTCGACGTTGAGGAAATAGCCTTCGGCCTCGTCGCGGAAGAATTCAAGCTCGAAGCCGCCAAACAGCCAGCGGGATTCTTCGGCTGAATCCATCAGGCAGCGCGGCCCTGGCTCATCCGGCAGCGGCGACACGTCAAGCTCGACGATCTCGAGCGGACGCCACTGCCACGGCTGCCAGCGGTTATCCAGCGGCAGCCGTTGCATGATCACTGCGACCCGTCTTGCACCTGCGTGTTCCATCGCCGCCTTTGTCTGCTGCCTGTTACTGCTGCCTGTTACTGCTGGCGGTTGCTGCTTCCCGCGCCCCTGACCCTAGTCGTTCTTGACAACGATGCTGGGGAACTTGCTCGACATGTCCCGGGATTTCTCGGCAACCTTGATCGCAATGCGGCGGGCAATGTCCTTGTACAACTGGGCAACCTTGCCGTCCGGGTCGGCGACCACGGTCGGCCGGCCGGAGTCGGTCTGCTCGCGGATCGACATGGTCAGCGGCAAGGCGCCGAGAAAATCGACGCCATACTGGGCGCACATCTTTTCGCCGCCGCCGGTGCCGAAAATCGCTTCGGCATGACCGCAATTGGAGCAGATGTGCACGCTCATGTTTTCCACCACGCCCAGGATCGGTATGCCGACCTTCTCGAACATCTTCAGGCCCTTGCGCGCATCAAGCAGCGCAATGTCCTGCGGAGTGGTGACAATGACCGCGCCGGTGACCGGGACTTTTTGCGACAGCGTCAGCTGGATGTCACCGGTTCCCGGGGGCATGTCGACGATCAGGTAATCCAGGTCGCGCCAGTTGGTTTGCTCCAGCAATTGCTGCAGCGCCTGGGTCACGATCGGTCCGCGCCAGACCATCGGCTCGTCGGCATCGATCATGAAACCGATCGACGACACCTGCAGGCCGTGGTTTTCCATCGGCTCCATGGTCTTGCCGTCGGATGACTCGGGCCGGCCGGTAATGCCCATCATCATCGGTTGCGACGGACCGTAGATATCGGCGTCCAGCAGCCCGACTGCGGCGCCTTCGGCCGCCAGCGCCAGCGCCAGGTTGACCGCCGTGGTCGACTTGCCGACCCCGCCCTTGCCCGACGCCACCGCAATGATGTTCTTGACGTTGGACATCAGCTTGACGCCCCGCTGCGCCGTGTGCGCAACGATCTTGACCTGCATGTTGACGCTGACATTGCCGGCGCCCGGTATTGCGCGCACCGCCGCAATCACCAGCTTGCGCAGCATGTCCAGCTGGCTTTTGGCCGGATAGCCCAGCTCGATGTCGAGCGATACATCGCTGCCGTCGACCTTGATGTTTTTCGCCGCCTTGGCGCTGACAAAGTCCTTGCCAGTATTAGGGTCAATCACTTGGCCAAGTGCCGACCGGACTGCTTCAACCGTAATGCTCATCACCTCTCCCGTATAGTGCGTCGCCAGTCTAAACCAAAGCCAATTCCGGCGCTTGCGTTTAGCTCTGGCGCCGCGCCGGCCAAGACCAACAGGCAAAGGTCCGGATCAGTTATATTGGCGCGGCTGAATCAACCAATCCAATCAAGGCAGATGCAACAATGGAACTCCATCAGATTACCGGCCTGATACTGGCGGGCGGACGCGGTACCCGCATGGGCACGGTCGACAAGGGGCTGCAGCAATTTCGCGGCGCGCCGATGGCGCTGCATGTGATGATGCGACTGCAGCCGCAGGTCGGCAACCTGATGATCAACGCCAACCAGAACCTGGGGCCTTACGAAGGATTTGGCGTGGCGGTGTGGCCGGACCAGATCGGCGGCTTCGCCGGGCCATTGGCCGGACTGCATACCGGGCTGTCCCACTGCGAATCGGAATACCTGGTGACGGCGCCCTGCGATTCCCCGTTCCTGCCGCTGGACCTGGTCGAACGGCTGGCCGATGCGCTGGAAGAAAAACAGGCGGACGTGGCAATGGCCGTCACCGGCTCCGGTGCACAGCGCCAGCCGCATCCGGTGTTTTGCCTGGTGCCGTCCAGGCTGTTGACGCACCTCGAAGAGTTCCTGCACAAGGGCGGCCGGAAAATCGACGCCTGGACCGGCAGCCTGAACACCGTCGAAGTCAGCTTCCCCGACGAAGCGGCGTTCCGCAACATCAATTCAATGGAAGAACTCAAGCGTTATGAATGACGGCGGCGACGATCAAGGCGTACCTGAATTTGCCGCACTGCGCCGGTTTGCGACCGTCATTCGAGCATAGGGCCGATGGCAGCCGCGCCGCATCACCAAGCCAGGCCCAGCGCAAGGTACAGTGAACGCACAGGCCCGGATCGGACCCGGAAGATGCGGTAATAATTCCAGACACGGACCAGGGTTGAGTGGCGGCGTTGTGACTGCATTTTTTCTCCACGGAACTTGTCAGGCCCGACTCCTGCTCGCGAGGTGTCAGGGGGCCAGACAATCATATCGATCCGTGCCGCGAAAAAATTGTGGCTGATCAATCAGGCGCGTGTTGTTGCGCGGGCGCCACCGACTTCAGCAATTGCCTTTCATGGCCTGCGCCGGCGGGCAGAAGTCCCCCATCACTTCACGGAAGGTCACGCCGCTGTTGCTGGCGCCGGAACTGCTGCCTTGCGTACCATCCGTGGTGCATGCCAGCAGCACACCGCAGGCCACCACCAGCGCCAGGCGCCTGCAATGGCCGGTCATATTGAAAAGCAATGAACGCATTGAATATCCCTGGCTTCCGGACTGTCCGGACCCGCTGTTTGCTGACTTACCGGACCTGCAAGGACACACTGCTTGGGTCAGCCCTTGTCTGCGCAATCGCGCTGCCGGTAAGACAGCTTGCCGATATCGCGGCCGTCGCTGCCGCGATATGAAAAAGCCACCCACGCACCGCTATCGAGAAGCTTCTGCATCTGCGGATCCTGGCAGAGCTTGGCTCTCACGGCCGGGGCGAGCTTGCCGTAAAAGACCTCCGCCGGCAATTCCGCAGCCGGGCGCCCGAGCAAGGTGTAGTGATAGACCAGTTCCGTACCGGGTTCGGCACTGACCCTGTCCAGCCGGATTTCCTTGTCGATCACTTGCGGCGTGTCGCGGTTCATTTGTTTGGCCAGCCGCTGCAATGCATCATCGAGGCTGCGGCCGCGGCCGCGCTCGCCGGGGCTGGCAGCCAGCGCGCCAAGCATGTCGCCCAGGCCAGCCGAGGCCGCGGGCGCCGCCGTGCCGCACATCAGCACGGCCAGTGCAAGATACTGCACCCGGGATTGCCACCGGGATTGCAAGGGCACTGGCTTGTCGCCCAGTGCCCTGCCTTTTCCGCGTGCACCAACAACGATCTGCGTCACATGGCACGCTGCATTCATTTTCACTCCCTGGCCTGGTTATCACCCGCAGCTCGCGGCTTGAAATGCTTGTCGCTGATGCGGAATTTATTGCGGCGGTCACCGAGCAAGCCTCGCAGCTCACCGATGCTCAGGTTACTGACTTCATGCATCCGGATCAAGAGCGAACCGGTTACCGGAAGCCGGCGATGACGAATTTTGCTGATCACTGGTGGCGAAACCTCAAGCGCACGGGAAAGTGCTGCGTCATTCTTCAGCTTGAGTTTTCCGATCAAGGACGCAAGCAGGTTATCCGGATCGTAATTGCGTGCTGTTGTCTCCATGCCTTACCCCGTTGTCAGTGTTGAACTGTTTCCAGTGTGACGCGCCGGGGTTGATGTCGTTTTGATAATCGACAACGGAACAAACGGCGGGTAAAGCGACTGGCGCAAACATTGCGCTATCAACAAGACGCCTCGCGGAAGCAGCAATTCCCGTATGCACTGCGCCCGTCCGGTTCAATCAATTGCCAAGGCAAGCTTAGCGGCTTTGATCAACTCGCGGGTTGATGCTTACGTGATGAAATACATTCGCCGCCGCAAACAATTCCGGCAGATCTTGACTGCACATCATCCCTGCCTGCCGGTTTCCTGTCCATCCGGATTTTCATTGGCTGCCTGCATCGCCGGCACGCCTGGCAAGCTTGCGGCGTCATCAGGAACGCTTTGGCCCTCGCCAGTATCAAAGCAGCATGCTTCTTCGTTAAAGGTGACGCCATGAAAATTCCGCTGATCGTGATGCTGCTTGCTGCCGGCATGCTTACCGGCCTGTCCCTGATCCTGTTTGTGCTGGCTCCCTGAGCGATAAGCTGATCTTGCGCAATCGCAGGACCGGCACAAAGGCGAACTCCAGGCCGCGATCGCGGCTCTTAAACATGTCCATCGACCGGAGAGACAGATGAAAAGAATCCTGCTGGTGCTGTTGTTGGCTGCATGCGGTACAGCGATGGCGCAAAATGCCCCGCTGCAAGGCATTTCCGAAAGTACCGACCCGGATAAAGTGCGTGATGTCGAGCGCCGCGCCGACGAAATACGCGCGCGCCAGCAAGCCGCCAGTTCCGGCGCCAGTGACACCGCTGCGGGTGCAGCGTCCGCCACCAAGCGGGATGCCAAGCGTTCGAAGCACAAGAAAATGAAGCGTGGGCCTGCGCCCGAACCCAAGGCCGAAAAATAGTGCCGAATGGTCAGGGAACAAGCGTACGGCAATAAGCGCGTGACGTCAGGATAGGCGTCGCGCTGCATCGCGTTCACTTTGCATCGCCTGATTGTGCAAGCTTGAGGGTGTCCTTCCAGGCACACAGCCGGGCAAAGCCTGTTCAGATCGGCGGATGCGTCCCCTGCTCGCGCATCCGGCGTTCAAACTCTTCCTGCTCGACCTCATCGGCCGACTTGAACGGCGCCGTGAATTTTTTCAGTTGCGCGTAGGCCTGCGGGTCTTCCTCGGCAAGGGATTTTTCCCGCCAGTGGTACAGGATCATCAAGCCGAGAGCGGCTGCGGCACCAACAGCCAGCTTTCCCTTGTGCCCGGCAATCAGGTTGAGCGTGTCGGTTGCAAACCCATCCTGCACATTCGAACCCTGCGACGGGACTTCGTTTTCGCTTTTTTCTGCGCTGTCTTTGGTCGGCATCACCACACCTGGTCGATTGAATTGACTATTAGAGACACGGCGGGCGCAATCAATTCCCGCCCGCGGCGCCGCCTGGTCTTGTGCCATTTCAATCATTTGCCCCCGCCGGTGATGCGCTGCGTGGCGCGTCAGACCCAGCCGCCATCGACAATGAATTCCTGGGCGGTACACATTGCGCTGTCATCCGCCGCCAGGAACAGCACCATGCGCGCCACATGCCAGGGTTGCACGCGGCCCGGCAGGCACTGGCTGCGATCGATCTGCTTTTCGCCCTCCTCATCCAGCCACAGCGCGATCTGACGCTCTGTCATCACCCAGCCGGGCGTGACGGTATTGACCCGGATGCGAAACGGCCCGAGATCGCGGGCCAGTCCACGCGTGAGTCCGCTCACCGCAGCCTTGCTTGTCGTATAGACCGGATAACCGCCGCCGGCCATGTGCCAGCTGGCCGACCCGATATTGATGATCGAGCCGCCGCCCTTCCTTTTCATGCCCGGCGCCACCGACTGGCAGGCAAAGAACATTGGCCGCTGGTTGATGGCGATACGATCATCCCAATATTCGACGCTCACGTCCTCGATCCGATGGCGGTCGTCATTGCCGGCATTGTTGACCAATACATCGAAGTCGCCGACCTCCGCGGCCAATCCCTGCATGACGGACTGCAGGGAGGCGATATCGCGGATATCGCAAAGGCGGAACAAGGGCCTGGCCAATCCCTGGCTGGCCAGGCGTTCGCACAATGCATTGCCGGCTTCCACCGCGATATCGACAAATCCGACCGTCGCCCCCTGTTCGGCAAAGGCGCTGACCAGCGCCGCGCCGATACCCGAGCCGCCACCGGTAATGAATACCCGCTTGCCGGCTATGCCGGGAAAGCGCGCCAAACCATTTCCTGCAGTCATCTGGACTCTCCTGAACTTTCGAAGATGGGCTTACTCACATGACAAGTGGGTCCGCCACTCGTTGCGGTCACTCCCTTGATGCCTATGACTACAAAAAATTCAATACGTCGCAGCCAGGCCTGGTTCGGCCAACAAGATCGTGACGGCTTCGTCCATCGAAGCTGGACCAAGAAGCCGGGCTATCCGGACGACGCCTTCGACGGCCGGCCCGTGATCGGCATCTGCAACACCTGGTCGGAACTGACCCCTTGCAACTCCCATTTCCGCGAACTGGCGGAATTCGTCAAACACGGCGTGCTGGAAGCCGGCGGCTTTCCGCTGGAGTTTCCGGTGATGTCCCTGGGCGAAACGCAGCTGCGTCCAACGGCCATGCTGTTTCGTAACCTGGCCAGCATGGACGTGGAAGAATCGATCCGCGGCAATCCGATCGATGGCGTGGTGCTGCTGATGGGCTGCGACAAGACCACGCCGGCGCTGCTGATGGGTGCAGCCAGTTGCGGACTGCCCACCATCGGCGTATCCGGCGGGCCCATGCTGAACGGTAAATTTCGTGGCCAGGATATCGGCTCCGGCACCGGCGTCTGGCAGATGTCTGAAATGGTGCGGGCGGGCGAGATGACGCAGGCGGCGTTCACCGAGGCGGAAGCCTGCATGAACCGCTCGGCCGGACACTGCATGACGATGGGCACGGCATCGACCATGGCCAGCATGGTGGAGGCGCTGGGCATGTCGCTGCCCGGCAATGCAGCGATACCCGCGCCTGACACGCGCCGCAACCGGCTGGCGCAATTGAGTGGCCGCCGTATCGTGCGCATGGTCGAAGAAGACCTTGGCATGGCGCGCATCCTGACGCGCCACGCGTTCGAAAATGCGGTGCGGGTGCTGGCGGCAATCGGCGGTTCGACCAATGCGGTAGTGCATCTGCTGGCAATTGCCGGACGCATCGGCGTGCCGCTGAAGCTGGAGGACTGGGATCAACTGGCCAGCGAATTGCCCTGCTTGCTGGACCTGCAGCCGTCCGGCCGTTTCCTGATGGAAGACTTTTACTACGCCGGCGGCCTGCCGGCGCTGATGCGCGAGATGCTTCCCTTGCTGCATGGTGACGCGCTCACGGTGAATGGGCAGACCATTGGCGAGAACGTGCGCGATGCGCCCTGCTACAACCGCGAAGTCATCTGCAGCATGGATGCGCCATTCAAGCCAAACGCCGGCATCGTGATCCTGAAAGGCAACCTGGCGCCGGACGGCGCGGTAATCAAGCCATCGGCGGCGTCCCCCCACTTGCTCACGCATCGCGGCCGGGCGGTCGTATTCGACAACATTGAAGAGCTGCGCTCGCGCATCGACGACGACGCGTTCGACATCGACGAACACTGTGTGATGGTGCTGAGGAATTGCGGGCCGCGCGGCTATCCCGGCATGGCGGAAGTCGGCAACATGCCGCTGCCAAAAAAGATATTGAAGAAAGGCATTACCGACATGGTGCGCATTTCGGACGCGCGCATGAGCGGCACGGCCTACGGCACGGTGGTATTGCATACCTCGCCCGAGGCCAGCATTGGCGGTCCACTGGCGCTGGTGCGCGACGGCGACATGATCCAGCTCGACGTGCCGCGGCGAAGCTTGCACGTGGAGGTGGACGACGCCGAACTGGCCCGGCGCCGTACCCGGTGGACTGCGCCGCCGGCACCGGAGCGCGGCTATGTCCGGCTGTATGTGGAGCATGTGCAGCAGGCACACCTGGGGGCGGACTTCGATTTCCTGGTCGGATCCAGCGGCGCGCTGGTTCCGCGCGAATCGCACTGAAAGGCCGGATTCATCATGCACCTTCATTGCGTATGGGATGCAAAAGCGGAACTGGGAGAAGGCCCGCTTTGGTCTTCTCGCGAACAGGCGCTGTACTGGGTCGATATCCTGCAGCACCGGCTGCACCGTTACGCGCCGGGCGAAACCCCGCGCCAGCGCCATTGGCAATTCGACGAAGAGATCAGCTCCGCCGCCGAGCGCATGGGCAAGCCTGGCCTGATCGTCACGCTGCGTCATGGCTTCGCCTTCTTTGACCCGGCCACCAAAAAGCTGGAACACCTGGCGGCACCCGAAGCGCATCTGCCCGGCAATCGCTTCAATGACGGCAAATGCGATCGCCAGGGCCGCTACTGGGCCGGCACCATTGATTTCGATTGCAAGGCCCCTACCGGTTCGCTGTACCGCCTCACGCCCGCCATGCAGTGCGAGCGGGTCGACAGCGGCTATCCAGTCACCAATGGTCCGGCATGGTCGGCCGACCAGCGCACCATGTACTTCAACGACAGCGTTTATGGTCGCGTCCATGCCTTCGACTTCGACCCCGAAACCGGCAGTGTCGCCAACAAGCGCCTGTTCCTGCAGTTTGGCGCTGGCGAGGGCTCTCCGGACGGCATGACGACCGACGCCGAAGGCGGCTTGTGGATTGCCCACTGGGGCGCCGGCAAGCTGACCCGTCACGACAGCGAAGGCGTGGTGCTGATGACGATCACGCTACCGGTCAGCCAGGTCACCAGTTGCAGCTTTGGCGGGCCAGACCTGTCCACCCTGTACATCACCAGTGCCGCGGTCGGATTGACGCCGGCGCAGCGGCTGGCCGAACCGCTGGCCGGCGGCTTGTTCGCCGCCGAGCCCGGTATTGCCGGACTGCCGGCCGACATGTTTCGCGGCTAGGCAAGGCATTCATGGAAACACGATTGCTGGTTCTTGAAAACGCGCAGCAGCGACTGCGGCTGGTGCCGGAGTTGGGGGGCGGGATCGCCAGTTGGGACTGGAAGCCGGCTGCTGGCGAGCAGGCCTTGCTGCGGGCCTGGGATGGTGTGTCTGACGACCGCTATACGCTGGCGTGTTTTCCGCTGCTACCGTGGTCGAACCGGATTACGCAGGGGGGCTTTGCCCATCACGGCGTACATCATCCGATCCGTAATAATCGTCATGGCGAGCCCTACCCGATCCACGGCGATGGCTGGTTGCAGCCCTGGCACGTGCTGGAGTCGGATGGCGGCAGCGCAGTGCTTGGGCTGTCGTCGCGCCGGTTCGATGGCAATCCCTATGAATACGATGCCGAGCAAGGTTTTGAATTGCTGCCTGAAGGATTGCGGGTTTCGCTGAAGGTGACGCATCGGGGGCGCACGGCCTTGCCTTACGGCCTGGGGCTGCATCCCTATTTTGTCTGCAATTCCTCGACGCGATTGCAGGCTCGCTCGTCGGGCGTCTGGCTTTCGGGGGAGGATGCGATTCCGATTACCTATTCGACCGGCTTGCCGGTGGGGTGGGATTTCAATGAGCCGGCTGCCGTTTGTGGCGGTGGCCTGATTGATAATTGTTTTTCCGGATGGGATGGGGTGATGCGGGTTGCTTATCCTGATTCTGGACTTGGGGTGCTGATGCGGGTGGCGCCGGTGAGTGGATATAGTTTGCTTTACCGGCCGGCTGGGGGTGGGTTCTTTTGTTTTGAGCCGATTTCGCATCCGATTGATGCGTTTCATGTGAAGGCTAAGCCGGGATTGGTTTCGCTTCGGAATGGGGAGAGTTTGAGGATGCTTGTTTCGTTTTCTGTTTCGGTTTTTGGTTGATTGTTTTTTTATATGGTGTTTTTTGGGTTTTTTGGGTTTTTTGCTTCGGCTTGTTTTGCGGGTTTTATCATCTTTGTTGTTAAGCGGGGAGACGCCCCCGCGGGCGTGTAACTTTCTTTTTGGCGGCGCCAAAAAGAAAGTCACCA
>NZ_JAUSNH010000025.1 GCF_030645335.1 Lacisediminimonas sp. | reverse complement strand
GCACCGATGGCGTGTAGATGGTGGCGAACTCATGCAGCTTCTGGAAGTTCTCGCGCGAATCGACCTGGATGGTCGTGGTCTCGTCATGCACGAAGTCGCGCAGCACCCGCTGCGCCAGGCTCAGGTCCTGGTACAGCAGGGCGGGCGATGGCCGGCTCTTGGCTTGCTGCGTCACCGTGGCCCAGGTCTTGCGCAGATAGTCGATATCCATCGACAGGTCATGCTCGGAACTGTCTTCGGCCATCGTGCGCACGATGAAGCCGCCGCGCTCGTCGGTGGGTAGCAGCCGTTGCATGCGCTGGCGCAGGGCGTCGCGGTCGGCTTCGTTTTCAATGCGCTGCGAAATGCCGATGTGCGGGTCTTGCGGCAGGTAGACCAGCATGCGGCCGGCGATGGAAATTTGCGTCGACAGGCGCGCACCCTTGGTGCCGATCGGGTCCTTGATCACTTGCACCAGCACGTTCTGGCCGTCGAACAACAGCTTTTCGATCGCTTGCAGCGGGGCATTGGTGCCATCGCGCGCACGCGCCTCCCAGATGTCGGCCACGTGCAGGAAGGCGGCGCGCTCCAGGCCAATGTCGATGAACGCGGATTGCATGCCGGGCAATACCCGCACCACGCGGCCAAGATAGACGTTGCCGGCGCGGCCGCGCGATGCGGTCCGCTCCACATGCAGTTCCTGCACGGCGCCCTGCAGGATCAGTGCGACCCGGGTTTCCTGCGGTGTGACGTTGATCAGGATATCTTCAGTCATAGGATGCGGATGCCGGCCTGTTCGAGTAGTTGTGCCGTCTCATGCAGCGGCAATCCCATGATGCCGGAATAGCTGCCGCTGATTTCCGCAATGAAGGCTGCAGCCTGTCCCTGGATGCCGTAGCCGCCGGCCTTGTCGTAGGGTTCAGCCAGCGCGCAGTAGTTGCGTATCTGTTGTTCAGTCAGCGTGGCGAAGGTCACGGACGACACGTTGGTGGACTGCCACATGTCGTCCGTGGTCCGGACTGCAACGCTCGTCATCACCTGGTGTGTGCGGCCGGACAGCAGCCTCATCATGGCAATCGCTTCGTCGCGATTGGCCGGCTTGCCAAGGATCGTATCGTCGATGGTCACCGTGGTATCGGCCGTCAGGATCGGCCGCACCGGCAGGCGGCGCCAGTACATCGCCTTCTCGGCGAGGGCCAGCTTTTCGCGCGTCACGCGGATCACATAGTCGATCGCGGCTTCGCCGGGGATCACTGCCTCGCTGATGTCGGGGCCGCGTTCCGGGCTTTCGCGCAGCATCAGTAACTGGAATTCCACGCCGACCTGGCGCAATAATTCGCGGCGACGCGGGCTTTTCGATGCCAGGTAGATCTTCTGGTCGGCGGGTTTCATCCGTGCTGGTTCAGAGTGTGGGGCGGTGGTAGGGATGGTTTTCGGTGATGGACCAGGCGCGATAGAGCTGTTCGGCGAGCAGCACGCGCACCATGCCATGCGGCAAAGTCAGGCTCGACACGCGCAGCAGCAGGTCGGCGCGCTGCTTGAATCCGGCATCCAGGCCGTCTGCACCACCGATGACGAATGTAACATCGCCGCGTTGCTGCTGCCACTCTTTGAGCTTGTCGGCCAGTTGCAGTGTGGTCAGGTCGCGACCATGCTCGTCGAGCGCGACGATGCGTGAGCCTTTGGGCACCACCGCCTCGATGCGCTCGCGCTCCAGGGCCATCACGGCTTCCGCACTCCTGCTGCCGGAGCGGTCGACCGGCTTGATTTCACGCAGCACGATCCGGCATTGCGCCGGCATGCGCTTGGCATACTCCTGGAAACCCGATTCGATCCACGCTGGCATCTTGTGGCCGACGGCGGCGATCACCAGTTGCATTCAGGGCCCGCCGTCAGCAGCAGGACGGGCCGCGATCAGCGCTCGGCAGTGCGGCGTGCCGGCGCCTTGCCGGCAGTAGCCGTCTTGCCCGGCGACACTTTGACAGTCTTGCCGACCGGGGTCTTGGCAGCGGTCTTGCGTGCCGTGGTTGGCTTGGCTGCGGTCTTGCCGGCGGTTTTGGATGCGGACTTGGCTGCAGTCTTGCCGGCGGCGGACTTTACGCCGGTCTTCGGCGCAGCTTTTGCGGCGGTCTTGCTGGCGGTCTTGCGGGCGGCAGGCTTGGCTCCAGCCTTGGCCGGCGTCTTGCTCGCAGCGCGTGGGCTGGCAGTCTCGCCTGCGCTGGCTTTGGTCGGTCGTTTTGCTGCGGCCGCGGGGACTTCAGCACCCGTTTCGCCCACGCCGACGATATGACGGCGGCGCGCTGGCTTGTCGGCCTCGCTGCTGGCGCTGGCTACGGCCTTGACCGGCCCGCGCGAGCGGCGCTTGACGTCGGACAGCTTGACCGGCTTGTCGCCCCAGATCTCTTCGAGCCGGTAATAGGCGCGGATCGCAGGCTGCATGATGTGGACGATCATGTCGCCCAAGTCGACCAGCACCCATTCGCCGGTATCCTGGCCTTCCACGCCGATGACTTGTCCGCCGGCTTCCTTGACCTTGTCGCGCACGGAGGCTGCCAATGCCTTGGTCTGGCGGTTGGAGGTGCCCGACGCCACGGCCAGCGAATCGAACAGGGAAGTCAGGTGGGTCGTGTCGAACAGGACGATATCTTGCGCCTTGACATCTTCCAGGGCGTCAACGACGAGGGCTTGCAGTTTTTTGATGTCCATTAGATTCGATAAATGTGATGTTGTTTAATATAGTCTAGCACCGTGGGGGGCAAGGACTGCGCCGGGAGCTCGCCACGCGCCAGTGCGGCACGCACTTCAGTAGATGACATGTCGAACGAAAGATTCGATGCAAATAACGCCACGCCTTGCGCGCAATCCCGCAATTGCGCTGCCGTTCCCATCCGCTGCGAAAACGCTGTTGCCACTTCTGGCGGCAGATGCGCTTGATCCATTGCGTAGCCGGGCCGTGCAGCGACGCAAAAATGCGCCAGGTCGAACAATGAACGCCAGTCGTGCCAAGTATTGAATTGCGCCAGTTGGTCGGCGCCGATAATCCATGCCAGCGATGCCTCGTTGCCGAGTTCGGCGCGCAGCGAGCGCAATGTATCTACCGTATAGCTGCCGCCGCCGCGCCGTATTTCCTGTTCGTCGATCACGACCGGTACCGGCAGGCCATCGAAAGCCAGCCGCAACATCGCGACCCGGTCTGCCGCAGATGCCTTTAACGGCGGCTTCTGCCACGGGTCGCCGGCCGGTAGCAGCCGCAATGAATCCGGCGCCAGCAGCCTGCTGAAATGGCCCGCAACCGCAACATGTCCCTGGTGCACCGGATCGAAGCTGCCACCCATCAGCAGCACGACGGGGCGCGTATTCACGTCAGCCAATCCCGGTGTGGAAGGAAATCAGTGTACAGCAATGCTTCGGGCGTGCCCGGTTCCGGTTGCCAGTTGTAGCGCCATTTGACGATCGGCGGCAGCGACATCAGGATGGATTCGGTGCGCCCGCCCGACTGCAGGCCGAACAAGGTGCCACGGTCGAACACCAGGTTGAACTCGACATAGCGCCCGCGCCGGTAGGCCTGGAAGTCGCGTTCACGCTCGCCATACGGCATGCCGATGCGTTTCTCCAGCAGCGGCAGGTAGGCCGGCAGGAAGTGGTCGCCCACGCTTTGCATCATCGCGAAGCTGGCATCGAAACCCGGAGCATTGAAATCATCGAAGAAGATGCCGCCGACGCCGCGTGCTTCCTGGCGGTGCTTCAGGTAAAAATAGTCGTCGCACCACTGTTTGAAGCGCGGGTGCAGGTCCTCGCCGAATGGCGCCAGCGCAGCCTGGCAAGTGCGATGGAAATGACGCGCATCCTCTTCAAAGCCGTAGTACGGCGTCAAGTCCATGCCGCCGCCGAACCACCAGACCGGCAGCTGGCCTTCTGCCGTGGCGATGAAAAAGCGCACGTTCATGTGCACCGTCGGTGCGTAAGGATTGCGCGGATGCAGCACCAGCGACACGCCCATCGCTTCCCAGTTGCGGCCGGCGAGTTCCGGGCGGTTGGCTGCGGCCGAGGGCGGCAAGTTTTTGCCCATCACATGGGAGAAGCCGACGCCGCCGCGCTCCAGCACCGTGCTGTCCTCCAGCAGGCGTGAAATGCCGCCGCCGCCGTCCGGGCGCTCCCAGGTGTCGCGAATGAATGGCTTGCCGTCCACCGCTTCGAGCGCGGCCACGATGCTGGCCTGCAAGCAGAGCAGATAGTCTTTAACGGCAAGTTGCAAGGGCGGCGCTGGCGTCACGGTGTCGGGCATGGAATCAATGTGGGATTGTTGGCTACAGCCGCTTCAAGGCCCGCCAGCCGATGTCCCGGCGGAACTGCGCGCCATCGAAATGGATCTGGTCGGCTGCCTCGTAGGCGACCTTTTGCGCCATGCGCACGGTGTCGCCCAGGCCCACCACGCACAGCACCCGGCCGCCGGTGACGACCAGTGCACCGTCCTTGATGGCGGTGCCGGCATGGAAGGTGACGCAATCGGCCGTCTCGGTCGGAATGCCGGTGATCACATCGCCCTTGCGCGGTGCGTCCGGATAACCGGCCGCCGCCATCACCACGCCCAATGCGGTGCGCCGATCCCATTGCAGCTCGACCGCGTCCAGCGTGCCGTTGACGGCATGTTCCATCACGCCCACGAGATCGGTCTTCAGGCGCGCCATGATCGGCTGCGTTTCCGGGTCGCCCATGCGGCAATTGAATTCCAGCGTGCGCGGATTGCCCTGGCTGTCGATCATCAGGCCTGCATACAGGAAGCCGGTGAATGGTATGCCGTCCTTTGCCATGCCCTGCACGGTCGGCACAATGATTTCGCGCATCACGCGCGCATGCAGCGCTGGCGTGACGATCGGCGCCGGCGAATAGGCGCCCATGCCGCCCGTATTCGGGCCTTCGTCATGATCCTGCAGGCGCTTGTGATCCTGGCTGGTGGCCAGCGGCAGGATATTCTTGCCATCCACCATGACGATGAAGCTGGCTTCCTCGCCGGCCAGGAATTCTTCGATCACGACGCGTGCGCCGGCGTCGCCCAGCCGGTTGTCCGACAGCATCATGTCGACCGCGGCATGCGCTTCGTCCAGCGACATGGCCACCACCACGCCCTTGCCGGCGGCCAGGCCGTCGGCCTTGATCACGATCGGCGCACCTTGCTGCTGCACGTAGTCGTGGGCCGCAGCGACGTCCGAAAATGTCCGGGAGCGGGCGGTGGGTATGTTGTGGCGCTGCATGAAGGACTTGGCAAAGTCCTTGGAGCTTTCCAGTTGGGCGGCTTCCCGGGTCGGCCCGAAAATCTTCAGGCCCTGTTCGCGGAAGATATTGACGATGCCCGCTGCCAGCGGCACTTCCGGCCCGACCACGGTCAGGCCGATATGTTCTTTCTGGGCAAACTGCGCCAGCCATTTGGGGTCGGTAATGGGCACGTTGCGCAGGCGCTGGTCCTGCTCGGTGCCGCCATTGCCGGGCGCGACATACACCATCTGGATGCGCTCCGACTGGGCCAGTTTCCAGGCCAGTGCATGCTCGCGGCCACCTGATCCTACGACAAGAATTTTCATGGAATGCGGATGTTTGGGTAAAGCCGGTCGCGGGCCGGGAATGGAAAAGTCGGGAAAGCTCAGGACCAAGCGCAGCGCAGGAGATCAGTCTTCAATGATCGCGTTGGTGAACACCTCTTGCACGTCGTCCAGGTTTTCCAGGGCGTCGAGCAGCTTTTGCATCTTGAGCGCGTCCTCGCCGGCAAAAACGGTCTCGGTGGACGGCTTCATCGTCACTTCAGCCACTTCCGGCTTGAACCCTGCCTTTTCCAGCTTTTCGCGGATGGTGGTGAGGTCGTGCGGGCCGCACAGCACTTCGATGCCGCCTTCGTCGTCGGTGATCACGTCGTCGGCGCCGGCTTCGAGCGCGGCTTCCATCAGCGCGTCTTCATCGGTGCCGGGCGCAAACAGCAACTGCCCGCAATG
>NZ_JAUSNH010000014.1 GCF_030645335.1 Lacisediminimonas sp. | reverse complement strand
CGATGGTCGCCGTCGCGGTCGCGGCCCTGTACCACGGGGCAGCAGCGCGGGCGGCACCAGGTAAATCCAGCGCCACCGCGACGGCCTCGACAGCGCAGGCCAGCGCAGCCAGCCTGCAGTCCGCCCTGCCGGCAGCCCCGGCCGCGACGTCGGCCGCAACCCCGGTCGCAATCCCGGCGCTGGCCCTGTTGCACGAATACGCACTGACGCCGGACATCGTCGCCATGGCGCATTGCTGGCAAATTCCCGGACAAGACAAGGTGCTGGTCGCCGCCAAGGGCGCGCCCGAGTCAGTGGCCCGCTTGTGCGGCATGCCAGCGCAGCAGACAGCGGCGATGCTGCAACAAGTCGAACAACTGGCAGCGCGCGGCCTGCGCGTGCTGGCGGTGGCGCACGCCAGCAGCGCCGGCACGCAGTGGCCCGCCGCGCTCGATGGCTTTGCCTTCGAATGGCAGGGCCTGGTGGCGTTTGCCGATCCGCTGCGTCCTGAAGTGCCGGCAGCGGTTGCCGACTGCCACCGCGCCGGCATGCGGGTGATCATGATCACCGGCGACTATCCCGCCACTGCCTTGTCGATTGCGCGCCAGGCCGGCATCCCATCGCACCGGGTCGTGACCGGCGCTGAACTGGCAGCGATGGATGAGCAGGTCTTGCGCGCGGCGGTGCGTGAGGTGCACGTGTACGCCCGCATCAAGCCCGAGCAAAAGCTGCGGCTGGTGCTGGCCTTGCGCGACATTGGCGAGGTAGTGGCAATGACTGGCGACGGCATCAACGATGCGCCGGCGCTGAAGGCCGCCCATATCGGCATCAGCATGGGACAGCGCGGCACCGACGTCGCCCGCGAAGCCTCGTCGCTGGTGCTGCTGGAGGACGACTTCGGCGCCATCGTGCAAGCGGTGCGCATGGGACGCCGCATTTACGACAACCTGCGCAAGGCAATGGCTTACGTGATTGCCGCGCACTTGCCGATTGCCGGCATGGCGCTGCTGCCGCTGTTGGCCGGCGCGCCGCTGGCCTTGCTGCCGGCGCATATCGTCTTCCTTGAACTGATCATCGACCCTGCCTGCGCCACGGTGTTTGAAAACGAGCCGCCGGAAGATGACTTGATGACCCGCCCGCCGCGTCCGCCTGGCCTGGCGCTGCTTGGCTGGGACAACCTGCAGCTGGCGCTGGTGGGCGGCGGCCTGGTGCTGCTGGCGGTGGCGGCGGTGTTTTTTGGCGCACTGGCCGCTGGTGCGGCCGAGACCGCGGCCCGCGGGCTGGCGTTCATCACCCTCGTGCTGGGCAACCTGGGGCTGATCGTGGTCAACCGCTCGCGCGCTGCCAATTTGCTGTCGGTACTGCGGCGCCGCAACAGCGCGCAGTGGTGGGTGCTGGGCGGCACGCTGGCAAGCCTGTTGCTGGTATTTGAAAATGACTGGTTGCGCCGTGCGTTTCGGTTTGACCTGCCCGACGCTACCGGCCTGGCGCTGGCCGCCCTGGCGACGCTGGCGGCGATTGTGGCGGCAGAAATGTTCAAGCGGCTGGTACGGCATGGCGCCGCCAACTAGCAGCACGCGGCCAGGTCAATCCTGAACGGGGGACTTGGGAGCACGCGCCATCGCGCGCTCAAGGCTGCCTGCGGATTCGCCGCCATATTCCCGCCACCCGGCGGCCCGCGCCAATCAAGCCGTCCGGCAGCCATGCCACCAGGAAAATCATGGACAGGCCAAGCGTCATTTGCCAGTGGTCGGCGACCCGGCCCAGCAAGGCGGCAGACGAGAAAAATTCCTTCAGCAGCACGAAGGCAACAGTACCCAGCACCGCGCCGCGCAGGCTGCCCAGGCCGCCCAATATGATCATCAGCAGCACGGCGCCCGACTCGTGCCAGGACAGGAATTCGGGATTGACGCCGCCATTCTTGGCAGCCATCAGGAATCCCGACAGGCCGGCCAGCATGCCGGCGATGACGAACGCAGCCAGCTTGTAGAAATAGGTCCGGTAACCGCTGGCGCGCATGCGGTCTTCATTGATGCGAATGCCGGCCAGCGCGTGGCCGAACGGTGAGCGCCGGATCAATGCCAGCAAGCCATAAGTCAGCACCAGCGCTGCCAGCGAAAACCAGTACTTGTGCAGGCCATTGTCGAGGTCGGCCAGCACCTGGCCCGCCAGCGCCAGCGTCGGCCGGACATTGAGAAATATGCCATCGCTGCCGCCGCCCAGCTGGGTATCGTGGAAAACGAAATACGCCAGTTGCGCAAACGCCAGCGTCACCATGATGAAGTACACGCCCCGCGTGCGCAGCGACAGTGCGCCGACCGCCAGCGCGTAGACGCCGGCCGCCAGCATTGCCAGCGGCAGCAAGGCAGCGACTGATCCGGCCTCGGATTCCGGCGAACCCAGCACCGTGACATATGCGCCAATACCGAAGAAAGCGGCATGCCCCAGGCTGACCAGCCCCGTCATGCCGACCAGCAGTTCGAGGCTCAGCGCAAAGATTGCATAGATCACGATGCGCAGGACCAGGTCCTGCAAGTAGCCCGACAGGAAGAGCGGCATCACTGCCAGCGCCAGGGCAATCGCCAGCGGCAGCAGCGACTGCCGCCATAACGGGACCGTGATTGTGGTGTTGGTTTGGCGCATGTCAGTAGCCCTTGCTGCGCAAGCCTTGCGGCTTCCAGACCAGGATCAGCGCCATCAGGATATACACGCTCATGCCGCTGTACTGCGCAAAGAAAACCTTGCCGAAGGTGTCGACAAATCCGACCATCAGCGAGGCGATCAGCGCGCCCGAGATCGAGCCGATGCCGCCGATCACGACCACCACAAAACAGATGATCAGGATCTGCCCGCCCATGCCCGGATAGACCGACGACGCGGGCGCGGCGATCATGCCTGCCAGCGCCGCCAGCGCGACGCCGGCGGCGAACACGATGCGGTACAGCAGCCGGATGTTGATGCCCAGTGCGCCGACCATTTCACGGTTGCTGGCGCCGGCCCGCACCATCATGCCCAGCCGGGTACGGTTGACGACCAGGTACAGGCCCACGGCCACCACCAGGCATGCGAAGGATGCGAACAGGTTGTAGACCGGATAGTCCATCAGATTGCCCAGCGCAAAACCGCCGGACAGCCAGGACGGCACGGCCACGCCGTGGACCTCGTTGCCCACCAGCATGCTGCGCGCTTCCTCGAATACCAGGATCAGCGAATACGTCATCAGCACTTGCTGCAAGTGATTGCGCTGGTACAGGTAGCTGAAAAACAGCCATTCGAGAATGAAGCCGAACAGCGCCGACAGCAGCACCCCGGCCAGCAGTTGCAGCAGGAACTGGTCGCCGAACAGCGGCGCCAGCACGAAGGCCATGTAGGCGCCGATCATGTAGAAGCTGCCATGCGCCAGGTTGATCACGCCCATGATGCCGAAGATCAGCGTCAGTCCGCTGGCGACAAGGAATAGCAGCAGGCCGTACTGCACCGCATTCAGGCACTGGACCAGGAAGGTTGGAAGATCCATGTGGGGTCGTGAGGGAAGGGGGTCAAGCGCGGTATTGAGCCAGGCATCCCGATTGGAGGCACACGCTCGATTCAGGCATGTTCATGGCGCAGGCTACGATGCAATGCAGCCTGCTTGGTTTGGATTGGCGAGGGCCCGGAGCCGGCCCCGGCCATCGCCAATCCTGCATTACATCTTGCAGCCGCGACCCGGGTCGGCGAGCTGCTTGATCGCCACGCCCTGGAACTCGTTGAGATTGCCCTTGACCTGGCGGATGTAGATGTCGTGCACGGGATTATGCGAGGCGGACAGCTTGAATTTTCCGCGCGGGCTGTCGATTTCCGCTTTTTCGATGCCGGTCACCACTTGCTCCAGTTTCCGGATATCGCCATTGGCCGCCTTCAGTCCGGCCGTCAGCATCTGCGCCGCATCGTAACCCTGTACCGCATAAACGTCGGCATTGGTCTTGTAGGTCTTGGCGAAATTCAGCCGGAAAGCCTTGTCACGCGCGATATTGAGGTTGTCGGCGTAATGCAGCGTGGTGATCATGCCCTGTGCTGCCGCGCCCTGCGCTTCGAGCGTGCCGTCGGTCAGGAAGCCGGGGCCCACCAGCGGGATGGTCTTGTTCATGCCGGTCGCCGCGTAGTCCTTGACGAACTTGACTGCGCCGCCACCGGCGAAGAAGGAGTACACCACATCCGGCTTTTGCGAGGCGATCTGGGTCAGCAGCGCCTGGAATTCCACATTGGGGAAGGCAATGTTCATGCTCTGCATGATCTTGCCGCCGCCTTTTTCGAAGCCTTCGGCAAAGCCCTTCACCGATTCATTGCCGGCGGCATAGTTCCAGGTCACGGTGATGGCCTTCTTGTAGCCTTTCTTGGCCGCCAGCTGGCCCATCGCATACGCCGGTTGCCAGTTGGAGAACGAGCTGCGGAACACGGTCTTGCTGCAGATCGGACCGGTGATTGCATCGGCGCCGGCGTTCGGAATGATCAATAGCTTGTTGCTTTCCTTGGCAGCGCGCGCCATGGCCAGCGCCACGCCGGAGTGAACGGTGCCGATCACGACATCCACCTGGTCGCGCTTGATCAGCTTGTTGACGTTGTCGGTCGCCTTGGAGGGGTCGGACTCATCGTCCACCTTGAAGTACTGGATTTCCTGGCCGGCCAGTTTTCCGCCCTGTTCCTGCACGTACAGCTTGAAACCATTCTCGATCATGTTGCCCAGGTTGGCATAGGTGCCGGTGTAGGGCAGCATCAGCCCCACCTTGATCGGCGCGGCCTTGGCCGGGGCGGTCTGTGCGTGGCTGGCGCCGGTCAGTACGAACGCGGCTGCCGCAAGCGTCAGGTGGATGGTCGAATGGCGGTGAAACATGAAGTCTCCTGGTTGGGCGATGTCTTGTTGCCGGCCCGGTGCCCGATTGCACCTTGCCGGCGTTTTTTTTGGCTCGATCGGTGTACTTGTGCGACCTGTCTTTGCGTGGCCTGCCGCAGCCGACCCAAGGGCTGTCTGGCCGGCAACTCGTGGATCATGAAGTCATTGATCGGCGCGGTCAACCTCGGCCGGACCGATTTTCGTTCCGGCCTGGCGGCCAGGCCAGGCGTGCGGTGACGCTGGCGGTGCTGGCGGCGCGGAACCCCGGCGCCGCCGAGCTCAGGAGATGTGCTGGTAGTACAGGTTCTGCGGGTGGTTGGCCTGGGCAAAAAAGAACCAGCGCTCCGCCACCAGGCCGATGTACTGGACAATGAACGCCAGCACCAGCATCAGGGCCATGTCCCATGCCAGTCCCAGCGCCAGCATCGCCAGCGGCAGGGCGAACGCAAAGCACAGGAACAGCGACTTGACCAGTTTGAGCAGCGCCGGGCTCTTGCCGTGGAAGTACTGGCGGGTGTTGAACGAGCCGCCCATCGCACCCTGTGCTTTTTGCGTGACCTTTGGGTGATGCAGTCCGGTGGCGCTTTGTATCGTCGATTTTGGCTTCAGGCGGGCGTTACGCCGCAGCGACAACAGGCGGCTTGCCAGCCCGAATGCGCCAAACAGCAGCGCCAGCAACACGAACAGGGTCGCATGGACCGGGGCTGCAAGCGCTGCATAAGCGCTCGCCAGCGTAAAGCCGGACGCCAGGCCCAGCAGCACGAAATTGACGATCGTCAGCGGGCTGGCCCATTCCTGCAGGAAGCGCAGGCAGGCATAGATCATCGCCGTGCAGTAGAACAGGGCGGCGCAGCAGACCAGCCCGAGCGCACCCACCACCAGCGTCGGTGCGCCGCTGCCAATGAAATAGTGCAGTGCGCCGTAGGCAAACACCGCCAGCATGAAAACCGGCAGCGCAATGCATTCGCGCGATAGCCATGAGGTGCGCCACATGGCTATCGCGCGCCAGGCGCGCTCCGGATGCCCGAGATGGAAAAACGAGGCCACCAGCCCAGCCATCAGGAACAGCAGGGAAATCGCGCTGCCGGCGGCAAAGTAGCTGCTGCCGGCCGGGCTGGCGCCGCCGGCGCCCAGGATCACCAGTTCGGACAGGTAAAGCGCAACGAACAGCCCCTGGCCAGCGCCGATCAGGGTGGTCAGGAATACAACCGAAAATGCCGGGTTCATGCAATGCCTATTGTGTTGATTCGGACGTCAGCGCCGCCGTCTCTTGACGGGGGCGGCGTACTTCCTTCGGTTCGGCGGGCCGCGATTGCTGCACGCCGAGCTCGGCCACGATGTCGATCTTGCGCCGCGGCAGGTAATGGTTGGACGGCCTGGTGTCCCATTCCGGCATCAGCGCATAACCGCCGTGCTCGCGAATGGCGACCGACACTTCCGACTGCGGATCATGGATGTCGCCAAACAGGCGCGCACTGGTCGGGCAGGCCAGCACGCAGGCCGGCTTGCGATCCCGCTCCGGCAGGGCCGTGTTGTTGATGCGGTCCTCGCACAAGGTGCACTTGCTCATTTCCTGGCGCTGCTCATCAAGCTCGCGCGCGCCATACGGACAGGCCCAGGCGCAGTAGTTGCAGCCGATGCACTTGTCATAGTCGACCAGCACGATGCCGTCCGACGGACGCTTGTAACTGGCGCCGGTCGGACACACCGGCACGCAGGGCGGATCTTCGCAATGCAGGCAGGACTTGGGGAAATGCACCGTTTCCGTCATCGGAAACACGCCCACTTCAAAGGTCTGGACGCGATTGAAAAAGGTGCCGCTCGGACTGGCGCCGTAAGGATTCTGGTCCGACAGGGTGCCGGCCTCGCCCGAGGTGTTCCATGACTTGCAACTGGTGACACAAGCATGGCAGCCGACGCAGACGTTCAAGTCGATAACGAGTGCGAGTTGCGTCATTTGAACCATCCTTTGCCGGCGGAATACGCCATCCACGTCTTCTTCAGCGTCGCCGTGCCGGGCAGCGCCTGCATGGCGCCGAACTGCGGCCAGGTTTGCTGTGGTTCCGGTTCGGCGGCCGGCTTGATGCGCACCCGCACGTCGTACCAGCCGGCTTGCCCGGTCACCGGGTCGGAATTCGATACCCGTGGCCGGTTCTGCACCGATGGCAGCTCTTCCGTGATCAGGTGGTTCAGCAGGAAACCTTTTTGCGATTCATCGGCATCCGGCGTCAGGTGCCAGGCGCCGGCCGCCTTGCCGATGGCGTTCCAGGTCCAGACGGTGCCCGGTTCCACCGCTTCGCTGTAGCGGCACATGCAGCGTACTTTGCCCCACGACGATTCAACCCACATCCAGCCGCCGTCTTCCACACCGGCGCGGCTGGCCGTGCCGGGATTGACGAACAGGTAGTTGTGGCTGTGGATCTGACGCAGCCAGGCGTTTTGCGAATCCCAGGAGTGGTACATCGCCATTGGCCGCTGCGTCACGGCGTTGAGCGGATAACTGTCCTGGTCGGTGTTCTCGGCTTCCAGCGGCTCGTACCAGAACGGCAGCGGATCGAAATAGGTGTCGATCCGCTGGCGCAGGTTTTCCGGCGGTTGCCGGCCGGCGCGCTTGCCCTGCGCGGCCAGGCGGAATTTTTGCATCACATCGGAATAGATGTGGATCACGATCGGTTCGGTGAAGCGGCGCAGCCTCTTGGACTGCGCCCATTCCAGGTAATCCTTGTTCCAGTTGCGCATGTATTGCATCGATGGCGGCAAGCGATGGTGGAACACGCAGTTGTTTTCTTCGTAGCGTTTCCACTGGTCCGGATTGGGCGCGCCCTTCATCGATTTTTCGCCATTTTCGCCGCGCCAGCCGGCCAGGAAGCCGACGCCGGAACCCGGCTCAGTCTCATAGTTGACGATGAAGTCGGGGTAATCGCGGAACTTGCGGCTGCCGTCGGCATGCACGAAGGCCGGCAGGTTCAGGCGGCCGGCCAGTTCCACCAGCACTTCCTGGAACGGCTTGCATTCGCCTGTTGGCGGCAAGACCGGAATGCGCACCGAATCGACCGGGCCGTCGAATTCCGATATCGGCCGGTCCAGCATCGACATCACGTCATGCCGCTCCAGATAGGTGGTGTCCGGCAGCACCAGGTCGGCGAAGGCGGTGGTCTCGGATTCGAAGGCATCGCACACCACCAGGAACGGAATCTTGTATTCGCCGGTGTCGTCGCGATCGTTCAGCATGCGCCGCACTTCGGTGGTGTTCATGCTGGAATTCCAGGCCATGTTGGCCATGAAAATCATCAGCGTGTCGATCTTGTACGGATCGCCGCGCCAGGCATTGGTGATGACGTTGTGCATCATGCCGTGCACCGCCAGCGGATACTCCCAGGAGAAGCCCTTGTCGATGCGCATCGGACTGCCATTCTCGTCGACAAACAAGTCTTCCGGATCGGCCGGCCAGCCCAGCGGTGGCGCGGCCAGCGGTGTATTGGGCTTGATCGCGTCCGGCGCGCGCGGCGGCTTGGCGCTGGGCGGAATCGCGCGCGGGTAGGGCGCCTTGTGGCGAAAGCCGCCGGGTCGGTCGATGGTGCCCAGGAGTGACATCAGGATCGCCAGCGAACGCACGGTCTGGAAGCCATTGGAATGCGCGGCCAGGCCGCGCATGGCATGGAAAGCAACCGGATTGCCGGTCACCTTGGCATGGCTGCGGCCCCAACTGTCGGTCCAGGGAATATCGAGTTCGATTTTCTGGTCGCGCGCGGTCACGCCCATTTCGCGCGCGAGTTGTCGGATCCGATCCGCCGCAATGCCGGTAATGCCGGCGGCCCATTCCGGCGTGCAGTCGCGCACCCGGTCGACCAGCAACTGGAATGCCGGCGTCACCGGCGTGCCATCGGCCAGCTTGAATTTGCCGCGCAGCGCCGGCGTCACGCCTTCGGTGTGGGTCACTACCGGCCGGTCGCTGACGCTGTCCCACCAGAGCCGGTTCTGCGGATACATGGGGTTGGCGGCAGCGCTGCCGTCCTGCACGAACAGGCCGCTGTCGGCGCTGTCGGCGTCCTGGTTGACCAGGTAACCGGCATTGGAAAAGCCGGCGATGAACTCGTTGTCGACCAGGTCGTCTTCGATCAATTGATGAATCAGCGCCAGCAGCAGCGCGCCGTCGGTGCCGGGCTTGATCGGAATCCACTCGTCGGCAATCGCGGAATAACCGGTGCGCACCGGATTGATCGAAATGAAGCGCCCGCCATTGCGCTTGAAGCGCGCCAGCGCGATTTTCATCGGGTTGGAATGGTGGTCTTCAGCGGTGCCGAGCATCACGAACAGCCGGGCGTGATCCAGGTCCGGCCCGCCGAACTCCCAGAACGAGCCGCCGATCGTGTAGATCATGCCGGCGGCCATGTTGACTGAACAAAAGCCCCCGTGCGCCGCATAGTTGGGCGTGCCGAACTGGCGCGCAAACAGGCCGGTCAGGGCTTGCATCTGGTCACGGCCGGTAAACAGCGCGAACTGCTTGGGGTCGGTGGCGCGAATCTTGGCCAGGCGCTCGGTCAACAGCGAAAAAGCCTGCTCCCAGGAGATTTCAGTGAATTCGGCCGCGCCGCGCTGGCTGCCTGGCTTGCGCAGCAGTGGCTTGGTCAGGCGCGCCGGCGAATACTGCTTCATCGCGCCGGCAGCGCCCTTGGCGCAGATCACGCCCTGGTTCAGCGGATGGTCGGGATTGCCATCGATATAGCGGATCTCGCCGTCGCGCAAATGCACCCGCACGCCGCAACGGCAGGCGCACATGTAGCAGGTGGTTTTCTTGATCTCTTCCCTGGCCGCAGACGGCTGCGACCCTGTCGGCGTCGCATTCGGATTTGGATAGCGCGCAATGGTGGATTGCTTGGTGGTGCTCATTGACTTCCTTTTCAAGGCGGCGTGCGCCCAGCGGAGAATAGACCAGTCCGCCATGGAAGTCGAAGCGAGTAATTCTCATAACGCTTACCACAAAAATGGATAAGTAATGGAAATTCGCACTGTAAAAGTGGTTAGTGCAAGTGGGGAGCCGCTCGTAGCGCCCTGACATTCCAGTGGCGCCAATACTTGACAAAGAATAAAGCAGCCCTCAAAAAGTGCGCCATTAAGTTAGGCCAACACTATCAAAGCTGTTATATAGTTCAGGCTGCGAAGCCTTTATCCATGCACCTTTGCTGTGCGCGCCACGTCTTGGCCTGCCTGGCCAGATTGCCGCAAAGGGCTGACCCGGGACTGCCTGGCGGCACGTGATCCTTGCCGAAAGGAGACTTTGGCGTCAGAGCGCTTATCGGCTACAGTTCATTTTCGTTTTATTTATCGACCCAACATACAGGAGATCTTTCATGGCCAATCCAGATCCAAAACCGCCGCTGCGCGAAGTCGTCACCATCGACGGCACCAACGTGACGCTGCAGATGAAGAGCAACCCGATCGAAAACCTGGGTGTGCTGACTGGCCAGGAACTGTTTCACTACCTCAATATTTTCGACGACAAGTTCCAGCCGTCCAATTACAACAAGGCCGACGGCACGCCGTTGCGCCTGTTCGATTCCAAGTCGGTCAAGATCGATGTCTCCAAGCGCTCCAAGGAAGACATGGGTTTCTGGCACCGCAACGTCGACAATCACGAAGTGATCATCTGTGTGCGTGGCGCGCTGCGCTGGGAAACCGAAATGGGCACCGTGATCTTGCGTGAAGGCGAAATGATCCTGATTCCAAAGGGCATCAGCCACCGCTCGATGCTGTGCGAGGACTCGCTGGAAGAGAACGTCCTGATCGAACTGAAGATCGCCGAGAAGCTGAATTATGTCGGGGACAATAAATGACCGGCATGAATGACGCCGATCTTATTGTCCGCAGTATTGACTGGCTCATCACGGTCGACCCTACCCGGCGCATCATCCGTGACGCCGCCATTGTCGTAAAGGCGGGCAAATTCGTCGCCATCGGCAAGACCGCCGCGATCGAGCAGGCATGGCGTGCCAGCAAGGTGGTCGACGGCACCGGTACGGTGGTCACCCCTGGTTTTGTCGACAACCACCTGCATGCATCCTTCCAGATGTCGCGCGGCCTGGCCGACGAGGCGAACGCCGCGTCCTTCCTGTACGACCACATGTATCCGTACGAAGGCGCGATGACCGAGGAAGACGTGCACCTGAGTGCGTCGCTGGCGTCGGTTGAATTGCTGCGCCATGGCGTGACCTGTTTCATTGATCCGGGCAACTACCATCCGGACGCGACGGTACGGGCCGTGGCGACATCTGGCACGCGCATGGTTGTTTCGTGCAGCTGCTTCGACAAGACCAAGTCGGTGTTGGGCCTGCTGCCGGAAAGCATGATCGAGACTACCGCACATGGCCTGGCCAAGACCGAGGAAATGCTGTCGAAATACAGCTCCGCCCACGACGGCCGGATCACTGCCAGTGCCTCGTTCCGCGGCCTGAACAACTCGTCGGATGAACTCATTACCGGCCTGAAAAGCCTGTCCCAGAAATACGGCACCTTCCTGCAGACCCATGCCTGCTTCGCCTGTTCGACCCATGATGCCAGCGTCGCCCAAAGCGGTATGGCTGAAGTGGAGCGGCTGGAGTCGCTTGGTGTGCTGGATGACAAAACGCTGCTGGTGCATTCCGGCTGGCTCGAGCCGCAGGAGATCGCGACACTGGTCAAGCGAAAGCCCACCTTGGTCGCCGCGCCTAGCTCCAGCTTGCACAATGGCTACGGCAACATCATGGTCGGGAAGCTGCCCGAACTGATGGCGCTGGGCGTGAATGTCAGCCTGGGTTCAGATCATGCTTCATCGGGCATCGTCGACATGGTGCAGGAAATGCGCAACGTCGCGTTCGGCTACAAGGAAGTGCGCATGAACCCGCGCGTGATGCCGCCCGAGCATGCGCTGGAAATGGCGACCATCAATGGCGCCCGCGGCGCTGGCTTGGCCGACCGCATCGGCAGTATCGAAGTCGGCAAGGACGCCGACATGGTGCTGTTCGACGCCACGGTGCCAGAGTGGCAGCCCTTGTACAACCCGGTTTCCAACCTCGTCTACAGCGCCACCGGCAATACGGTCAAGCATGTGTTCGTTGCTGGCGACCAGGTTTTGAAAGACGGTCGTCCGACCAAGATCGACCAGGACGCGATCATGCGCGAAGTCACCAAAGGCGCGGTCCGCATCGCAAGTCGGCTGGACATGAAGAAGATCGTCAAGCTCTTGTGGCCCGTGGAGTAAGACGCTCAGGCAGCTTTCGCAGCTTGAGCAGGCAGCCGGCGGCGCCTTCGCGCCGCCGGCTGCCCGGATAGCGACCGGCGACCAAAGAGCCATCAAGCAGTGGCCAGTCCTTGCAAAGTCGGTCGCACCGTTGTTCAGCATTGTTTGTATTCGTTCAAGATACTTAGCCATGACAAAAATTACAGAGACACTTGCCGGCGCTTTGCGCAATGAAGCGTACAGCGACCAATATTGGAGCCCGATTGAAAACGCACCGCGCGAAGTCATCGACGGCGTAGTCGAGCACCTGTTCCAGGACCAGATGCGCTTCCTGTGGGAATCCAGCAGCGCCTTGCGCAACCATTGGCAGGCCGCCAATGTCAAGCCGGAAGACATCAAGAGCATTGCCGACATCACGCGCCTGCCGTTCGTCACCAAGACGATGATCCGGGACTCGCAGAAAGAGCATCCGCCGTATGGACTGATGCTGGTGGACGGACTCACGCAGGCCGACATCGTGCGCCTGGCCATGACGTCGGGCACCACCGGCAAGCCGGTGCTGATCCCGTTTCGCAAGCAGGATTACGAGTTGTGGATGCAAGGCGTGGTGCGCTCGTTGTGGTCCGGCGGTGTACGGCGCGGCGACGTGGTGCATGCGGCTTTTGGCTTCACGCCGTTTGTCGGCCTGTTCGGCGCGCATGATGCGAGCGAGCGGCTGATCAATGCGACGGTGGTCCCGGGCGGCTCATGGGACAGCAACATGCGCACCAATACCTTGCCGGCACTGGGCGTGAACGTATTGATGGGCACGCCGACCTACCTGCTGCGCCTTGGCCGCCTGGCCGTGGAAGAGGGGCATGACCTGAAGTCGTGGGGTATCAAGACCTTGTTCGTGACCGGTGAAGTCGGACCGGCATCGTCGCCGGCAACCGGCGCGCGCCTGCGCGACCTGTGGCACTGCGATGTCAACGAGTTTTCCGGTGCGCAGGAACAGAATTACTTTGCCTGGAGCTGCTCGCATGGCGGCTATCACTGGAACGAGGACATGGTGTACGCCGAAGTCCTGGACCCTGAAACCAAGGAGCCGGTGGCAGAAGGCATGCCGGGCGAACTGGTGGTGACCGACTTGCGCCAGCGCACGCATCCGTTGGTGCGCTTCCCGACCGGCGACCTGGTTGGCGGTTTCGAAACCCGCGCTTGTGGCTGTGGCAGGACCCTGAAGCACTTCAAGGGTTTCATCGGCCGCATCGACGACGTGGCGAAAATCCGCGGCGTCAGCGTCGCGCAGTCCGCCATCGAACACGCGATCCGCTCCCACTCGGCAGCATCGGATCACTACGATATCGAATACCTGACCGACAGTTATGGCCTGGACCAGGTCAAGGTCCGGGTCGAGCCGAAGGAGCCGCTGTTTGCCGAGGCGCGTGGCAAGTTCATCCTCGAGTTGCGCGACATCCTCAAGCGCCAGGTGCAGATTTCGATCGATGTGGAAGTGGTCGAGGAGGGCACCTTGCCGCGCTTCGAGCTCAAGTCCAAGCGCGTGCGGGATAACCGCCAGCGGTAACACTGGCGTTCGCAAGAAAATGGCAGGCAGCCTGACAAGAAAAACAGGCTCCAGATTGGTGCATGCGTTGAATAAACGGATCGCTGGCCCGGAACCGATCAGGCGCCTGCCGACAAAACTTACCAAAAGGTCTTCAAAAGGCCTGGATGACTTGTCATTAAGTTAGGACAACACTATAAACGCTGTTATATCCTGTTAATGGAACAGAGCATCGCCGGCCGGTATGCGGGCGTCGGATTACCCAGCTTCGCCAGACATGCGGCTTGCGGCTTGTACTATTGCAGTAAAAATGAAATTGCAGTAACAGTAGGACTGGTGTTTCGCCAATTGAAATTCAAGTTGTTGTTGCCATTACGCGGTGAACCTTCGAGGAGACATACATGAACGACCATAAGAAACCAACATTGAACCGCCGGGGATTCCTGGCTGGTACCGCGGCCTTTGCCGCCGTCGGCGGCCTGATGCCGGTCCAGACGCTGGCACAGTCGTCGGAAAAGCTGCGCATCGGCATGATGCTGCCGGCGACCGGCACCTTTGCCACGCTGGGCGACGCCGTTATCCGCGGCTTCAAGCAGTGCGTCGATGAAAACGGCGGCAAGTTCGCCGGCCGTGAACTCGAATTTTTCCACGTCGACGATGAGTCCAATCCGTCCAAGGCGCCAGAAAACGTCAACCGCCTGATCCAGCGTGACAAGGTCGACCTGCTGGTCGGCACCGTGCACTCGGGCGTTGCGCTGGCCATGTCGCGCGTGGTTCGTGCAACCGACACGCCGTGGATGATCCCGGTATCGATGTCCAACGAATTCACCGGCGCGCTGTGCGCTCCGAACGTGTTCCGTACCGGTTTCACGACCTGGCAGACCAACTACCCGATGGGCAAGATCCTGGTGGATGCCGGCTACAAGAAGATCGTCCACCTGAGCTGGAACTACCTTACAGCGCAAGAAAACCTGGCCGGCTTCAAGGCCGGACTCGAAGCCGCTGGCGGCAAGCTGTTCAAGGACCTGTGGGTGCCGTTCCCATCAGTGGAATTCCAGGCCATGCTGACTGAACTGGCCAGCATCAAGCCAGACGTCGTGGTTGCCTGGTTCCCGGGCGCGAGCGCAGTCAAGTGGTTCAAGGACTATGCAGCAGCCGGTCTGCGCAACATCCCGATGTATGGCAACGGTCACCTGACCGAAGGCATCCTGCACGCAACCAACGGCGAAGCCGAAGGCGTGCACACCGTGTTCCCGTATGCCGACGGACTCGACAATCCGAAAGACAAGGCCTTCCGCGCTGGCTACATGAAGCGCTACAACGCCGTTGCCGACACCAACTCCGTGACCGGTTACGACTCTGCACAATTGTTCAAGGCCGGCCTCGAAGCTGTCAAGGGCGACATCAAGAACAAGAAGGGCCTGATCGCCGGCATGGAAGCCGCCCGCATCGACAGCCCGCGCGGTCAATGGACCTTGTCCAAGGCACACAATCCGATCCAGGACTTTTACCTGCGTAAAGTCGTCGGCAAGGAAAACCGTGTCGTCCGCGTGGCCGCCAAGGCGCTGGCCGATCCGGCAACCGGCTGCAAGATGGTCTAACAGCACGTGACCGGGAAGGGCGCTGAGCCAGCAAGCCTGCGCAGCGCCCGGCTCCCGGCCCAGGCTTGCTGGCCGTTCTTGCCGCCTGCTGTTTTCCTGATCCGCAAGAATGAAGGCGCGTGCTTATGGCACGCGTTTTTCAAAGTCGAACCGCAGCTCTACTGGATTCAATCCCGATCGTGGACATTACAATTTTCTTCATACAGTTGCTGAATTCACTGCAATATGGCCTGGTGCTGTTTCTGGTCGCCAGTGGCCTGACATTGATATTCGGCATCATGGGCATTATCAATCTTGCGCATGGCAGCTTCTACATGCTGGGCGCCTGGCTGGCGTGGTGGCTGACCGGCAAGATAGGCAGCTTTGCCGTGGCAATTGCCGCCGGCATCGTCATTACGGTGGTGGTCGGCATGGTGCTGGAGCGGCTGATCATTCGCCGCTTCTACAATCGCGACCATCTGTACCAGGTGCTGGTGACCTACGGACTGATCCTGGTGTTCGAGGAATTGCGCAGCGTTTTCTGGGGCAATGATGTGCAAAGCGTCAAGGTGCCTGCAGTGTTCGACTATTCGATCGCACTGACCGAACAGCTCAGCTATTCCGTCTACCGCCTGTTCACCACGCTGTTCTGCGTTGCGGTGGCAATTGCGCTGTACTTGCTGATCAAGCACACCAAGCTGGGCATGACGATCCGTGCCGGTGCGTCCAACCGGCAGATGGTGCAGTCGCTGGGCATCAACATCAGTTTCCTGTACATGATGGTATTTGCAATGGGCGTTGGCCTGGCGGCGTTTGCCGGCCTGATCAATGCGCCGATCTCGTCGGTCTACCCGAACATGGGCGGCCAGGTGATGATCATGTCCTTCGTCGTGGTGGTGATCGGCGGCATTGGTTCGGTCAAGGGGGCATTCGTCGCCTCCTTGCTGATCGGCCTGGCCGAAACCTTCGGGCAATTGTTCATCCCGACCATGGCCGGCATGACCGTCTACGTATTGATGGCTGCGGTGCTGCTGTGGCGTCCGCAAGGTCTCTTCCAACAGGCTTAATGAGAATGAAAAAATTCCTATCCGGGGACGTCTGGCTGGTCCTCACCGTCATTGCGCTGATCGCCTTTCCGTGGGGCGGGTCGTATTTTTATACCGACCTCGCCGGCAAGGTACTGATCATGGGCATCTTCGCAATGAGCCTGAACCTGCTGGTGGGCTATACCGGGCTGGTCAGTTTCGGCCATGCCGCGTATTTCGGCCTGGGCGCCTACACGCTGGGTGTCGCCATCAAGCACCTTGGCGCGATCAGCATCTGGTGGAGCCTGCCAATGGCCATGGTGGTCGCTGGCGTGTTCGCGCTGATCACCGGCCTCTTGGTGCTGCGTACCCGCGGCATCTACTTCATCATGGTGACGCTGGCCTTTGCGCAGATGGTCTACTACGTGTTCCACGACACGCACATTGCCGGCGCCTCTGACGGCCAGCAAATCCTGTACCGGCCGACCTTGAAGCTTGGCGACACGGTGCTGGCCAACATGGATGACCAGAAGGCGTTCTACTACTTCGCACTTTGCTGCCTGGTGCTGGTCTATCTGTTCCTGCGGGTGGTGTTGCGCTCGTCGTTCGGCCATACGCTGCAAGGCATCAAGGTCAATGAACATCGGATGCGGGCCCTGGGCTTTCCGATATTCCGTTATCAACTGGCCAGTTTCATCCTCGCCGGCATGCTGGCCGGCATGGCCGGTTACCTGTCGGCGATGCAGTTCGGCATGGCCAACCCGGAAATGATTTCCTGGCACATGTCGGGTGCGGTGCTGATGATGGTGATCATGGGCGGCATGACGCGGCTTTACGGTCCCATCCTGGGTGCGGCGGTATTCGTGCTGCTGCAGGACATCTTTGCCGACCAGAATTTCTTCGGTGCAGCCGCTCCGCACTGGCAACTGACGATGGGCATCGTGGTGGTTCTGGTGGCCATGTACCTGCCTGACGGCGTGGCCGGCCTGCTGGCCCGGATATTCGGCCGCAAGCGCAGCGCCGAACCGGTGCAGGACGATGAAGCCGACGATGATTCGGCACCAGCAAAAACGGAGGCCGCTCGTGTCTGATCCCATCTTGCGTACAGAAGGTTTGACCAAGCGCTTCGGTGGCCTGGTTGCAGTCAGCAACGTTTCCCTGGAATTCAGGGTCGGCACGGTGCACGCGGTCATCGGGCCCAATGGCGCCGGCAAGTCGACCCTGACCAACCTGTTGTCGGGCGATTTGCCGCCGACCTCGGGCAGCGTCAATTTCGAGGGCCGCAATATCGCCGGCCTTACCCCCGAGCAGATTTCGCAGCTCGGGATCGGCCGCAGCTACCAGAAGACCAACATTTTCCTGCCGTTTTCGGTGTTCGAGAATTGCCGGCTTGCGGCGCAGTCGCGCAAACAGCATCCGTGGCGCATCTTTCGCTCCGCGGTAAGCTACCAGGACATCAACCGGGCAGCCAACCATGCCATCGAGCAGGCCGGACTGACCAGCGTGCGCGACCAGGTCGCCTCCGCGCTGTCGCACGGGCAGCAACGCCAGCTTGAAATTGCGATGTGCCTGGCCACCGGCCCGAAATTGCTGTTGCTCGACGAGCCGCTCGCCGGCATGGGGCATCACGAGTCGCTGATGATGATCGAGCTGATCAAGAAGCTGCGCGTCGATCACGCCATCATGTTGATCGAACACGACATGGATGCCATCTTTGCCGTGGCCGACACCCTGACCGTCATGGTCAACGGTGAGGTCCTCGATAGTGGCGACCCACAGGTCGTGCGCTCAAGCCCAATCGTCCAGCAGGTCTATCTCAGCCATGAATAACGCATTGCTCCAGGCGCAAGGCCTGCAAACTTTTTACGGCGTCAGCCATATTTTGCACCATGTCGATTTCAGCATCGCCCCCGGCGAGACGGTGGCGCTGATGGGCCGCAATGGCATGGGCAAGTCGACCCTGATCCGCAGCATGCTGGGCCTGGTGCGCCCGCGCGAAGGCACCGTCAAGGTGCGTGGCGAAGACATGACCAAGGCAGAGCCCCATGTGATTGCCCGGCGCGGCATTGCCTATGTGCCGGAAGGACGGGGGATTTTCCCGAACCTGTCGGTGCGCGAGAACCTGATCATGGCGGCGCGTGCCGGCGTGAACGGCAATCGCGACTGGACTTTCGAGCGCGTGATGGAGACTTTCCCGCGCCTGGCCGAGCGTATCAATAACGGCGGTGCGCAACTGTCGGGCGGCGAACAGCAGATGCTGACCATTGGCCGCGCGCTGATGACCAATCCCGACCTGTTGATCCTGGACGAGGCGACCGAAGGCCTGGCGCCGCTGATCGCGCGCGAAATCTGGAACATCATCAACACCATCCGCACTTCCGGCATCAGCACTGTCATTGTCGACAAGAATCACAAGGCGACCATGCGGCTGGCCGATCGAAGCGTGGTGCTGGTCAAGGGGCGGGTCGTGTTCCACGGACCGCCGCAAGAGCTGGCGGACAATCCGGAGCTGATGCAGCGCTTCCTGGGCGTCTAGCAGGAGCCGGGCATCAAGTACCAAGTACCAAGTATCGAGTATCGAGTATCGAGGATAGATTGCAGAATTCAATATTGACGTTGCACACACAGGCAGGGAGGACCACGGAAAGCGCGCAGGGCAAAAGTTTTCCCCGGTTCCATCACTGCCAGGGAAAACGAACATGAATGCCCCGTTGGATAGCACCGTAGCAAAAGGCCTTCACGTCGGCCGGTCCATGGAGCGCGTCGAAGACGCCACCTTGCTGACAGGTTCCGCCACTTATGGCGACGACATGCCGACCAAGCCGGGAACCCTGTATGCGGCGATCTTGCGTTCACCGCATGCGCACGCAGAAATTCTCGGCATTGACACCTCCAAAGCGCTGGCGATGCCGGGCGTGGCGGCGGTCATCATCGGCACCGAGGTGCGCGACGAGACCGAGCCGTTCATCGTTGGCGTCAAGGCGCCGATCGACGACTGGGCGCTGGCAGTGGACCGCGTGCGCTATGTCGGCGAGCCGGTTGCCGTGGTGGTCGCCAGCGACCGCTACAAGGCCGAAGATGCGCTCGAAGCCATCGAAGTCAGCTACCGCGCAATGACCCCGGTGGTCAGCATCGAGCAGGCGATGGCGCCTGGTGCCCTGTTGCTGCATCCGAAATGCGACAGCAACGTGGTGCATGACCGCTCATTCCGTTACGGTGACCCGGAGTCGGTATTTGCCGCTGCCCCGCACAAGGTCGTGCTCGACGTCGAGTATCCGCGCGTGATGGCCTGTCCGATCGAGGGCTACGTGATGGTCGCCGAGCACAATCGGGCTGAAGACAGCTACGAGGTGATGGCCAATTTCCAGGGACCGTTTTCCGTCCTCACGGTGGTGCCGCGCGCGATGCGCGTGCCGTCCAATAAATTCCGCCTGCGCACGCCGCCGAGTTCCGGCGGCAGCTTCGGTTCCAAGCTGGCGATATTCCCCTACATGATCTTGTTGTGCCTGGCGTCCAAGCGCGCCGGCCGGCCGGTGAAATGGGTGGAAGACCGGCTTGAGCACCTGGTGGCGTCCGGCTCCGGCCCTTACCGCGACACGCATATCGAAGCCGCTGTTTCCGCCGATGGCGAGATACTGGCAATGACTTGCGACCATATCGAAGAATACGGTTCCTGCCTGCGTGCGCCGATGCCAGGGCCCTTGTACCGGATGCATGGCATTACCACCGGTGGCTATGGCATACGCAACCTGTCGATCCGCAACCGCATCGTGCTGACCAACAAGGTGCCAGTCACCCTGGTGCGCGGATTCGGCGGACCGCAGATTTATTTCGCGCTGGAGCGGCTGGTACAGCGCATCGCGGTTGAACTGGACCTCGATCCGCTGGACGTCATCAAGCGCAACCTGGTCCAGCCTGATTCTTTCCCTTACCGCACTGCTGCCGGCGCATTGCTGGACTCCGGCAACTACCAGAAAGCCATCGAGGAATCGACCGGCATGGGCCGGCTCGATGCGTTGAAGCGGCGCCGCGACGAAGCCCGCGCGCAGGGACGGCTGTACGGTATCGGCTATGCTGCGGCGGTCGAGCCGGGCGTGTCCAACATGGGTTACCTGTCGGTGCTGCTGCCGCTGGAAGCGCGCAAGAAATCCGGACCGAAGGACGGTGCCGCCGGTACCGCCACCGTCGCCGTCGACGGCAATGGCATGGTGACCGTGGTGTCGGACTCGACGCCGCAGGGCCAGGGCCATCGCACGGTGCTGGCGCAAGTGGTGGCCGACCAGCTCGGACTCGATCCGCTGGATATCGCCGTCAACGTCGAACTCGATACCGCCAAGGATGGCTGGTCGATTGCGGCCGGCAATTACGCCAGCCGCTTCGCCGCGTCAACTTGCAGCGCCGCGCACATTGCTGCCGGCCGGGTGCGTGGCCGGCTGGCCGCGATTGCCGGCAAGATGCTGAACCTGCCGGCCGAGCAATTGGTGTTCGCCGGCGGAAAAATTTCATCGCTGACCGATCCGGCCAAGAGCTTGCCGTTCTACCGCGTCGCTGGCCTGGCCCACTGGTCGCCGGGTTCCCTGCCGGAGGGCGTGGGTCCGGGACTGCGCGAGACCGCGCAGTGGAGCCCGCCCGAACTCGAGCCGCCCACTGACAAGGACGAGATCAATACCTCCCTGACGTACGGCTTCATTTTCGACTACTGCGGCGTCGAGATCGACCGCGACACCGGCCAGGTCAATATCGACAAGTATGTGTCGGTGCATGACGGCGGTCGCTTGCTGAATCCGGCCATCGTCGAAGGGCAGGTCAGCGGTGCGCTGGCGCAATCGCTGGGCAGTTGCCTGTACGAGAATTTTGCCTACGACAGCGACGGCAGCCACCTGGCCGGCACCTACGCCGACTACCTGCTGCCCACGGCAATGGAAATCCCGCCGATCGAGTCATATCACATCGAAACGCCATCGCCATTCACGGCCACCGGCGCAAAAGGCATGGGCGAGGGCAACATGATGACCATGCCGGCTTGCGTCGGTAACGCAGTGGCCGACGCACTCGGCATCAAGGACGTCAGCCTGCCGCTGATTCCGTCGCGCGTGGCAGCCCTGCTGCATGGCGAGGAAACGGCGCGTCCGGCCGGCATGCAGTCCAGTGCTGCCGCCATGCCGGCTGCCGGCAAGGACGCGGGCGGCATGAACGGTTCCGGCTCCACGCTGGTGCCGGTCGCCCGCGAAAAAGTATGGGAAGCGCTGCTCGATCCGGAAGCATTGCGCGCCGTGATCCCGGGCTGCAAGTCGCTGGAAGTGGTCGGGCCCAATGAGTACCGGATAGTCGCCAGTGTCGGCGTCGGTCCGGTGCGCGGCACGTTCGCCATTTCGGCGAAATACAGCAACCTGCAAGCGCCAGAATCGGCGTCGTTCGCCATGGAGGCCAGCGGTCCGCTTGGTTTCTCCAGCGGCGGCGGCGCAATCCGCCTCGATACCGAGGGCGAAGGAACCAATGTGCATTACACCTACAGTGTCCGGCTGTCCGGCAAGATCGCCACGATCGGCGGACGCATGCTCGACGGCGCTGCCCGCGTGCTGATCGGCGCCTTCTTCGACGCGCTCGCCAGGCAGGCCGGCGGACAGGCCCAACCCGGTTGGCTTGCGCAGATGTGGCGCAACCTGCAACGCATGGGGAGTTCGGATAAATGAAACCGGCTTCGTTTGATTACCTGCGCGCCAGCAGCGAGGAAGAGGCAGTTGGTGCGCTGTCGAAATTTGGCGCCGGCGCCCGCGTGCTGGCTGGCGGCCAGTCGCTGATGGCGATCCTCAACATGCGCCTGGCAGAGCCAGAGATCGTGGTCGATATTGCCGACATACCGTCGCTGAAGTCGATCCGCATCGATGGCAATGCCGTCGAAGTACGCGCAGCCGTGACGCAAGCCGAGCTGTTGAGCTGGCCGCAACTGCAAAAAGAGTTGCCGCTGGTTGCTGCCGCCTTGCCCTGGGTTGGCCATTTCCAGACGCGCAACCGCGGCACCGTATGCGGCTCCATCGCCCATTCCGATCCCAGTTCCGAATTGCCATTGTGCCTGGCCATGCTGGGCGCAGAAGTCGAACTGCGCTCGGTGCGCGGCGTGCGCCGCTTGCCGGCGTCGGCCTTCCAGGTCGGCATGTTGTCGACCGCAAGGGCGGCCGATGAACTGGTCACCGCGGTGCGCTTCCCGCGCCACCAGGCCGGCGAAGGCGTTGCCTTTCGCGAGATCGGGCGGCGGCATGGCGATTTCGCCATCGTCGCGCTCGCTGCGCGCGCCAGTGGCGGCAAGACGCTGCTCGGCGTGGGCGGCGTTGCCGACCGGCCGACGGTACGCGACTTTGGCACTGTAGAGGGTGCGGCGCTGGCCGAAGCATTGAACGCATTTGCCTGGGAAATGGGCGGCAACGACGATATCCATGCGTCGGCCCGTTATCGCAGGGAGTTGGTACGGCGTCTCGGCGCAAAAGTCATTGAGGAGGCGCGCGCATGTCAGTCTTGAAAGCAAACCAGTTGCACCAGGTCACGCTCACCCTGAACGGACGTCCGGTCGAGGGCCAGGCCGAGCCGCGCATGCTGCTGTCGGATTTCCTGCGCCATGAAATCGGCGCCACCGGCACCCATGTCGGCTGCGAACACGGCGTGTGCGGCGCCTGCACCGTGCGTATCGACGGTGTGGCCGCGCGTGCCTGCCTGACGCTGGCCGTACAGGCCAGTGGCAAGCGTATCGACACCGTGGAAGGACTGGCCGAAGAAGACGGCACCTTGTCGGTGCTGCAGCAATCCTTCAAGCGCCATCACGCCCTGCAATGCGGCTATTGCACGGCCGGCATCCTGATGTCGCTGACCCATTACCTCGAAATCAATCCCGACGCCAACCGTGAGCAGCTACGGGAAGTCATCGGCGGCCATTTGTGCCGCTGCACCGGCTACACGCCGATCGTGGAGGCAGCCGTGGAAGCGGCCGAACTCCTGCGGCAAAACCGAACCAGCAAGGTCTGACCAAATGAAGCCAACATACAAGCCCGTAGCGGCACACCAGCACGGCAACTGCGCTTGCCACCCGGTCATCGGCTCGAAAAAAGAAGCCGCTCCGCTTGCCGCCGACGCACCGGCAGCGGGTGCAGCCAAGCCTGCCGCCGCTGCCGCAACGGCCAGCCAGAAGGCCCCCGCAAGCCCGTCCGCTGGCATGAAGCCGCCAACCAAACTGGAATACCCGTTCAAGGAGTATCCGGAGTCCGGCAAGATCGTTGAAGTCGCCGAGGGCATTTTCTGGCTCTCCACACCGCTGCCGTTCCGGCTGCGTGCGATCAATGCCTATCTGATCGAAGAAAAGGAAGGCTGGACCATCGTCGATTGCGGTTATGGCGCCGAAGGTGCGCGCACCGAATGGGAACAAGTTTGGCAGAACCAGATGAAGGACAAGCCGGTCACGCGCGTGGTGGTGACCCACTTCCATCCCGACCATTTCGGCAATGCCGGCTGGATGCAGGAAAAGTGGGGCGTACGTCCCAGCATGTCCGAGACCGAGTGGGCGTTCGGCAACCTGGCCGCGCAAAACCTGAACACCGATGCGATCGAGCCGCGCTGCGTTTTCTACGCAAAAAATGGATTGTCCAAACCCTTCGTCGACCAGTTCCGCAATGAAGTGTTCCGCTATCCGCATGGCTGCCCGACCGTACCCGACAGCTTCAATTGCCTGAAGGACGGCGAAGTCCTGTCGATCAACAACAGCAACTGGAGAGTCATGATCGGCCGCGGCCATTCGCCAGAGCATGTCTGCCTGTACAACAACGATCTCGGGATCATGATGGCGGGTGACCAGGTCCTGCCGGAGATTTCGCCCAACGTCAGCGTCTGGCACATCGAACCCAATGCCAACCCCCTGGGCGACTTCCTCGACACGATGGACCGCTTCCGTCCGGCAATGCGCAAGGACACCCTGGTATTGCCATCGCATCGCCGGCCGTTCCGCGGTGTGCATGACCGCTTCGATGAGCTGGAACACCACCATCACCTGCGCCTGGCCGAAATCATGGCGGCGACCGGACCGGCCGGCATCACCGCAGGCGACCTGCTGCCGATGATTTTCCCGCCCAACCTGGATGGTCACCAGTTGGGCTTTGCGATGAACGAGGCGCTGGCGCATCTGAATTACCTGATGTACGAGGGCAAGCTGGTTCGACGCACGGATGCAGGTGGAATCATCCGCTTCCATCGCACCTGAACGCGGTGAAACGCCCATCCGGCGCGCGCCGGATGGGCGGGCAGTGTCAATCGGCAAAGAGGTCGCTCGGGTCCGCATGGACATGGCGGTTGCGGCCGGGGGCGGCGGTACATGAACACGGTTTTGTCTCTATATAATGTTGCGCGCCGCCCTGGATTAGCCAGGCGAGTCGCCAATCATTCATTTTTGGGTCCACCACGATGTCGTTAAAGTTAGCGATCCTGGGCTTGCTCTCGCTGCAACCTGCGTCAGGGTATGACATCAAGCGCACGATCGACCGATCGGTGTACTTCATCTGGAACGTAACCGGACCGCAGATCTACACCACCCTGCGCACACTGCGCGAGGACGGTTTGATCGCCAGCGAATCCATTCCCCAGGTCGGCAAGCCGGCCAAGCAGATCCATACCATTACCGAGCAAGGCAAACTGGCCCTGGAAGCCCTGGTCAATGAACCGATACAGGCTGCCGTCACACGCGACGAGGTGTTGTTGCGGGTGTTCTTTGGCAATTTTGCCGATGAGGCGACGATGTTGCGGGAGTTGAGGGCGTATCTGGACCGGATTACCAGCGAGCGGCTGTATATGGAAAAAACCGAGGCGCGGGTGGTTGCGCGGCCGGGGGCGCGGGAGAAGGAACGGCGTTTCCAGTTGCTGTCCCTGCACCTGAAGGTGGCGCAGTACAGGGTGATGGAGCAGGAGCTTGAAATGTTCCTGGAGCGGGAGAGCCAGATGATCAAGGCCGAGCAAGCCGACAAGTAAAAAATACCCTTATAAAAGCGTACTTCGGTCTGGTTTCAAAATATCCCCGGCCCTGTCAGGCCTGGCATCAATCGACAGTCGCCCCAGAAATCCTTCCTGGCCTGAGCCAGCCACACCAAGCGCAAGCGCGGTCCCGGCCGCTGGTTTGATCCTGGCCAGCGCAACGCACCCGCATCCAGGATCAAGAGTTTTCTGCGCCGCTGCATTACCATGTGCGGATTGCGTCCATCCGCCAGGTCACCATGAAACACCTCACACCCGCCTTTGCCGCTGCTGCCGCGCTGCTGAACAAGCTGCTGCTGCCGGCCATGCTCGCATTGACGCCCCCCGCAGCCCTTGCCGCAGCCCCGCCTGAGATACAGCTTGCACCGGTCAAGCTCACCGAGCGGGTCTACTATTTCCGCGGCGACTCAGGCATGGCGAGTGCGGCGAACAAGGGCTTCATGTCCAATGCCGGCTTTGTCATCACCAACGACGGCGTCGTCGTGTTCGATGCGCTGGGCACGCCGGTGCTCGGTGCCGCGATGTTGAAGGCGATCAGGTCGGTAACGGCGCAGCCGGTGCGCCGCATCATCGTCAGCCACTACCATGCCGACCATGTGTATGGCCTGCAGGCATTGAAAGCCGGCGGCGCCGAAATCTGGGCGCACGAGAATGGCCGCCGGGCACTCGGCTCGGACGAGGCGCAACAACGCCTGGCGCAACGTCGCAAGGACCTGTTTCCGTGGGTCGATGACGCAACCCGGCTGGTGCCGGCCGACCGCTGGCTCTCGTTCAAGCAGGACAAGCGGGTGCCCTTCGAATTGGGCGGCGTGCGCTTCCAGGTCATCGACGCCAGCGGCGCCCACTCGGACGACGACCTGATGTTGTATGTCGAGGAAGGCCGGGTATTGTTCGCGGGCGACCTGTACTTCACCGGCCGCATTCCTTTCGTGGGCAATGCCGACAGCCGGCAGTGGCTGCTGGCACTGGATCGGATCAGCGAAGTGGGTCCGGCAATTGCCATCCCCGGTCACGGCGCCGCCTCGACCGACACCGGGCGCGACCTGAAACTGACACGGGACTATCTGCTTTACTTGCGCCGGGTGATGGGAGAGGCAGTCGACAATATGACCGGTTTTGAAGACGCCTACCGGCAGACCGACTGGTCCGCATTTGAAAAATATCCGGCATTCGAGGCGGCCAACCGGCTCAACGCTTTTGGCACCTATTTGCTGATGGAACGCGAAAGCTTGCAAAAAAAATGAGGCAGGGAATGCGGGACATGAAGCAGAAAGAGGGTGGTGCGCCCGGGCGGCATGAGCCACGCACGCTGCGCGGGCTGCGTGCGATGCCTGGCCTGCGGATGATGCGCATCGGCACCGCGCTGGTGCTCGCCATGCTGGCCGGCGGCTGTGGAACCTTGCGAACGATCGACAAGCTCGAAGACGGTGCCGGCCAGCAGGCGGCGCTGATCTGGCAGCGCTGGATCGATTCCGGCGGCGACATCGCCGCCGCCGTGACATGGGAGCGCAAGGTGGCGCCGGGCGTGACGGTGGCGCATATCGAAGCTGCGCTGATCAGCGTGGCGGCAGAAGAAAACATGCGGGCAGTGGGCGAGCTGCCGCTGTCGAAGGAACTCGAAGCCCGCACTGGCCAGAAACAAAAATTCCTGAAAGCCTATTCCTACTGCACGCCGGCCACAGCGCGCATGATGGTCGACTTCAGCCCGCACATGGCGGCTTTCCTGCCGTGTCGTATCGTGGTGGTCGAACAGGAAGACGGCCTTTGGATGTACACCATGAACATGGACATGATGGTCAATATGGGCCGCAAGCTGCCGCCGGCACTGCGCGCCGAAGCGCGCAAGGTGCGTGACACGGTGTGGAAGCTGATGGAACGCGGCGCCAAAGGCGAGTTCTAAGCGGCTGAACCAGCGCGGCGGGCAAGTAGTCCTGAAGCGTCAGCATGGATCCCGGCTTGGGTGCACGCAGTTGTGCTGCGCCGCACAATCGATTTTCGTTGCACAACTCAATCGGAATATGATTAAGTACGCATATACCGAATTTTGAAAAACGAATCGTGCTAACCAATCCCGAGCCAGCCGAGCTGAATCAGCTTTTCGAAGATGTTTCCGGCTATTTCGCCCTGCTGTCGGAGCCGACACGGATAAAGATCCTGTACACCTTGTGCATGGGCGAGCGGCCGGTGGGCGACATCGTCGATCAGGTCGGTTCAACGCAGGCAAACGTCTCGCGGCATCTGAACATGTTGTATCGCGCGAAAGTGCTGGCGCGCCGCAAGGAAGGCACGCAGGTGTACTACCGCATCGACGACGACAACACGATGAACCTGTGCCGCACCGTTTGCACGCAAATGTCCGAACGTATCGAGCAGCAAACCACGTTCAACAAGGATGTCGTGAAAAAGTTCATCCGCGTCAATGGCTAGCCGGCCAGGTAGGGTCGGCGCCCGCGGAGTATCGTAAATAAAAATTGGCGCAACGGCGCGAAACCCTTCAGGGGGCTGCGCTGTCTGTGCTTTTGTAACAGGAGACAGGAATGGCTGACCGCCCTTCGCCGGGCCGCATCGTACGCGCGCCGGAAAATTTTATTGACGCTGATCTGCAGCAGCAGATCAACCAGCATGGCCTCGACGACACCCGGCGCGGCTTCCTGCGCAAGAGCTTTGTCGCTGCCAGTGCAGCACTGGCTGCGGGCAGTAGCTGGGCACAGGCTGCGGTGCCGGCCGACGGCGACCCGGCAATCCTGAACCTGCCCTTGCACAGCCGCACGCTGGGCCAGCCGGTCGCCTCCCGCCCCTACGGCCAGCCATCCAAATTCGAAACCCAGTTGCAGCGCCGTGAATCCCCGGGCCTGACCCGGGTATCGGCGGCATCGGTGTCGTTTGCACCCTTGCAGGGGCTGTTCGGCATGATTACGCCAAGCGGGCTGCACTTCGAGCGGCATCACCAGGGCTGGCACGATATCGACCCTGCCGGCCATCGCCTGATGATCAACGGCCTGGTGCGCAACGCCCGTGTCTACACGATGGATGACTTGATGCGCCTGCCTTCGGTATCGCGCATCCACTTCATCGAATGCGGCGCCAATACCGCGATGGAATGGAGCAATTCCGCAGTGCCGACAGTGCAGTACACGCACGGCATGCTCAGTTGCAGCGAGTTCACCGGCGTGCCGCTGTCGGTGCTGCTCGATGACTGCGGTTTCGACCGCAAGAATGGCAAGTTCGTGCTGGCCGAGGGCGCTGACGGTTCAGGCATGACGCGCACCATTGCGATGGACCGCGCGCTGGACGACGTGATTGTTGCCTATGGCATGAATGGCGAGATGCTGCGGCCCGAAAATGGCTATCCATTGCGCCTGGTGGTGCCGGGCATACAGGGTGTGTCCTGGGTCAAGTGGCTGCGCCGCATCGAGGTGGGCGACCGTCCGTGGAACACCAAGGACGAGACGCTGCATTATGTGGACCTGATGCCGGACGGCACGCACCGGCAGTACACGTCGATACAGGAATGCAAGTCGGTGATCACCACGCCTTCCGGTGGCCAGCGCATGGTCGGCCGCGGGTTCTACAACATCAGCGGACTGGCCTGGTCGGGCCGCGGCAAGGTCAAGCGGGTGGACGTGTCGGTGGACGGTGGACGCAACTGGCGTACGGCGCGGCTGGAAACGCCGGTGCTGACCAAAGCCCTGACCCGCTTCAATATCGACTGGACCTGGGACGGCAACCCGGCCTTGTTGCAGTCGCGTGCGATCGATGACACGGGCTATGTACAGCCGACCGGACGGGAATTGCGGGCCGCGCGCGGCACACGCTCGATCTACCATAACAATGGCATCCAGACCTGGCAGGTCGCCACTTCCGGGGAGGTGTCGAATGTCCAGGTTTAACAGGGGCTTGCGCGCCTGCGCACTGGCGCTGCTGACGGTGATTGCAGCGACGGCCGCCAATGCCGGCAATTTTGCGGGGGTTGGCCGCAGCGCCACTGAAAAGGAGGTCGCGGCATGGGATATCGATGTGCGCCCCGACTTCAAGGGCTTGCCCAAAGGTTCGGGGTCGGTCACCAAGGGCATGGCGGTGTGGGACGCGCGCTGCGCTTCCTGCCACGGCAGCTTTGGCGAATCCAATGAAGTCTTCACGCCCATTATCGGCGGCACCAAGGCCGACGATATCAAGACCGGGCGCGTCGCGGCGCTGGCAGGAAACAGCCAGCCACAGCGCACCACGCTGATGAAGCTGTCGACTGTCTCGACGCTATGGGATTACATCAATCGCTCGATGCCCTGGAACGAGCCGAAATCGCTCAGCGTCGAAGAGGTCTACGCTGTCACCGCTTATATCCTGAACATGGGCGAGATCGTTGCGGATGATTTCGTGCTGTCGGACCAGAATATCGGCGCCGTCCAGGCGCGCCTGCCCAACCGTAACGGCATGAGCACCAAGCATGGCCTGTGGGACTTGCGTGGCAAGCCGGACGTGCGCAGCAAGGCCTGCATGAAAGATTGTCCGGCGCCTGCCACCATCTCGTCGTCGCTGCCAGCCAGCGCGCACGGCGCGCACGGCAACCTGGCCGAGCAGAACCGTTCGTTCGGGCCGGTGCGGGGCATGCCGCTGGTCGCTGCTGGTGTTGCTGCAGTTGCACCGGCCAAGCCTGCAGGTGCGGCTGCCAGCCCGCCAAGTGCGGTGGCGGGCGGTGCGTTAAAGCTGGCGCAGCAATATGCGTGCGTTGCTTGCCACGGTGTCGCCAACCGGCTGGTTGGCCCCGGTTTCAATGAAGTGGCAGCCAAGTACAAGGGCGACGCCAACGCGGAGAACCGCTTGCTGGAAAAAATGCGACAGGGTGGCGCAGGTGCCTGGGGGCAGGTGCCGATGCCGCCACAGGGCCATGTGCCCGAGGCCGACCTGCGTGCGCTGGTGCAATGGATCCTGAAGCCGGGTTCCTGAAGCGCGCCCTGACATGCTCACTGCAGCAGGAAAGAAGTTAGTATCGAACACTGTTTATTGTCCGGACAGGGCCGCGCATTCCAAGAGCACTTGCCGGTAGCTGTTGTTTTTATCCATAGGAGAGATCATGAATCAAAGTCGACGCGATGCAATGCGCATCGCAACCGTGCTGGGGCTGGCAGTCAGTGCAGGAATACTGACGCCGGGGCTGGCCTTCGCGGCCGAATGGAACGCCAAGGCGTTCGATGCAAAAACCCTGAAGGAAGTCGAGCAAGCGCTCGGCGTGGGTAGCGTCACCAACAGCAAGGACGTTGCCATCACTGGCCCGGACATCGCTGAAAACGGTGCGGTGGTGCCGGTTTCGGTCACCAGTTCCCTGCCCAAGACCGAGTATGTTGCGATCCTGATCGAAAAGAACCCGAGTCCCCTGGCGGCCGGCTTCACCATTCCGGATGGCACCAGCACGACTGTCACGACCCGGGTAAAGATGGGCGGCACGTCGAACGTGCATGCGCTGGTCAAGGCGGACGGCAAGTGGTTCACGTCGTCCAAGGAAATCAAAGTCACGTTGGGCGGTTGCGGCGGTTGACCCGCCCCCTTCCATCACGACCAAACTATTAATTCGAGAGGACTATCATGGGCGACCCGATGCGCATCCGCGCGGCGAGTAGTGGCGACACAACCGAAGTAAAAATACTGATGCGGCATGACATGGAAACCGGCCAGCGCAAGGATGCGAGCGGCAAGGTAATTCCACCACATCACATCACCAGCGTAGTGGCGACCCACAATGGCAAGATCGTACTTGACGCCTCGTTCGGGCCGGCAGTGTCGAAGGACCCGTTCCTGTCATTCAAGTTCAAGGGCGGCGCAAAAGGCGACAAGGTCACCGTCACCTGGAAAGACAACAAGGGTGATTCACGCACCGACGAAGCCACGATCTCCTGATCGGCCCTGACGTGGCGCCAGACCACGCAGCCGGCGCAGCAAGCGGCGTGCGGCGTAACAAAACCAATCGATGGCGCAGACCATCACACCCAACAAGAGGAGACATCATGAAAGCGAACTGCATCAGATGGACGGTAGCGGCGCTGTGCTGGTTCAGCGCCAGCGCATTCGCCCAGAGCGCGTCCGACGAGATTGCCAAATACCGCCAGTTGCTGGCAGACGGTAATCCGGCCGAGCTGTGGGAAATGCGCGGCGAAGAGCTATGGAAGAAAAAAGCCGGTCCGAAAAACGCATCGCTTGAGCAGTGCGACCTCGGCCGTGGACCCGGCGTCGTCAAGGGCGCTTATGCCGAACTGCCGCGCTACTTCAAGGACGTCAACAAGGTGATGGAGCTGGAACAGCGGCTGATGCATTGCCGCATGGGCTTGCAGGGATTGAGCAAGGAGCAGGCAACTGCGCAGCACTTTGGCGCCACCGGCAAGAAATCGGACATCGAGGCGCTGGTGGCCTACATTACGTCCGAATCGCGCGGCATGAAAATGAACGTCAGCGTCGCCCATCCGCAAGAAAAACGCGCCTTCGAACTCGGCAAGACGATGTTCTTCTACCGCGGCGGCGCCTACGATTTTGCCTGCGCCACCTGCCATGCCACCGATGGCCAGCGGATCCGCTTGCAGGACCTGCCGAACATCACCAGCAAGGCTGGCGCCCAGCTTGCGTACACCACCTGGCCGGCATACCGCGTCTCGCAGGGTGAAGTGCGCACCATGCAGCATCGCCTGTATGACTGTTTCCGCCAGCAGCGTTTTCCGGAAGCCGCTTATGCGTCGGATACGATCACCGCATTGACCATGTTCCTGGCTAAGAATGCAGAGGGTGGCGTGTACAACGCACCTGCGCTGAAACGATAAGGGGCCGCCATGAAAAAAACAAGTTTGATATTGGGCGGCATCGTACTGATCGCCGGTTGCGGATCAATGACATCGTCGTCGACGGTCGACTACACGGCCGAGCTGACGCAGATGCTGCGTAATGACTTCAAGTCCAAGGGGCCGGCGACGGTAGAGCGTGTCGTCAACCGCGACGACGCGCAGCAACTGTGCAGCCAGTACACCGAGGGCGTGCCCAAGGAGGTCGCCGCGCGCATCGAAAAGGCGCAACTGCAGACGATCAAGTATCCGGCTGACGGCAAATACCTGGGCGACTGGAAGGAAGGCGAGAAGGTCGCGCAAAGCGGTCGCGGCATGCAGTCTTCTGATGCCGTAGGCGGCGTGAACGGCGGCAATTGCTATGCCTGCCATCAGTTGTCCAAGGCCGAAATTTCATTCGGCAACATCGGCCCCACCTTGTACAACTACGGCAAGCTGCGCGGACAAAGCGACGCCATCATGCAATACACCTGGGGCAAGGTCTATAACGCCCAGGCGTATTCCGCCTGCTCCAACATGCCGCGCTTCGGCCACAACGGTGTCCTGACCGAAAAGCAGATCAAGGACGTGATGGCATTGCTGATGGATCCGAAGTCGCCGGTCAATCAGTAAGCAATACCGGGCAGGCCCGTGTCACGGGCCTGTCTCTTCCTCCCCGGGCGCACCGAGTGGCTGCCGCCCGCTATCATCAATACCGGACGAGACCACAATGGGAATGAACCGACGGGAATTCTTGCATGCCATGGCAATCGCCGCGGCAGGCGGCATGGTGCTGGATTCAAGCAGTGCACTGGCGCAGCAGTCGGCCGATGCGCTGTACGCACTGCCAAAATTCGGTAACGTACACCTGATGCATTTCACCGACTGCCATGCGCAGCTGCTGCCGGTGCATTTCCGTGAACCGAGCGTGAACCTCGGCTTTGGCGAAGCACAAGGACGAGTGCCACACCTGGTCGGCGAGCAGATGCTCAAGGCCAGTGGCATTGCCCCCGGCACGCCGGAAGCGCATGCGTTCACCTACCTGAATTTCGAAGAGGCGGCGCGCACCTACGGGCGCCTGGGCGGCTTTGCCCACCTGTCGACGCTGGTCAAGCGCATACGCGGCGGCCGGCCGGGTGCGCTGCTGCTCGACGGCGGCGATACCTGGCAAGGCTCGGGCACGGCGCTCTGGACCAATGGCCAGGATATGGTGGATGCCGCATTGCAACTGGGCGTGAACGTGATGACCGCCCATTGGGAAATGACGCTCGGCGACAAGCGCGTGAAAGAAATCGTCGAGCGCGATTTCAAGGGCCGCATCGACTTCGTGGCGCAGAACATCAAGACCACCGATTTTGGCGATCCGGTATTTGCGCCCTATGTGATGAAGGAAATGAACGGCGTGCCGATTGCCATCATCGGACAAGCCTTCCCGTACACGCCGATTGCCAATCCGCGCTATATGGTGCCGGAGTGGAGCTTCGGCATCCAGGAAGAGAACATGCAAAAGACGGTCGACGAAGCCCGCGCCAAGGGGGCGAAGGCGGTCGTGCTGCTGTCCCACAACGGCATGGACGTCGACATCAAGCTGGCTTCGCGGGTGCGTGGCATCGATGTCATCCTCGGTGGCCATACCCATGACGCGATACCGCGCCCGATTTCGGTCTCCAACCCGGGTGGCAAGACCCTGGTGACCAATGCCGGCAGCAACGGCAAGTTCCTGGCCGTGCTCGACCTCGACGTGCGCGACGGCAAGTTGCAGGATCTGCGCTACAAGCTGTTGCCGGTATTTTCCAATTTATTGCCGGCTGACCGCGACATGCAGGCGCTGATCGATCGGGTGCGTGCGCCGTATGTCGGCAAGCTCAATGAGCGGCTGGCGACGACCCAGGGCCTGCTCTACCGGCGCGGAAATTTCAACGGCAGTTTCGACCAGTTGATTGTCGACGCGCTGATGGACGTGAAGGGTGCCGAGATCGCGTTTTCGCCCGGCTTTCGCTGGGGCACGACCTTGCTGCCCAACAGCCCGATCCTGATGGAACACCTGATGGACCAGACGGCGACGACGTACAGCTACACCACTCTCAGCACGCTTTCCGGCGACACCATCAAGACCATCATGGAAGACGTGGCCGACAACCTGTTCAATCCGGATCCCTATTACCAGCAGGGTGGCGACATGGTGCGGGTGGGCGGCATGACTTACGCGATCGATCCGCTGGCGAAGATCGGCAGCCGCATCCGTGACATGCGACTCAATGGCAAACCATTGGAAGCCAGCAAGAATTACAAGGTGGCCGGCTGGGCGCCGGTGGCAGAAGGCGCGAAAGGCGAGATGGTATGGGATGTGGTCGGGCAATGGCTGCGCGACCAGAAAACGGTTGCGCCGCGCAAGCTGAACATGCCGCGCCTGCTTGGCGTACAGTCCAACCCGGGCATGGCGGGCTGAAGTCGTGGCATCCAGGCGTGGCATCCAGGCGTGACAGTGAGGCGTGACATCGAGGCGTGGCAGTGATGCGTAGCAGGACGGCATGGTGGCATTGGGCCATGCTGTTGTTCGCCTGCGCGCCGGCTGCCTTTGCGGGCCAGACCATGTTGCCGCACCCATCGGACTTGCGGCAGGAAGCGGCGCTGGTGCAGCGTTGGGGCGAGCCGCTGGTGATCCTGTTTTCCATGCCGGACTGCAGCTACTGTCCCGAAGTGCGTACGAACTACCTGGCGCCCCTGGTGCGCAGCGCCGCGGGCAAGCCGGGCCCGGTAATCCGCGAAATCGATATCACCAGCCAGCAGCCGATGCGGGGCTTCCGTGGCGAAGCGCTGACGGCAGCGCAATTCAGCCGGAACTACAAGATACGGGTGTCGCCCACTGTGCTGATGCTGGATCAGGACGGGACGGTGTTGACCGAGCCCCTGGTCGGTTCGGGCATGGGCGGGTTTTATGGCGCCTACCTGGACCGGGCCTTGCAGTCAGCGCAGGCGGGCTTGCAGGCGCGCCGCAAAGCTGGCGTGCAATAGCAAGAAGCAGTGCGGTGCAAACCGCGGTGCTGCAATGCAGGACAGAATCAGGCTTCTCACCACAAGGTGTCTGGCTGCGTACCCGGGGGCGCGGCTTGCACCTTCTCCAGTGCCGGGTTCGACTGCCACTGCGTGCGCGGCGCTTGTGTGCCGAACCATCCCGGCAGCAAACCAATGATCTTGCGCGCAAGCGCGTAATCGCCTGCCAGGTTGCGGGACTGCGCATGATGCATCAGCCGGATCACCTCGGCGTGCAGGGCGCGATAGGTCGTCAGCGAGGCGCTGCCGGATGCCTGCAGGCGCTGTTCTTCGGCCTGGAATGCATGCGACAGCCGCTGGACGAATGCAGCAAAGCCTGCTTCAAAATAGCAATCAGGCGCCGTGACCAGGCGTTCAAGGTCGGCATGCACGATCGGATATTGACGCGCCGCGCTGGCAACACGCTGTAATTCGCCTGACGCCAAATGCACGTCCATCGCAATCCCCGGCAATGCTGTTGCAGGTGAATATGGCCGGTTGTAATTCCCCGGGGCATCATCCTTCGACTCGATGGTATTTCGTGCAGGAATCTCCGGTTTGATCTTTCTCAAGGCCGGGCGGCGAGCTGCAAGCAGCGGGCGCATCAATATCCACAACGCACTGTGCTTGTTTCGATACCGGTGTGGCGAAAAAGGGACTGCCCGTGCTGGCAGTCCCCTTCTGCTGCTGCGCCGGTTTTCGATTTACAAGTGCCGGTCAAAGGCAGCCTGGTTCAGGCTGTAGTCTGTCACGCCGACCAAAGTGGTGATATCGCCGGCAGCGTTCACATCCCGCGCCAGTATGTTGGTCCAGCGCTTCATGACCTGATCGACTTTCGGATAGCGTGCGTAGATATCTTCCTTGCGCCAGATGCCGCACTTCGGATGCAGCGCCACCTTGTCGCGCGCCATGCGCGCATTCATTGTCTCGCTGCTCATGCTGATATCGTAGTCGCCCGGGCTTTTTGGGTCCGCATCCCAGCGGTGGCCGCGCGGCTTGCGCGGATTCTCGGAATAAAAATTGGTTGATGTGCCCTTGATCGTCAATACGACGTCGGGCAGTCCAGACTCCTTGCAGGCCATCAGGATTTCGCTGGCGAAATGCTGGAACTGTTTGCGGTCTTCAAAGCCCAGCGGCTTGAGCTGCGCAAACAGCTCATACATGTCGTTGCAGTTCAGGCCCAAGGCAGCGAGATCATTGGTGAATGTAGCGCGAGTCATCAGCCAGGCGTTAGCCAGTTTGCGGCGATCGCAATGTGCGTCGAATGTGTCGCTCGTGATCTCGCCGGCAAGTGCGGCAGGTCCATTGTCACCGAAAGTCGCGCCTTTCTCGATGATCGGCACGAGTGCCGGATTGGCAGTGGCCACCACATAGACAGGTGGCAAGTCACGCAGATAGAGCGGGTCATTGCAGCGCGCTGCACGTGGGTGGCAAATGGCCGGTGCGTCCGCCAGGCGCAAGTGCTGGCGTGCACCGTCATGCTCGCTGCTCCTATGGAATTTTATTGCATGACGCCCCGTGAGCTTGTGGATCGCTGCACGGCGAGCGGCTTTGCTGCTGATGCTGTTGATGGTGACCGGGTGCATTTTTTCCCTCCCTGAAGTTAACTTTCCCACAAGGAGCATTGCAAGCGCTGTGCCAGCCTGGCCAAACTTCAACGGAAAATACGCCGGTGTCATGCGCCCGCTGCGGGCCTCCCTCTGAAGTCCGACGATTTTTCGCATTTCTCAGCGCGGGCAGGATCGGATATCGAGGTCGGTGCGCGTGGCGTTCTACGGCTGCTTGTGGTCCGACAGGTGCATGTCCTTGCCTCGACCTGGCCTAACATTCCTGCTGACGGCGAAACAATTGATTGCTTTTTCTGCGCTGGGGCGTCCGTGCGTGCTGGCCTCAGCCAGTCAGGATCGGCGTACTTTCGCGGCTGACCTCGACGGCATGCAGGATCTGTTCGCGCAGCCACTGATGCGCGCGATTGCGGGCATTGCGCTCATGCCAGAGCATGTCCACATGCATTTCCGGAAGCGATATCGGCAATTCTTTCCAGACCAGCGCATCCTTCATGCCGGTGGCGGCGATCAGATGGTAGGGCAGGATCGTGATCAGGTCGGAATTGGCGATCACGCGCCCGGCGGTGAAGTACTGGTGGACCGTCAGCAGCGTGGTGCGCTTGCGGCCGATCTTGGCGAGCTGATCGTCCGCCATGCCATGCCCGCGGCCGGAAAAACTCACCAGCAAATGGTGCGCCTCGCAGAAGCGGTCCAGTGTCATGTCGACCTTCGCAAGCGGATGTCCGGGGCGCATCACGCAAACATACTTGCCGCTGTAGAGACCCTGGTGCTGGATGGTTGACGACAGCGTCCCCTGTCCGGCTGCGAGTTGCGACAGCACGCCGGGGAAAGACCCGACTGCAAGGTCAATGTCGCTGGACAGCAGCAGCGCACGCGGGTCGCGCGTGGTCAGCGGCACCATGCGCACCCGCATGCCCGGCGCTTCGTTTTCGATGGCGCTCACCAGTGTGGGCAAGAACAAGGTGGCGGTCGAGTCGGCCATTGCCAGGCGGAAGGTGAGCTGCACCTTGGACAGGTCGAACACGGCCGGCGCAATCGCGGCCTGCAGTGCAACAAGTGCTTCGCGCACGGTCGGCCAGAGTTCTTCCGCGCGTGGCGTTGCCCGCACGCCGTGCGCCGTGCGGACCAGCAATTCATCCCCCAGCGCATCGCGCAGGCGCTTGAGCGCATTCGACACCGCCGGCTGCGTCATGGCCAGCCGGTCCGCAGCCCTGGTCAGGTTCTGCTCGGACATGACAACGTCAAAAACCCGCAGCAAGTTCAGGTCGAGATTCTTGAAGCTCATGGTTTGCGATGCTCCCCGAAATCAATAGGCTTTCTCTTATTGCACTGGCTTCCAGGCTGCGGCTTTGGCACTGGAGCCGGTGCATCGGTGCCGGGAATGATACCGGCTTATGCACTGGCCTGGGCCAGGCCCATCGCGCACCCTGTCTGAAGCTGCCAGCGCAAATGGAAAAGTGCTGGGCGAACGCATGCTGCATTGGTAGAGTGTCGGCCACAGTGTTCGTCGCCGAACCCCGGTATGTCCGGCCTTTGTCAGGAGGAACCCGGTGGTATCCCGATAACCTCGACCCGGATCCAATCGCCACCCCATGAGCCAACAAACGCCCGACCCGCATGCGCCGCTTTGCGCCGGCCCTGACCGTCACACCCGCAAGCCCGCACTGTTGCTGCCCGCGCTTGCCTGCGATACCCACGCCCATATCCTCGGACCGGCCAGCCGCTACCCGTATATTGCCGAGCGCGTCTATACGCCGCCCGACTGCCTGCTGGGAGATTACCAGGCCATGCTCGCGGCCCTGGGCATCCAGCGTTGCGTACTGGTCCAGCCCAGCGTCTACGGAACGGACAACCGGGTACTGTGCGAGGCGCTGCAGGGGATCGGTCCGGGCAGCCGCGGCGTGGCAGTGATCGACAAGGACACACCCGACGAGGAACTGGCGCAACTGCACGCTGCAGGCGTTCGTGGCGTGCGCGTGAACATCGTGGACTTGCGCGACCAAAGTGCCGGACTTCCGGTTCCAATGCTATATCGGCTGGCCGAGCGGATCGCCGGTCGCGGCTGGCATCTGGAGCTGCTGGCGCACGTGAATGCCTATGCGCAGCTGGACACGGCGCTGGCTGGTTTGCCGGTGCAAGTGGTGTTCGGGCATTTTGGGTATGCACCGGCCGCCAATGGCATGGACGACCCCGGCCTGCAAGCCCTGCTGCGCATGGCCGAACGCGGCCAGGCATGGATCAAGATGACCGGGCCCTATCGTTTGACCAGTGGGCCTTATCCTTACGCGCCGGTGACGCCGGTCGCGCATGCCGTGCTGGCGCGTTGTCCCGATCGCTTGCTGTGGGGCAGTGACTGGCCGCACGTCATGATCAAGGGCGTAATGCCAAACGACGCGGACTTGTTGGACCTGATGGGGGAGTGGGTTGCGGATCCGGCGCTGCGTCAGCAGATCTTGTGCGAGAACCCGGCGCGCCTGTATGGCTGGTAATGAACCTTGGCTTCAAGCCTGAGCTTGAAGCCTGGCGGCCGGCGGCTTGTCGGCTACCCGCCTCCAGGTCGCATCGGTCAGCTACTTCTTTAACTGCAATTCCAGGAATCCCAGCAGCTCGCGGTTGAACAATTCAGGCTGCTCGATATTCGACAAGTGCGCGCTGTCGGGCAACACCGCCATGGTCGAGCCGATGATATGTTCGTGCAGCACCCGCGACTGTTCGACCGTGCACGCCGGATCGCTTTCCCCGACGATGATGTGCGTGGGAACGTGGATGTCCCGCAGCAATCCGGTCTGGCTCATATTGCGCACCGCGCTGGCGCAGCCGATATAGCCTTCTACCGGCGTTCCCAGGATCATCGTCCGCACTTTCCCGATTTCCTGCGGCGCGCGCTGGGCAAAGCCCGGCGTGAACCAGCGCTGCAGCGTGCCGTCGACCAAACCTGCTGTGCCGGCCTCCCGCGCGGTCTGGAGCCGCTGGTCCCACATCGCATGGGTCGGCATCTCGCTGGCCGTGTCGCACAGCGTCAGCGACGCAATGCGCCCTGGGTGGCGCGCGCCCAGGTACTGGCCGATCATGCCGCCTTTCGACAGGCCGACGAAATGGACTTTGGCAATGCCCAGCGCATCGAGCAGGGCGATTGCATCCTGCGCCAGCAACGCGATCGAGTAGGGGGCGGGCGTGACTTCGGTCTGGCCATGTCCGCGGGTATCGGCGCGCAGCACGCGAAAGTGCGCGCTCAGCGCCGCCATCTGCGGCTCCCACATCGACATGTCCGCCATCAGGCTATTGCTGAGCATGACGACCGGCGCCGTTTCGGGGCCATCGAAACGGTAGGCAATCCGGATACCGTTGGCTTGTATGGTGCGTACTGACATCGACAAATCCTTTCTCTTTTTTCTGGGGTTCAGTTCTGGATGACGCTTATTCCGGCTGGATGCCGGCGCTGGCGACGATGCGCTTGTTGGTCGCGATTTCATCCCGCACGAAACGCGCGAATTCCTCCGGCTTCATCGTCGATGCGCCGATGCCGAGCTTGGCAAACTGCTCGCGCACGCCCTTGTCCTGCAGCGCCACGGCGACTTGCGCATTGAGCTTTTGCACGACGTCGGCAGGCGTGCCGGTCGGCGCCCACATGCCGAACCACAGCCCGATGCTGAAATCATTGACGCCCTGCTCGGCCAGCGTCGGCACGTTCGGCAATGCTTCATTGCGCTGCTTCGAGGTGACCCCCAATGCTGTCAACCTGGCGCCGTTGACGTGGCCCACGGCGGTGTTGATCGGCGCCATGTAAAAGGCAGTGCGTCCGGCGATCGAATCCTGGATCGCTTCCGGCGAGCCTTTGTACGGCACATGCATCATCTTGACGCCGGCCACCTGTGCAAAGTATTCGGCAGCCAGGTGGGTCGAGCTGCCGACGCCGGCCGAAGCAAATGGCACCTGGCCGGGTCTGGCGCGGGCCGCATCGATCAGCGCCTTTGGCGTCTGATACGGGCCGTCCTTGCTGGTCACCATGACATAGGGCGTCACGCCCAGCAGTGCGACATCGACAAAGTCCCTGAGCGGATCGTAGGGCAGCTTCTTGTAGATTGCCGGATTGGCCGCGTGTGAAGCGGACTGTACCAGCAGCGTATAGCCATCCGGCGCGGCCGATGCCACTACCTGGGTGCCGATCTGCCCACCCGCACCCGGACGGTTCTCGACAGTGACCGGCTGCTTGAGCGCCTCGCTCATATGGCGGGCAATGATGCGGCCCGCAACGTCGGCGCCCGAGCCAGCGGTCAAGGGCACGATCAGGCGTATTGGTTTGCTGGGCCAGGTGTCGGCCAGGACGTGGCTGCCAGGCAGAGCCAGCGCAGCGACCACCGCCAGAAGGACGAGCTTCATTTTTTTTGTCTCCAGGTGAATTGTTATTAATTTGGCGAGAGCTTAGCACGCCAATTTGCGAGTGGCATTCGGCAAATCCAGCCAAATGCACCCCCAACAATTGGGCGATAAAGGAACAATTAAGCGTTAATCGTTACTAAGCGCCCGACAAATGCTGCGTCCAGTTTCACTCCATCCGCACGGGGAAATCCAATGGCATATCGCACAGGTAATCGAAAAGAGTTGGCCACACCGACGAAAAAGCCGGTCAATCCCCGGCTCAGTTCAGGCCGGGCGACCACGACAGCGCCGCTATCCAAAGCGGCAAGCACCGCAAAGAAAAGCGGTGCAGGCGCGAAAAAATCCGTGCAAGACGAGTTGGTGAGCAACCTGCGGAAAACTGCCGATCGTGGGGCGGCGAAGACAAGGCCGAGATCGCCTGCCTCCTCAAAGGCAGACAAGTACGAAGAGGTCCGGGTGTCCGCCAATTCGTCAGACGACAGCACCTTATCTTCGGCCGAGCTACGTAAAAGCAGGGCGCATGTGCTTAAAGTGATCCCGCGCAAAGCGGCAGTGGCCAGCCCGAAAAATGGGGCTGAAAGCAGCGACAAAGATTCATCGTCAGTGATCGGCTCCGGAGATTCTTCATCCACCTCGCAATCGTCAAAGCGGGTTTCCGTCCGTTCTTCATCGGAAGACAGCTCGAAAAGCGGGGCTGAAAGCAGCGCTGACGATGCGTCGTCAGTAATCGACTCTGTAGATTCCTCGTCCACATCGGCATCGTCAAAGCGCGTTTCCGTCAGTTCTTCATCGGAAGACGAAACGGTGTCCTATTCGGGCGACAGGATGGACGGCTCGCCCGCGACCAAGACACAAAAAAAGCCGCCACCGGCCGCACCGGAAAAGACGCCTGCACCGGCGACGTGGACTGATGTTCAAAAATTGGTGATCTTCAGCGGCAAGCCAGCGCCACACTATCATCGGCAAGCCATTATCGACCTTCAGAAAAAACTGGATCCAGACCTGAAAATTCCACTGATCGTGACCGGCGTCAAATTCGATAAGGATGGGAACGTCGAGTCAATCACGGTCGTCAAGCAAGCGGAGACCGCGGCGATTGTGAAGCAGCATTCAAAACTGGGTTGGGAAGAAAGGCGGATCGAAAGTGGCATGCTGCAGCGCCTGGCGACTGATGGAAATGCCACGACAAAGGACATTCCGATGCAGGGCCGCGATCTCAAGGCGAGCTGGAAAAACATGCGCCTGGCAAAGATCGCCAAAGATAATAAGAAGACGCCTGATCAATTCGCCGCAGAGCTGACTCAATCAGTGAGAGATTCCGTACTGAGTACGAACAAGACGTTAAGCGCAAAGGCAGCCACGGTTCTGGAGCATGTAAGTAGAACCCTGCGCATCAATGATGCCCTAGGCACCGAGGGAATTTTTCGTCTGTCTCCAAGCGCCGCGGATGTTGCACGGGCCGTGTCAGAGGTCCACGACAATGCCGCGATCAAGATAAAGGCGAGTAACCCGGATAAGGCGCTGGAGGCAGTTGCTGTGGCAAAGACGCTTCTCAGGGAGCGCTCCAACAAATTTCTCTCTGTTACTGACGTAGCGGGACTGAATAGCAAGATCGACTCGATGCAGCAGGGAAAAGCAGCCGAGGAAGTCACGGCCTTGCTGCAGAAGCTGCCGCCCGATGAATTGAAAATCTGGGAGACGCTGATCAATCTTTGCTACCAGGTTCAACAAAAGCAAGCAGAGAATAAAATGACTGCAGCCAACCTGGCGATTGTCGTCTGGCCCGGATTGATCAAGAGCAATTCAGATCGCGACATGGGGCCGCAAAGATTGATCGCGCATCTCATTGAGAATGCGCCCCACTATTTCAAGCAACTCGAAGCCGGCCCCAAGCCGTCTCGGTCCAAGACGCCCGCATACCAGGCAGCACTCGACATGCAGTCGCCCTCGGCACTATCGACGCCTACCAGCACGGCCGCGGCCGTTGGACAAAAGCCGATGAAACCTTGGCTTGTATGCCTATCGGCGCTCAGCGATGCGGCCGACGCGTTCGACTATCTGCCCAATCGGTTTGGCTTTACCTACCAGAATGAAACTCCGCCCATGCGCCAGGTTTTTCAGAACGGCACTGTAATGGAGTCTATCGACGTGCCGGCCGGTCTTGAGAAGAGTTATCAGGACGGGAAATTCCTTGAATTTTTTGGGCGGTTCGTGGACAAGGTTCCCAATGGTCGGATTGCTCAGTTGAACCTGATCGATGTTGTCATGCTGCGGGCCATTGAAGATTTGCGCCAGCTAATGAAGGGGAAAATGAGCGATCTGGAGAAAGTCGCTATTTTGGATGCACTCAGCCAGGGTAAAGTTGACCAAGCCAGGGAGCTGTTGCAACGATGCTTGAGTCCCGAGGAGCGGGCTCATGTACATGGCTTTTTTTCGGCGCTTCGCAAGATACTGGATGTGATCGATAAAAACACGGAAGATGAGGAAAAAGAGAGTCTCTCTGTCCTCGGCCTGGCGTCAAATTATTACTTGGCCATTGTTGCGGTATTGGGAGAGACCTCGGATTCACTGTCGGAAATTTGGGGTGCGCATCACCCCGAACTCGTAGCGGAGGAAATGGCGAAGCAGGCAGACGCTACGGCAGGAGGGGTGGCATCCAGGGAAAGTGGCAGGAGGGCCAAGCTCGCAGCGACGGAACTGGGTTCGGACCCGGACAAGTACTTCAAGCCATCGCCGGAGTCACGCAAGCAAAAGTAATGTGACCCAATATGAAGGCATTGGCCAGCCAATGCCAATCTCGCTGTTTGCAAAGGCCAGATGGGCATCCATCTGGCCTTTCGTATTTCCGCCGCCCGCATCAGCCCACCCACACCGTCGGCGGTTCATCCTTATAATGGCCAGCGGTACAGAGCTGGCCATTATAAGGAACTTCAATATGAAAAAACTGATCATCGGTGTCGCCACCTGCTTGTTCGCCCTTTCGGCATCCATCGCGTCCGCGCAAATGTCCCGGCTCAGCGAGGCGCAGATCGCCCTGATCGTCGTCACTGCCAACACGATCGATATCAACGCCGGAAAGCTCGCCATCAAGCAGTCGAAAAACAAAGAGGTGCTGGACTTTGCCCGGCAGATGGTGAGTGACCACACCGCTGTCAACAAGGCGGCGACGGACCTGGTGAAAAAGCTGAAGATCAAGCCCGCGCAGAGCGACAACGTCAAGAACCTGAAAGGCGACGCCGCCGAGGTCACGGCAAAGCTGAAGAAGCTCAAGGGACCGGCGTTCGACAAGGCCTATGTCGACAATGAAGTGACGTATCACCAGGCCATCATTGACGGCCTCGACAACAACCTGATACCCGGTGCAAGGAACGAGGAGTTCAAGGCTTTGCTTGAAAGCGTGCGGCCGGCATTCGTGGCGCACCGTGATCACGCCAAGGCGCTGTTGCAGAGCCTGCAATGACGCAGGCTGTTCGTCCGGATTTTTGCTGATCGCTTTTTTTATGCCGGGCCGTGCGTCGGCTACTCAAGGCGCTGTCCAGGAGAATGGACGGTCTGAAATCGTCTTGTTTCCCCTCAGGACAGGCTCGTCCTCGCTCGTCACGTTTGGCTGGCAATCGCTGAGTTCGCCCTGTTTACCGCCTGCAATCGGGATTAGTGCACTATAGTAGACGTTGAAACAAGGGAAAATCCTGGCGACCAGGGCTTGCTGCTGTGCGGGGTTTCTCCCTTGTTGTGGTCCGAAAGTGTCTGCTGCATCTGCACACGTCGCTTACAGGGCGCGGGGAACATGCAAATGCACCGGTGAGGCTGTGTACTTTCGATCGGAATATAAAAATCCAGACGGAGACAAAAATCTTGAAGAAATACGCCTTTGTACTTGCAGCAGGCCTGATCGCACTTACCCCGTTTGCCAGTGCGCAGTCCAATGTGGCTGATTACCCGAACAAGCCGATCCGTTTCATGGCCGGCTTTCCCCCTGGCGGCGTGGCTGATATTGTTGCCCGCATTGTCGCCAATGCCATGTCGCAACGGCTGGGTCAACCGATATTGGTCGATAACAAGGCCGGGGCCGGCGGCGTGATCGGTGCAGATGCCGTTGCCAAGTCGGCGCCGGATGGCTATACCATCGGTATCGGTACTTCGGGGTCGCTTGCGGTCAACGTGACCTGGATGCCTAACCTGCCGTATGCCCCTTTGAAAGATTTCGAGCTGGTGTCGAAGATCGTCGACAACCCGATGGCGCTGGTCATCAATCCTTCACTGAATGTCAATACGCTGCAGGAATTGATCACGCTGGCAAAGTCCAAACCGAAGCAGTTTACCTACGGTTCGGCCGGGGGCGGAACCTCGATGCATCTGGCCGGCGAGTTGTTCAAGCAGATGGCGGCCGTGGATATCGCCCACTCACCGTACAAAGGCAGCAACCCGGCGATGGTCGATTTGCTGGCCGGTCATATCCAGATGGGCATCATCGACCTGGCGACGGTCAAGCCCTTCCTGGAAACCGGACGCCTGAAAGCACTTGCGGTCACCTCCAGCAAACGCTCCGCGATTGCGCCCGAGTTGCCGACCATGGCTGAGGCCGGTGTGCCCGGTTATGAACTCACCTCGTGGGTCGGGCTCATCATGGCGGCGGGCACGCCACCGCAGATCGTGAGCCGCATCAACAAGGAGCTCGTCGCATCCTTGAACGACCCGGCTGTCCGGCAGCAATTGCTGAATGCGAAAACAGAGCCGGTGCCAGGTTCCTCGGCTGACATGCGGGCGGCAGTTGCGGCGGATATCGAAAAATTTGCGAAACTGATCAAGTCGGCGAACCTGAAGCCGAACTGATGCACCGGCTTGCCTAGCCAACTTTTTGGCCAGTTGCTGATCCTGAAACAGTCAAGGGCTTACGCGAAAGCGTAAGCCCTTGTGTCTTATTGCGCCTGAATTCGACCCGAAAAAGAATCAGATTCGGACCAAGCCATTGTTTTCATTGGCTATTGGCCCGAAGCGTCACATCCCTCCTGTGCCCGTCATCGCCCTTTGCACATCTCCCCCGATTTTCCGCAAATCCAGTGGGATTCCTTCAGAAAATAGCCGATCGGGCAACTTTTTTGCGCCTATGCGCGCCAGCGTACAGAAGGAAAAATACACATTCCTTACCCTGAGGGGCGTCGTGCACTGCGATGGCTTTGAAACTGCCCGCCGAGAATTTCTGATGCGAGTTTGTCGCCTGAGTTTTCCCTTCAGATAGCCTCATTTTGTAGAAATAGACCATGTCAAACACAAGTGCGAAGCAGACTCCCGAAAACCTGGTTGCCAAGGCGGACGGCGTTTCTGAGGCACAGCATCAGGAAGTGCTGCTCAAGGCCGGCGCATTGCAGCGGGCGATTTTCGGCAGTGCCAATTTTTCGAGCATTGCGACTGACGCGCGGGGCGTGATCCAGATTTTCAACGTTGGCGCCGAGCGCATGCTGGGATACACGGCTGTCGAAGTGATGAACAAGATCACGCCGGCCGAGATTTCCGACCCGCAGGAAGTGATCGAGCGCGCCAAGGCCCTCAGCATCGAGCTCGGTACCCCGATTGAGCCGGGCTTTGAAGCGCTGGTGTTCAAGGCCTCGCGCGGCATCGAAGACATTTACGAACTGACCTACATCCGCAAAGACGGCAGCCGCTTCCCGGCGGTGGTATCGGTCACGGCGCTGCGTGACGATGACAACGCCATCATCGGCTACCTGTTGATCGGCACCGACAATACCGCGCGCAAGCAGGCGGAAGATGCGCTGCTCAAGGCGGGCGCGCTGCAGAAAGCGATCTTCGACAGCGCCAACTTTTCCAGCATCGCCACCGACGCCATGGGCGTCATCCAGATTTTCAACGTCGGAGCCGAGCGCATGCTGGGCTACACGGCC
>NZ_JAUSNH010000012.1 GCF_030645335.1 Lacisediminimonas sp. | reverse complement strand
GAGAACTTCCAGAAGCTGCATGAGTTCGCCACCATCTACACGCCATCGGTGCTGCCCAAGCTGATGCACTACACCGGCGAGCGGCCCTTGTTCGACCTGTATTCGGTCGAGGAAGAAATCGAACGCGCGCTGGGACGCCGGGTGGACCTGAAGTCCGGCGGTTACCTGATCGTCGACCAGACCGAAGCGATGACGACGATCGATGTCAACACCGGCAGCTATGTCAACGGCCGCAACTTCGACGACACGATCTTCAAGACCAACCTGGAAGGCGCGCATGCGATTGCGCGCCAGCTGCGCTTGCGCAACCTGGGCGGCATCATCGTGCTGGATTTCATCGACATGGAAAACGTGGAGCATCGCACTGCGGTGCTGGCCGAACTGAACAAGGCGCTGGCGCGCGACCGCACGCGCATGTCGGTGTCGGGCTTCTCGGCATTGGGCCTGGTGGAGATGACCCGGAAGCGCACCCGCGAATCGCTGGCGCATATCCTGTGCGAGCCCTGCCCTGTCTGCGGCGGCAAGGGACAGGTCAAGACTGCGCGCACCGTCTGCTATGAAATCATGCGCGAACTGATGCGCGAGGCAAAGCAGTTCAATCCCAAGGAATTCAGGATACTGGCGTCGCAGATGGTGATCGACCTGTTCCTGGAAGAAGAATCGCAGCACCTGGCGATGCTGGGGGACTTCGTCGGCAAGCCGATTTCGCTGCAGGTCGAGGGATTGTTCCGGCAGGAGCAGTACGACATTATTCTGATGTAAGAATCAACGACATCCAGGTTCAATCTTTTTTCATAATGTTGGACGCCAGCGGGTACGCCCGGCACAGTCCAACGATACGGCCCACCAGTCGCGCCAGGTAGCGCGGTTGCGGCACCAGCAGGCGCGGTATCAGTGTCAGCACGGCCAGCAACAGCGTCTTTCGTCGCAGGCGATTGGCATTCGACAGGCCATAATGCTTGCTCTGGAATACCAGCTTGGACTGGGCGTGATGATAGCCGCGGGTGTATTCCGACTTCAGCGGCGCCGGGCCTCTTACGGAGCCGCGCGACAAATGGGCAACCTGCACATTCGGCACCAGCACGATCTGCTTCCCGGCATTGAACACCCGCTCGCACAGGTCTTCATCTTCGTAATACAGGAAAAACGTTTCGTCGAAAAATCCGACGCAACGCATGACGTCCATGTTCAACAGCATCACGGCGCCGCAGACAAAGCCGACACAACACGGGCCGTCGGCCTGCGGTCCGCGCGATTCCCATTTCGTGGCTGGCCAGCGATAGCTGATTTCGGGCGTGCCATTGCGCCGGATCAGGTGTGGCGCGATGATCGCGGCGTCGGGGAACTGGTCGGCGGCCGGCAGCAGTGCAGTGAAGAATTCCGGCGTGGGCAGGCAGTCCGGATTCATCAGCAGCGCATAGCGGGTGGAGACGGTCGCGAGGGCGCGGTTGTTGGCCGCGCCAAAGCCGAGATTGCGCCCGTTGCGGATGACGGCGACGCCGGGCCGCGCCTGCTCTGCCGCGGCAATCGTGTCGTCCTCGCTGCCGTTATCGACCAGGATCACGTTGGGGGCTTGCTGCAGGCCCGCCATCAGGGCCGGCATGCAGTGGCCGCTGTTGTACGTGACAACAACGACCGTCAGGTCGGACATGCTGGTGGGGATGGTGAAATCCGCAGGCAATTCCGGGACCCGCTGCAACAGCGCGGTGTCCGGATAGTCCGCAGTGCGACTGGTTGCCATGTTCATTTGCGCGGCACGCGACCCATCAGGAAAAATTCATCGTTGGGGCGCATGGAAATAGCGTTGGCCATCCGGTTCGATAATCCGAAGAACGCGGTGATGGCCGCAATGTCCCAGATGTCTTCATCGTCAAAGCCATGTGCCCGCAGCGCATCATGATCGGCGTCGGTGATGGCTTGCGAATCGAGGCAGACCTTGATCGCGAAATCGAGCATCGCCGTTTGCCGCGGCGTGATGTCGGCCTTCAGGTGGTTGACGGCGACCTGGTCGGCCAACAGCGGATTTTTCGAATAGACCCTGAGCAGTGCGCCGTGGGCGATGACGCAGTACAGGCACTGGTTGCGGGCGCTGGTGGCGGTGACGATCATTTCGCGATCGGCTTTGGTCAGCGTGCCGGTATCTTTCAGCATCAAGGCGTCGTGATAGGCAAAGAACGCGCGGAATTCTGCCGGCCGGTGCGCCAGCGTCAGGAATACATTGGGTACGAAACCGGCCTTGTCCTGCACGGCGACGATGATATTGCGGATATCCTCCGGCAGGTCGACCAGCTCGGGGACAGGAAAGCGGGAGATCGGGGCTAGGGCATGCGCATTCATGACGGCAACTCCTCGGCGAATTGAAGGCGATACAGACTGGCGTAAACACCATTTTGCGCCAATAGCACCGCATGCGATCCGGTTTCGACAATGCGGCCGTCCACCAGCACCACGATGCGGTCGGCGCGCTCGATGGTGGACAGGCGATGCGCAATGACGAGCGTCGTGCGGCCATGCATCAATTGATCCAGCGCTGCCTGCACGGCGCGCTCGGATTCGGTGTCGAGCGCGGAAGTGGCTTCGTCCAGGATCAGCAGTGGCGCATCCTTGTAGATGGCGCGCGCAATCGCCACGCGCTGGCGCTGTCCGCCCGACAAGCGGCTGCCATTGTCGCCGATGCGGGTCTGCAAGCCTTCCGGCAGGTTGACGATCACGTCCTGCAAGTGCGCCGCCTGTGCCGCCGCCTGCACGCGCGCGGCATCCGGCGTTTCGTCGCCATAGGAAATATTCGCCGCCAGCGTGTCGTCGAACAAGACCACGCTCTGGCTCACCATCGCGATCTGGCCGCGCAGGCTGGCCAGCGAGATGTCGGCGATGGGCTGGCCATCGAGCATGATCTGGCCGGTGGTGGGCGGATAGAACTCGGGCACCAGCGCCACCAGCGTGGACTTGCCGCCGCCCGACATGCCGACAAAGGCGACGGTCTCGCCGGGCTGGATGTGCAGGTTGATGTCCGACAATGCCGGCCGGGCCTGGCCGGGATAGGCGAAGCCGACGCCGACGAACTCGATCTCGCCACGCGTACGTTGCAATAGCGGGCGGCCATTGGTGCGCTCCGGCGGTGCGTCGATCAAGGCATACACGGCTTCGGACGCCGCCATGCCGCGCTGCAGCGGGCCGTTGACTTCCGCCAGCCGCTTTAACGGCGCCAGCAACATCAGCATGGCGGTGATGAACGAGACGAAGCCGCCAACCGTGGCCTCGCCGCTGGCAGACTGCATCAAGGCAATGACGATGACCACGGCCACGGCGCAGGCCGCCATCAGTTGCGTGATCGGCACCGTCACGGCCAACGCGCTGGCCATGCGCATGCTGTAGCGGATCAGTTCGGACGCGCGCTGGTTGAAGCGGCGGCGCTCGTACTCCTGGCCACCGAAAATCTTGATCACTTGTTGCGCCCGGGTGGTCTCTTCGATCACCTGGGTCAGCTCGGCGTTGACGCCCAGCAGGCCCTTGGTCAGCCGGCGCACCCGCTTGCCGGTCAGGCGCACCACGACCGCCGTCAGCGGCAGCAGGATCAGCGCCACCAGCGTGAGCCACCAGTTCAGCCACAGCAGGAAACCGAGCAGCACGATCACGGTCAGCAGGTCGCGGATTGCGGACGTCAGTACATTGCGCACCATGTCGACGATCTGCTGGGTCTCGAACATGATCGAGTTGATCACCTTGCCCACCGAGTTGTGCATGTAGAAGCCGGGCGGCACGTCGAGCAGGCGGCGGAATATCTGCGCCCGCAGCTCGTTGAGCAAGCGGGTCGAGACCCAGGTCATGGTGTAGGCGGTGGTGAAGGTCGAGATGCCGCGCAATACGAAAATGCCGATCACGGCAACCGGCACCATCCACAGCGCAATCGTTGGCTGCGGGACGAAACCGCGGTCGAGGATCAGCTTCAACACGGCGGGAAACATCGGCTCGGTAGCGGCGGTGACGATCATGCCAAGGAAGGCGACCGCCAGCCGGCTGCGATACGGGCCGAGCATTTGCAGCGCGCGCTTGAAATGGGGAGGCAGTCTCATTGGGTGTGCGCCGGCAAGGGTTGGCTGCGGCGACTGGCGCCGGCAAGCGGAATGGCGAGCAATATCATGAATGCAAGCCCGAATACGGCGTCACGCAGGATGGCATTGAACATGGCGCCGATCAGCAGCGCAATGCCGAGCATGGTCAGCCTCGCGCCCATGTCGCCGCCGAGGCGCGCAGCGGCCACGAACTGCGTGGCCCAGATAAGCAACAGTCCAGCCAGGCCGATGATGCCGATCTCGGACAGGTAGAGCAGGTAATCATTGTGCGGCGTCGTGTGCTTTTCGATTTCGGTAAACGCCACTTTCTGGGTATATCGATGGAGCCATGTGCCGATGCCGTGGCCGGTGACTGGCTTTTCCTTGATGATCTCCAGCGTTACCCGGAACATGTCCAGGCGCACGCCGTCCTTGCTGATTTCCTTGCCCTGCATGAAATTGCGGGCGTCCTCGACGGTACCGGCGATGCGCTGGCCAACCCCGGGAATGACCTGCATGCCGACACCTGCCATGACCACCAGCAGGGCCGCCACGACGACGCGATGCCACACAGACCGGATCGATTTGAACAGCACATACAGGCACAGCACCAAAAATATCAACAATCCGGTCCTGGTCTTTGCCAGCGCGACAGCCGCCACCGCAACATACAGCAAGCGCAAAACGGCCAGCCAGCGGCGTTGCTGGCTGCTCACCAGGTCGTGCAGCATCCATGCCGCCGCCACGGCCAGCAGTATGCCCAGCAGGATCGACTTGTTGCCGCCATAGACGGCGTAGCTGCGCAATAACCACCAATTGGGCAACAGGCCCATGCTCTTGAGATAAA
>NZ_JAUSNH010000007.1 GCF_030645335.1 Lacisediminimonas sp. | reverse complement strand
TCGACCTGCACCACGCTGTCGTCGGTCAGCGTGACTTCGCCGCTGACGCTTTCCAGGAACAGTTCGCCTTCCACATGCAGCACGCCGGCCACATCGGCAACGACATCGCCGCGCAGGCGGCTTTCATCGTCGATCAGTTCGACCTGGTAACTGCCGCTTGCGGTTTCCACCGTCTGGCTGACGGCCGACCCCATCCGGTTCCACGCAATCTGCATCGCATTGGCCTGCAGCGACAGGCCGGATACGCCGGTCAATGCCACATCGCCTTCGGCTTGCACCGCATAACTGGTGCTCACGCCGTTTGCGCCGACTTCGCTGCGCAGCAAGACTGCGCCGCGGCCATTGCTCAATGCCGCACCAACGCCGCCCAGCGTCAGGCTGGCCTGCAGGTCGTCGATCCCGACCACAATGTCGGTGACCGATTTGTCGGCCGTGGTAGTGACGGTGGACCGGATCTTGAGCGAGCCGCTCAGCGTGCCGAGGCCGGCGACGGTGATCGCGCCTTCTGAAATCGCCAGCTCGCGCAGCGGCGTGCCGTCTTCGAATGCCAGCGTCACCGGCGCGCTGCTGATGCCGGTATTGACCGACAGGTTGATTGCTTCGCCCAGCGCATTGATGCGTACGCTGGCGTCGGCCTGCAGGCTGACGTCGCCGCCGAAGCCTTGCATTTCGCCGCTGCCCGAGGCCATCAGCGCATACGCGGTTTCGCCGGCGGCATTGCGGGTCAGTACCAGTGCCAGGCTGCCATCCTGCAGGTTGACGCCGGCATTGCCGCCGCCGACAAAACCGCTCACGCCAGAGGCGCCGAGCAGGATGCGCTCGCTTTGCGTGACGACGGACCGGGTGCTGCGCACCTCGACCGCGTCCATCACCGCGCCGGTCAGTGCACCGATGAAGCTGATGTTGAAACCGGTGCCGCTGCCGTCAAGGGCGGAGACTTCGACCGAGCTGGCGTTGACGTCGGGCAGCGCGGCAATCAGCGCCGCCAGTCCGGCGGCCACCTCGCCGGCAGGCTTGCCGGCCACATCCAGTTCCGCGCTCCAGCCGCTGCTGCCGGCGAATCGCACGGCGAGCGTGTCGGGCATGGCGCCGCCGGGGAGGCCGATGCGCAATGTCTGCACCGGGCTGATCGTCAGCGCCGGCATGTCGCGCCCGGCCAGGGCGCCACGGTATTGGATGCTGAAGGCGCCACTGGTGTCGCCGGCGCTGACCAGCACATTGCCGGCGCCGATCGCGGACAAGCCCTCCAGCGCTGCCTGCAGGCGGGCGGCATCCAGGCCGCCGGAGATGTCCAGCACAGCGGTCGATTGCGTTGAATCGCCGACTGACAAACGGAATGCTCCCGCGCCCTGCAGTGCGAGTTGCTGGGTTTCGCTGCCGGTGAATCCGATCTGGACGCTGGTCAGCGAGGCTTCCGGCGCTGCCATCGCGCTGGTGATCTGGCCTTCCATGACGGGTAGGTCGACGCCCTGGGCTGCGCCACCGAACGCGACTTGCCAGACATGGCTGCCATCGGCGCCGGCCAGCAGTTGCACGCTGGCTTCGACGCCGGTGCTGCCCAGCGAGGCGCCGCCAGCGCTGGTGGCCGCCAGCAAGGCGGCCTGTACGGCTTGCGCACTGGCGTTCAACGCAATGTCGGCACTGGTATAGGTCTGGCCGCCGAAATCGAGGCTGAGCGTGAAGGTGCCGGGGATATTGTCGTCGTACAGGTTAATGGTCTGGATTGCGCCAGCGCCGGCGCTGCCATCCAGCAGCGTCTGGGTGGCGACCGTCAGTCCGGCGGAACTGGTCGCAGCCACCAGCGTGGCGACATCCTGGCCGCCCAGCGCGCGCTGGAAATCCAGGCGGAAACGAGCGTCCTGCAAGCTGGCGGCACTATCCACACGCACGGCAACTGCGCCGCTGCCCAGCAAGTTGTCGAGTGCGGTCTGGACCTGTTGTGCCTGGTCTTCGACGCCGAAGCCGGCGGAACCGTCGCGCAGCGCCTTGACCGTCAACTTGATCGCACTATTGTTGGATGCGCCCACCAGCGTGGGCAGGTTGAAGCCGGCCAGATCGCCCTTGAAATCGATCAGGTAGTCGATCGAATTATTGGCCGTGAAGCCGCTGCGGTAAGTCACGCTGACATTGTCGGCGCCGACGATCGCGGCCAGTTGCGCCTTGATCTGCGCAGCGTGATAAGTCGGGTCCGCCGAGTAACGGATCTTGCCGGTGCTCGTGTCGCCCAGTTGCAGCCAGAACTGGCCGGAAGCGGACGGATTGGCGTTGATCGTCAATACCTGTCGTTCATTGACCGCGGTATTGGTGGACAGCACCGGAATCGCCGCCGTGACCTGCCCGCCCAGCGCCAGCGTGAAGCTCTGGCCGCTGGCGCCATTGCTGGCCAGCGACAGCAACTGCACTTCGTTGCCCGGCAGTTGCACCGCTACTGTTTCTTCAATCACGCCCCAATCGGCCTTGTCGGCCGGATCGTCCGGCGCGACCATCCACAATCCCGCCCCACCCTGGGCGCTGGCGACGGCGACCGGCTTGCCGGCCAGCGCAGCGATGAATTCAATCCGGAATCCGTCGGCGCGCGAGCCGCTGACAGCGACATTGCCGCTACCGATGCCCGCCAGGCTTTCCAGTGCGCTGCGGATAGCGTCGGCAAATACCTGGTCAGACAAGGGACGCGCGCTGGCCGTCAACCCGTCGAGCGAGTTGGCGCTCGCGCTCTGGCCGTTCAATTGGAAGGTATAGACGCCTTCGCGCGCAGTGCGTCCGCCAGCGTCGCTGGTGCGCAGGTTCAGCACGGTATTGGCCGACAGGCCGCCGGCGACCTGCTCGATGCTGGCGCCGCCAGGCCCGCCCTGTGCAAGCGCGGTGAGCGTCTGCGGCGTTGCCAGTTGCACTGGCTCGCGCACCACCGAAAACTGCCCCGACAGCGCACCGAAGCCGTCGACGCCGACCGCGATGTCGCCAGCCAGTTCCAGCCCACCGAGACTGTCGAAGCGAGTTGCCAGCGTGCCGGTAAAGTTGAGGCCGTCAATGCCGCTGATCGAGCCGGCACCCGTCAACTGTCCGGAGCGCGCACCATCGGCCCCAAAGAACAGCGAACCGGCGGCATTGCTGATGGCGACCGTCGCACTGCCAGCGGTGAAGCCGACGCCGGCGTCGTCGACTTCCAGTTGCCAGCTGCGGGTGCCGTCCTCATCCTGGATCAGGATCAGGTCGAAGTCGCCGGACAGCGTCGCCTGTCCGATCGATATTGCGCCGTTCACCGGCACCACGAAACGCGGGCCAGCCAGGTCGAACACGACGGCCTTGGCATCGCTCAAGGTAACGCCGCGGGCGGCGGCCGACCAGTCGACCACGGCAGCGCCGGCGGCATCTGCCAGCGCGCCAGCCTGGTCGAGTGCGCGATTGATCTGTATGCCGGCCTGCTGCAGGTCGGCCAGTTGATAGCCGGCGATGCTGGCGCCGCCGATCGCGGCTTCGCTGGAGATCCAGCGCCGTTGGCTGCCACCGACTTCGGTATTCAAGATGACGGCAATGTCGACATCGCTCAGCATGGCGGACAAGCCGCTGCCGCCGGCGCTCAATGCCGCCGTCACGCCGGCGCCGCCGACGATCAGCTGGTTGACCGTGACCACGCTGGCGTCGCTCAGCGTGACTTGCTGGTTGTCGACCGACTCAATGAAGATTTCGCCTTCAACGGCCAGCACGCCGGCAATTTCCGCCCGTGCCTCGCCGCGCAGGCGCATCTCGTCGCGCAACAGGTCCATGCCAACCCAGCCTTGGCCGGTGGCAATCGACTCTTGCACTGCCACGCCCATCTTGTTCCAGGCGACTTGCACATGGCTGGCTTCCAGCGTCAGGCCGTTGATGCCCTGAAGGCTGGCATTGCCCTCTGCCTGCACCGCGTAGCGCACGCCGCTGGCATCCTTGCGCAACAGCACGGCGCCGCGGCCATCGGTCAGGCCGACGGCCGCGCTGCCCAATGCCAGCGTCGCGCTGACGTCTTCCAGCCCGATGCGCAACTCGGTCACAGCCTGGCCGCCAAGCGTGGTGTGGCTGCTGTGGATTGCCAGCGAACCGCTCAGCGTGCCCAGGCCATCGACGGCGATCGAGCCATTGCTGATGACGATCGACTGTACTGCCGTATCGTCGCCAAAGGCCAGCGCGACACTGGCGCCGCCCGACAGCGCAATGCTTTGCTGGATCGCACTGCCCAACTGGTTGATCGCAACCACCGCGCCCGATGACATCGTCACGCGACCGTCAAAACCGGTAATCTCGGCCTGGCCGCTGGCTTGCAGCGCATAGCCGCCCAGCCCGACTGCATTGCGTCCCAACACCAGCGCCATGCTGGCATCCGACAGCGACACGCCATTGACGGCGTCACCGAACCGGCCTTGCAAACCGGATGCGCCGACCAGGATGCGCGCACCGGTCGCGTGCTGCATCGTGGAGACTGCGATCTGGCCCGACAGCGCGCCGAAACTGCCCATGCCCAATGCCGCCGTGCCGGACAAGTTGAACTCGCCATCCGCGCCGAAGCTCGCCTGCGCCGTGCCGCTGGCGCTCAGGCCCGCCACGCCGCCGACTGAAAAATCGCCGGCGATCGAGCCGGCCCTGCTGCGGTCCGCATTCAGGCGGATCGTGCCTGAGCCACGGGTCAGTTGCACGAACGCCGGGCCGGCGGCAATCACCAGTTGCACGTCCTGCGCGCTGATGTTCCAGCCCATCTGGCCGCCCTGCTGCACCAGCGCCAGTTGCATGGCGCCATCCAGCGTGGCTTGCCCGATCCTGATTGCGCCGTCTGCTGCCAGGTCCAGCGTGTCGCTCAACTGATCCATCGCCAGCGTCTTGCCGTTGGCGAGATTGAACAGGCGCGACTGCGCCCACGACAGCGTCGTGCCGTCGCTGGCCGACACTGCCCGGTTCAGCGATAGCGTGGCTGCATCCAGCGAGGCGAATTCCTGGCCGCCCACCACCAGGGAATCAGCGTCCACCTTGGCGCTGACCCAGGAACGCAGGCCGCTGACTTCCTTGGCATACACCAGCGCAAAGTCGGCGCCGGCAATGCCGGCGTCGAGCCCGCTGCCGCCGGCGGTCAGATTGGCTTTCACGCCGGAACCCATGACGGCGATTTCGCGCACGTCGGCGCTGCGGCCGTCGGACAAATTACGGATGCCGCGATTGGCTTCCACCGACATCTCGCCGGCAAAAGACATCACGCCATTGATGGCGGCGGCAAAACGCCCTTCGATACGGAACGCATCGGCTGCGAGTTCCAGCGCAATGGCGCCGCCGGTAGTTTGCACGCTGGCAGAAACGGCGTCATTGCCGCGATTGAGGCGCAGCGATACTTGCTGGCCCGTCAACGTCAGCGCTGAATCTACCGTAATGCTGAGGTCCGCCCTGGCCTGCAGCGCGGTCGAAAATTGCGCCAGCCCGCCCGCCAGCGGCGTGCGCGTGGACAGCACCAGGGCCGCTTCGCCGGCGCTGACTTGCAGCGACAATTCGCCGGCAACCAGGTCGGCAGCGAGGTTGCGAACGCCAACCAGCAATTGCGCTTCCCGCACTGTGCCGGTGACGGCGCTGCGATAGTCGAAAGCAAAGTCGCCCCGCAATTCGCCCAGTCCGGCCACGTCGAGTTCAGCGCCGATCGCCTGGAAACGATTGATCCGCTCAGCGCTGGCAAAGTTGAGCGAGCCCGCACTGGCGCCGCCAAACGACATGGCGATGGCCTGGCCCAGCGTATTGGCCTGGAACCCGAGCGTGCCGGAGAAACTGCTGCCGGCAACACCCTGCAAGGAACCGGTGCCGGACGCCTGCACCGCATAGCCGCCCTGGCCCAGCGCCATCGCCAGCGTGCCGCCCGCCATCGCGAGCGACGCACCGCTGGCCGGGTCGCCCAGGCGCGCAGACAGGTTGGCGCCGGATACCAGCAGCAAACCGGATACCGTGTCGTTGGCAATCGAAAAATCGCCCGACAGTGCGGCCGAAGCACCGGCCGCCACCTGGCCCGAGCCGGAAATCGACACCGCAAGCTGGCTGCCGGTCACCGCGATCGAACCGCTCACACCGATCAATTGGCCGGATAGATCACCGGCAGACCAGCTGGCGGCGACATCGCGCAATCCGAATGTCATTGCCGATGTTCCGCCGGCATGGCTGACCGCAATGTCGAAACCACCCGTGAGGTGCAGGCCAGCCAGGTCAAGTGATGCGTCGAGCGATACGCTGCCCGATCCGTTCGGATCAGCCAGCAAAGTAAACAACTGGTCCAGTTGCGCCAGCGCCTGCGCGCTATCCGGAATGTTCAGGTCCAGGATGCCCGGAAGCTGGGTCGCCACCAGTTGCAGGCGGTCGGCCAGGTAGACCGGCTTCAGGAAAACGCCCTGCCCGGTATAGAGACCCTTGTAGCTGGTGAAGGCGCCGCTGCGTTGGCCCCAGGTGATGATGTCGAACACCTGGCCGGCGCTGGGCCGGAAGTCATTGATCTGGGTCAGGTCGAGTGTGCCGTCCAGCGTTGCAGTCCCGCTGACTGCCAACTTGTCGTAGGTATTGTCCGATGGTGCGGACTGGCTTGCCCCAGCGGCGCCGCCTATCTCCATCTGCAAAACGCCGCCACTGCCCTGCGCATAAGCAGCGACGCTGATCAGGCCTGCATCTTGCCCCGGTGCGACGATACCGGCATTGACCACCGGACCAGCCAATGTGCCGCCACCGACCAGTTGTTCGCCGGCGTCGACCTCGATAGTGGCTAACGAGTCCTGCGCCAGCGTCAGCGGGGTGCCGCTGGCTAATATCAGTTGCAGGGTTTGCGGGGCCGCCAGTTGCGCCAGCGAATCATCCGGCGCCGTGGAATCAGCAGAGGGCGATGTCGTTTCCGAGCCACCAGTGAGCAAGGGATCGGGATCGGGTGGCTCACCGAGCAGAATGTCACCCGACAGCAAGGTGCGCTGCTCAAGTGTTTCCAGTTTGACCGGTGCGGAACGCTTCTTCCTCGTGACCGGGCCGGGACGACGTGCTTGCTTTTCTGATTTAGCCACGCTGGGCTCCTTCGCAACAGCAATCTTGTTTAGACGCAATTGTTCCAATGTGCGATTAAAGCACATATTTACATCTGGATACAGTTAGCCGAAGGAGTAATGTGGAACAAGCAATGCCATTTCGTCACGTTCCTTTAAATTCAAGGACTTAGTTAACGATTCAGGTCATTTGTGAGGGGCAGAAAGCGGCTGGAAAGCGCAGTAAAATAGCGAAATCAAGCCGAAAGCGGACGCCAGATACGCAGGAAAATGCCAGGCCGCAGCCCCAGGACGCTGCCTCAGGCCGACTGCAGCATGACCCGGTTGCGGCCTTCCTGCTTGGCCTGGTACAAGGCCTGGTCCGCGCGCCGCATCAAATCGCGCATGGGCTCGTCCGGACGGGAAACCGCCACGCCAATGCTGACGCTGTACGGTGGCCGCCGCATTTGCGGATCGGGCCGGTTGAGCAGCAGGCGCAGTCGCTCGGCGACGGCAAGGGCTTGCGTGACTTCCGTTTCCGGCAGCAGCAAGGCGAATTCTTCGCCGCCGACACGGGCAAAACTGTCGATGCCCTCGCGCAACACGGTCTCGGCCCGCAGAACCAGGTCGATCAGCACCTGGTCGCCTTCCGCATGGCCGAGCGTGTCATTGATTTTCTTGAAATAGTCGACATCGATCAGCAGCAAGGCCATTTGCCGGCCACTGCGCCGCATGCGCATGAATTCGCGATCAGCCAGTTCGAAGAAGGCGCGACGGGTCCAGGCGCCAGTCAGGAAGTCATGGTTGGCCACGTCTTCCAGCTTGGCCAGCATATTGTCATGCACCATCATCACGGCGCCAAAGGTCAGGATCGGCAATACCAGGGTGCCCAGCGACAGGAACAACAGGTTCCATGGCGAGGGCTGCAGCAACGCCGTCATGTCGGCGTTGCTGGTGCTATGGACCAGGATACGCGCCGCATGGCCGAGCACGATGACCCCCGCCATGATTTTGGTAAACAGATGGGGATAGCGCGAACGCCGTCCCTGCGGCGAATACCTGATCGACACACAGATCGCCAGGGCGATGAAGGCCTGGTGCAGCGCAATAACGATGGTGCGGCCGAGGAAGGAATCCAGCTGGTAATGGAAAAACGCAATGCCGGCAAACACCGCCACGACACTGGCGGCGATCCACACCAGGTAAATGGGGCGGTCGAAAAAGCGACGGTAGCCGATCAATATCGCCGCGCCCGCTGCCGCATAAACGGCATTGGCCACCTCGAACGCAAGAAAGGACGGCAAGTCACGTCCAAAGGCATACAACAGGAATGCGGCACAACCCAGCAAGTTGCCGCAGGTCCACTCCCTGACACCGGGGATACCGGTGCGCCACATGGACAGCATTACCAGCATCATCAGCAGGCACAGCAAGGCACCGATCAACAGGATGTGGAAATTGCTGAGCATCGTTCGCGCAGCTCCCGGGTCAGGTGGCGATCATGCGGCTAGCCCACCCACTTGCGGGCGTTGCGGAACATGCGCATCCACGGTGAATCTTCATTCCACTGCGATGGACGCCAGGAATGCTGGACACTGCGGAATACGCGCTCGGCATGCGGCATCAATACCGTATAGCGGCCGTCCGCTGTGGTGACGGCGGTAATGCCCTGCGGCGAGCCGTTCGGATTGAACGGATAGGCTTCGGTCGGCTGGCCGCGGTTGTCGACAAAGCGCATCGCCACCAGGGACTCATCGATGCTGCCGGTCTGGCTGTAATCGGCGAAGCCTTCGCCATGCGCAATCGCAATCGGGGTCTGGGTGCCGGCCATGCCGGCGAAGAAGATCGACGGCGAGTCGGCCACTTCCACCATGCCGAAGCGGGCTTCGAACTGTTCGGACTTGTTGCGGGTGAACTTGGGCCAGGCGGCCGCGCCCGGGATGATGGATTTCAGGTTGCTCATCATCTGGCAACCATTGCAAATGCCCAGTCCGAAGGTATCGGGACGATGGAAGAAAGCGGAAAACTGTTGCGCCATCTGTTGGTTGAACAGGATGGTCTTGGCCCAACCCTCACCGGCGCCCAATACGTCGCCGTAAGAAAAGCCGCCGACGGCAATCACGCCCTTGAAATCTTCCAGCCGGGCACGACCGGCGATCAGGTCGCTCATGTGGACGTCGACCGCTTCAAAACCGGACTTGTGCATCACATACGCGGTTTCGACATGCGAATTGACGCCCTGCTCGCGCAGGATCGCTACCCGCGGACGGGCGCCGGTGGCAATGTAGGGCGCCGCGACATCCTGCTGCGGATCGAAGCTCACACGTGGCGTAATGCCGGGGTCGGCAATATCCAGCAAGCGGTCGTATTCCGCATCGGCGCAGGCCGGATTGTCGCGCAGGCGGGCAATGCGCCAACTGGTTTCGCTCCACAGCCGGTGCAGCTCGGCGCGCGGGCGCTGGAAAATCACCTTGGCGTCGCGAGTGAACTCGACCGCATGGCGATCGTTGAGCTTGCCGATGATGTGCGAGCAAGCGCCCAGTCCGGCGGCGCGCAACTGGTTCATCACGTCGGATTTCTGCTCGGCACGGACCTGGATCACGGCGCCCAGCTCTTCGGAAAACAGCGCGTGCAAGCTCAGTTCATTGCGCCGCTCGCCGACCTGGCTGGTCCAGTTCTTGGCGTCGCCCCAGTCGGCAGCGTGATCGCCCTCCATCGCCAGGATGTCGAGGTTGACCGTCACGCCACAGCGGCCGGCGAAAGCCATTTCACACAGTGTGGCGAACAGGCCGCCGTCGGAACGGTCGTGATAGGCCAGCAGGCTGCCGGCGGCGTTCAACTGCTGGATCGCGGCAAAAAAGGATTTCAGGTCTTGCGGGTCGTCGACGTCCGGCGCCTGGTTGCCGACCTGCTGCATCACTTGCGCCAGTGCAGAGCCGCCGAGGCGGTTCTTGCCGCGGCCGAGATCGATCAGGATCAGAGAGGTTTCACCGGCATCGGTGCGCAGCTGCGGGGTCAGTACGCCGCGCACATCCGGCACCGGCGCAAAGGCCGACACGATCAGCGAAACCGGCGCGGTCACCGACTTGTCGACGTCGCCGCTGCTCCCCTCTTCCTTCCACGTGGTGCGCATCGACAGCGAATCTTTTCCGACCGGGATCGACAGTCCCAGCGCCGGACACAGTTCCATGCCGACCGCGTGGACGGTGTCATACAGCGCCGCATCCTGGCCGGGCTGGCCGCAGGCCGCCATCCAGTTTGCCGACAGCTTGATGTCCGTAATGTCGGCAATCGGCGCGGCGGCAATATTGGTCAGCGCCTCGCCAACGGCCATGCGACCGGACGCCGGCGCGTTGATCACGGCCAGCGGTGTGCGTTCACCCATCGCCATCGCTTCGCCGCGATAGCCTTCCAGGCTCATCGTGGTCACCGCGCAATCGGCGACCGGCACTTGCCACGGGCCGACCATCTGGTCACGCACAGTGTGCGCACCCACAGTGCGGTCGCCAATCGTGATCAGGAAAGATTTGTCGGCCACGGTCGGCAGGCGCAGCACGCGCTCTACGGCGTCGTCCAGCGTGATGCCGGTCAGGTCGAGCGGCGCCAGTTGCACCGCGACCCGCTGCACGTCGCGCTGCATTTTTGGCGGCTTGCCGAGCAACACGTCCATTGGCATGTCGACCGGCTCGTTGCCGTGTTCGGAGTCGATCACTTTCAGTTGCCGTTCTTCGGTCGCCGTGCCGACCACCGCAAACGGTGCACGCTCGCGTTCGCAAAACGACAGGAACAGCGGCAGGCTTTCCGGCGCAATCGCCAGCACATAACGCTCCTGCGATTCATTGCTCCAGATTTCACGCGGGGACAGGCCGCTTTCTTCCAGCGGCACACTGCGCAGGTCGAAGATCGCGCCGCGCTTGGCGTCGTTGGTGATTTCCGGGAAGGC
>NZ_JAUSNH010000001.1 GCF_030645335.1 Lacisediminimonas sp. | reverse complement strand
ATCGCGTTCAACCGCGACGAGGCGAAGATCACCGTCATTGGCGTTCCCGACCGGCCTGGCATTGCGTACCAGATCCTGGGCCCGGTGGCCGACGCCAATATTGAAGTCGACATGATCATCCAGAACCAGTCGGTCGAAGGCAAGACCGACTTCACGTTCACGGTGCCGCGCGCCGAATATGCAAAAGCGATGGAAGTGCTCGAAGGCAGCGTAAAAGGCCACATCAGCGCCGAGCGTATCGTCGGCGACACCAAGGTGTCCAAGGTGTCGGTGGTCGGTGTGGGCATGCGCAGCCACGTCGGCATCGCCTCGCAGATGTTCCGCACCCTGTCGGAAGAAAACGTCAACATCCTGATGATCTCCACCTCGGAGATCAAGATCTCGGTCCTGATCGACGAGAAATACATGGAACTGGCGGTTCGCGCACTGCACAAGGCGTTCGGACTTGAGGCTGCCTGATTGCGTGCGGTCAGGTATCTTTCATTGACCGCAATGCACACACAGGCTATTATCCGAGGCCTTGTCCGGTGGTCGTTAGTTCCGGGCAAAAAGTGGAGACGTGGCCGAGAGGTCGAAGGCACTTCCCTGCTAAGGAAGCATATGGGCTTAAACCTGTATCGAGGGTTCGAATCCCTCCGTCTCCGCCAGTAAAATGTAGTGAAACAAGCGCCTGCGGGCGCTTTTTCGTTTTCCGAGCCAGCAGTTTTAATCGGCGTTTTACCCGATGTGGCAGTGCTTGCCGGCAGGTTCGCAACCGGTATCGGCATGACCCTGCCGTGCCAAGGCGGTCATCAATGGGGAATCTATCAATGCCCGCAATCGCAGTCATCATCCTGGCCTTATTGGTCTGGCTGCACCCGACTGCCTTCGCTGCTCGGCCCATGATCACCGACGACGCCCGCATCGTGGACCCTGGGTCGTGCCAACTGGAAAGCTGGGTGAAGAGGAACCAGTCCGGCCACGAAGTCTGGGCTCTGCCGGGCTGTAACGTGACTGGTAACCTGGAACTCACGGCGGGCGGGGCGAAGGTAAATAACGGGGAAGGCTCAGCATCAACGACGCTGGTACAAGCGAAAACGCTGTTTCGACCCATCAGTAGCAACGGCTGGGGCGCAGGCCTGACCGTGGGAACTGTTGAATATTTGCCCCTTGCCCGGCGTAGCCGTGATTTATACGCTTACATCCCGTTGAGCTTTTCATTTGCTGATGATGCGTTTGTGCTGCATCTGAACACGGGATGGCTGAGAGAGGCGGGCAGGGGCACCCATAGGCTTACCTGGGGATTGGGTACCGAGCTGGCGCTGTCGCAAAGGAGCTGGCTGATAGCTGAAGCTTTCGGCCAAGACCAGGGCCGGCCATTTTTTCAAGCTGGCTGGCGACAGTGGCTGGTGCCTGACCGGGTTCAGCTTGACGCGACTTATGGGGACCGTGGGGGCGGGGGCACTGGTGAAAAGTGGTTCTCTTTGGGAGTTCGGTTTCTGTCGCCCAAGTTATTTTGAGGAAGTTCCTTCTGTGATCCCTTGTCTGAACACTACTGCTGAAGATGAAGTCCCCTTCCGGAACGTAGCCCCGTTCTCTCTGAGCTCGTTTGTCTGGAATCCCGTTCTCGGCATGAGCTTCCTGCTGGTACCGCTGTATGCCACTTTCCTCGATTCGTCGGGCGCCCTGCTGAGCCTTGGCGTCATTACGCCGCATTGACGCGGCCGCCGGCTCAGGCGTCGGAAGCAATTTCCTGGCATCCGCCTGGCAAAGCGGACGCCGGGGTAGCCACGCTGTCGCCACACCGGCAGGTCGTCCGTCAAACCCTGACCACTTCACCCTTCATCGACCATAGTATTTTTGGTCAGGCCTGAAAGCTGGCTTAAACGACGAGGCTCTTCTTGGGACTCGTCATGCTCACAGAACAGGCGGGGCGAAAGCATCTGGATGGTCGGCAACCAGTCTTAATGCGGTTTGGCGTACTTCGCCACACCTGTCGCATCGATCAGCACACAGCGCTCATTGCCCACCACCCAGGCATCGTGTCCCGGCGGCATGTGGAACATGTCTCCCGGTCCGTATTCGACCTGCGCGCCGTCATTCATTTTTACTATCATCCTGCCTTGCAGGACCATCCCCGTGTGCGCTGCCTGGCATGAATCGGTGCCAGCGATGGGCTTGACGTGCTCGCTCCAGCGCCAGCCCGGCTCGAATTCGCCACGGCCTATCACATGGTCGCCCAGCATGAATACCTGCAAGCTGCCTTTGCCATCCTTGAACGGCCGGGTCTCGTCGGGACGATCGCCCGGCTTGCGGGTCAATTCTTGATGTGTCGTTTCTGCGGTCATGATGCTTCTCCGAAAAGAATGAAATTCAACAATACGATCCAACGGATGGCTGGGCAATTCCTGACAATAGCAAAAACAAGTATAGAACCGCGGGCCGCGCCGGCAAGTCGGTATCCGAATAAGTTTGATAATTGCCGAGATCTGCGAACAACCTGTTTCTGGATGCCGCGCAAGATGGCTAAACGCGGCCCCCATTATTTTGTCGGCTCGTTGGTCAAACCCTGACCACTTCACCCTTCATCGACCAGAGTATTGCCAGCACTTCGTTGCGAGTGGGTAAATCGACGTCACAGCTTGCCAGTGCCGCCATCGCATCGTCGATCACCGCAACGAATTCCTGTTCGTTGATGTTCATGCCGCGATGCGTTGCGAGCATGTCCCGGCCGGCGTAGGTTTCCGGTCCGCCAGCGCCCGCGCAGAAAAAATCGATCACGTTGCGCTCGACGCGATCCATGTCCTCGATTTGCGCATACCGACGGTTGACCAGCGGATTGGCGAGGTGGTTCTTGATCAGTTCCCGGGTGATGCGCGTGATGCCGTCGCGGCGGCCCAGGCGGTCATACAACGTAGTGGTGGTGGTGGCTTGGCTCATGTCTGTCTCCTTGTTTGATTGGCGTGAGGCCGCATTGGCCTCGCCGGTTGGCAAGTCATGTCGGAATCGTTCGTGTTCCCTGGAATTTTCGCTTGGGTGATGGACGCGGGAACGGGACAGCAGCGCCGTCAATGCGGCGATATCGGCTGCATCCAGGCCGTTTTCCTCCAGCGTCAAGCCAATGTCCTCGATCACCGCGGCCAGTTCGGCGCCGTCGAATTGCATGCCGGCATGGGCCAGTGACGAGTTGCCCTGATCCGCAGGGCAGGATGCGCCGAGGCAGGTACTGAAAAACGCCACACTCTGCGCTTTCAGTTGCGGCAGGTCGCCGTCGCGAAACCGCCTCGCCAGCAAGGGGTTGGCTGCGTGGCGGTCAACCATGCCATCGACCATGCTGGCAATGCCCGCTGCGCCGCCCATGCGCCGGTACAGGCTGGCGTTTAATGGCGCAGTTGGGGCATCCACGATGCGTACTCAAGTTGCCCGGCATCAATCGATTCGCCGCACACTTGCGCCCTTAGCGTGCCGAGAACAGTGGCGAGCGAGGTTTCCAGGGCGTGCAGGGCATCGGGCGTCAAGGGATCCGGCAAGGTCAGGATGGCAGGCCCATGGCCGGACAAGGGGACCTGCATTTCGCGAGCGCTCATTTTTTGCTCCTTCAGTATCTGGCAGGCCGGTATTGGCCTGCTCGACTGAAGCATGGTCCAGTGTTGTTCCTCAAACGTTCCTCGGATTTTCTATTGCGGAAATCGGCCTTCGGCCGGCACACTACAGGCCATGGAGACCATCGTTCCCTCGCTGGCGATTGGCAACGTACCGGGTCAGCCAGCGCGGCTGGAAGTCGCTTTGCTCGGCCGCTTCGCGGTCGCCGTTGACGGCGTCGAGATTGCCGCCGAACGCTGGCCCAGCCTGCGCGCAACCCACCTGTTGCAATTGCTCAGCCTGCAAGCACGCCACCGCCTGTCGCGCGATCTCGTCATTGACGCCTTGTGGCCGCAACTCGATCCTGACGCCGGCGCGGCCAACCTGCGCAAGGCCCTGCACCATGCGCGCCAGGCCCTGGGCCGGCACGACAGCATCGTGCAGCATGCGGGTGAACTGATGCTGTGGCCGGAACGGCCCGTGTCGGTAGACATCGAGGTATTCGAACAACATGCTTTGCTTGCGCTGGCTCAACACGACGCCGCCGCCAGCGCCAGTGCCGCCGGCTTCTATGAAGGGGACTTGCTGCCCGGCAGCCGCTACGAAGACTGGACCGAACCCGCGCGCGAACGGCTGTCGGCGCTTTATCTTGATCTTCTCCGCGCCAGCGCCCAATGGGAGCGGCTGGTGCAGCAAGAGCCCACCGATGAGCCGGCCCACCGGGCATTGATGCAACGTGAAATTGACGCTGGCAACCGCGCGGCGGCCTTGCGCTGGTATGCGCAACTGCGCGAGGCGCTGCGCAATGCGCTCGGCGTCACGCCCGATGCGCGGACCGAGGCGCTCTATGCGCATTGCGTTGCGGGCTTGCAAACCGCCGGGCCAGCGCTGGTCGGGCGGGCACAATTGCTGGCACAAGTTGCCGCGTGGATGGCCATGTCGCCCACCGAGCGGCCGGGCGGCATCGTATTGCGGGGGCCGGCAGGAATCGGCAAGACCGCACTCTGCCGCGAAATTGCCTCACAGGCGCGGGAGCGCGGCTGGACTGTGCTTCGTGCCGACGCCGCCGAGACCGGCCGGGCCTATGGCGTCATCGCCTCGCTGGCCGAACGCCTGATCCTGGATGACCGCTCGCTGCTTGACCGCATCGGCGGGCCGGCGCGTACCGTGTTGTCGCTGCTCAGTCCACTGGCCGCGCCGGCAACAGTGCCGCTCGGGCCGCTTGGCCGGCACCAGGTGGTGGGCGCGGTGCGGCGCTTGCTGCTGGCTGCGGCACAGGGCGGCGACATCTTGCTGCTGGTCGACGACGGCCACCTGATCGACGACGCCGATGTCGACGTGCTGATGCAGTTGGCGATCGCCGGTGGTCCGGTTTGCATGCTGTTGGCGACGCGACCGGTGGCCGCCAGCACGACGCTGGCGCGCAGCCTTGCGCGCCTGCAGCGTGCCGGTGTCACGCAATCTGTCGACCTCGACCCCCTGGACGACGACGAGAGCTGTCGCCTGGTCACCAG
>NZ_JAUSNH010000250.1 GCF_030645335.1 Lacisediminimonas sp. | reverse complement strand
CCTGGTTCAAGTACACCAAGATGCGCACCGGCGTCGGCCGCAGGGTGCTGCTGATGGCGCCGCTGCACCACCATTACGAACAGAAGGGCTGGAAAGAAACGCAGGTGGTGGTCCGCTTCTGGATCATCACCATGATGCTCGTGTTGTTCGGTCTGTCCACTTTGAAACTGCGCTGATGAATTACGAAGGCAAACAGGGTCTCGTGCTCGGCCTCGGTGAATCGGGGCTGGCGATGGCTTGCTGGCTGGCGCAATGCGGCGCACAGCTGGTGGTTGCCGACACGCGCGCCGCACCTGAACGCCTGGCAGCCTTGCAGGAAGCCGTGCCGCAAGCGCGCTTTGTCAGCGGCGCATTCGAGCCCGCGCTGCTCGACGGAATGGATTTTGTTGCGGTCAGCCCGGGACTGTCGCCGGCCGCCGAACTGGTCGCCATCATCCCGGCTGCGCAGGAACGCAATATTGCCTTGTGGGGCGAGATCGAACTGTTCGCACAGGCCTTGCAGGCCTTGCGCGAAAGCCGTGGCTACCAACCGAAAGTGATTGCCATTACCGGCACCAACGGCAAGACCACCGTGACCCGCATGACTGGATTGCTGTGCCAGCGCGCCGGCTGGTCGGTGCAGGTGGCCGGCAATATCAGCCCGGCCGCGCTCGATGTGTTGCGCAGCGCGCTGGCGGCCGATGCATTGCCGCAAGCCTGGGTGCTGGAACTGTCGAGTTTCCAGCTGCATTTCACCAGCAGCCTGCAGCCCGATGTCGCCACCGTGCTCAATATCAGCCAGGATCACCTGGACTGGCACGGCGACATGCAGGCCTATGCCAATGACAAGGCGCGCATTTTCGGCGCCAATACCGTGCGCGTGCTCAATCGCGACGATGCCCTCGTGATGTCGATGGCCTCGCCGCTGGCGCAGGTCGTGACATTCGGCCTGGGCGAGCCGGACCAGGTCGACTGCACCGGCCTGGTCAACGAGAACGGCATGCATTGGCTGGCGCTGGCAACGCCCGGCGAAGAGGGCGAACGTCGCCGCCGCAAGAAAGACCTGGTCGAAGTCGCCGTGCTGGTCAGTCGCCTGATGCCGGCCGACGCCCTGAAAATTCGTGGCACCCATAACGCAATGAATGCACTGGCCGCGCTGATGCTGTGCCGCGCGGTTGGCCTGCCGCTGGCGCCGCTGCTGCATGGCTTGCGCGACTATCACGGCGAGCCGCATCGGGTCGAACTGGTGGCGACCATCGGCGGCGTTGCCTGGTACGACGACAGCAAGGGCACCAATGTCGGCGCCACCGTGGCGGCATTGAATGGCATGGGCAGCGAAGCGGGCAACCGGGCGGGCAATCATGCTGGAGCTCGCCTGCTGCTGATCGCCGGCGGCGACGGCAAGGGCCAGGATTTCACGCCGCTGGCCGAGCCGGTCGCGCGTTACGTGCGCGAGGTTTTCCTGATCGGCCGCGATGGCCCGGCGCTGGGTGTTGCGCTGGCTCCAAGCGGCGTGACGTTTCATGCTTGCGCCAGCCTGGAAGAGGCGGTGAACATGGCGGCATCAATGGCCGGGCCGGGCGACGCGGTGCTGATGTCGCCGGCATGCGCCAGTTACGACATGTTCCGCAATTACCTGCACCGGGCACAAGCCTTCGTTGAAGCGGTGCGCGAGATTGGCCTGTCGCGCGGCGAGGTGGTCGCATGAACTTCGCATCCTGGTTCACGGCCGACGCCGGCAGCGCCGGGCAAGTCCAGGGGCTGTCCCAGCGCTCGCGGATGATGGACTACGACCAGCCGCTGGTGTGGGTCACGATCCTGCTGATGCTGTTTGGCCTGGTGATGGTCTACTCGGCGTCGGTTGCGCTGCCGGATTCGCCCAAGTACGCCGGCTACAAGACGACCCATTTCCTGGTGCGCCAGGCGGTCTTCATTTCCATCGCCCTGGTTGCTGCGCTGGTGGTTGTGCGCATCCCGATGAGCACCTGGCAAAAGATGGCGCCGTACTTGTTCGTCATCACGCTGGTGCTGCTGGTGCTGGTCCTGGTGCCGGGCGTTGGCAAGGGCGTCAACGGCGCCCGTCGCTGGTTGTCGTTCAAGTTCATGAACGTGCAGCCGTCGGAGCTGATGAAATTGTTCGTGGTCCTGTACGCCGCCGATTACACCGTGCGCAAGCAGCAGGTCATGCACAAGCTCACCAAGGGCTTCATGCCAATGACCGCCGCCATCGGGCTGGTGGGTTTGCTATTGTTGCTGGAGCCCGACCTCGGCGCTTTTGGCGTGATCGTCTGCATTGCGATGGGGATCTTGTTCCTGGGCGGCATCAACGGCATCTGGTTCGGCGGCATTGGCGCCACGCTGGTCGGCATTTTTACCATGGTGATCGTGCTTTCGCCGTGGCGGCGCGAACGGATCTTTGCCTATCTCAATCCGTGGCAGGAAGAAAATGCGCTGGGCAAGGCATACCAGCTCTCGCATTCGTTGATTGCCTTCGGCCGCGGCGAACTGTTCGGCGTCGGCCTGGGCGGCAGCGTCGAGAAGCTGCACTACCTGCCCGAGGCGCATACCGATTTCCTGCTGGCCGTGATCGGCGAAGAGCTCGGCTTTGTCGGCGTGCTGGCCGTGATCCTGATGTTCTACTGGATCATCAAGCGCGCATTCGAGATTGGCCGGCAAGCCATTGCGATGGACCAGACCTTTGCTGGCCTGACTGCAAAAGGCATCGGCATCTGGATCGGCGTGCAGGCCTTCGTCAACATGGGCGTGAACCTGGGCCTGCTGCCGACCAAGGGACTGACCCTGCCTTTGATGAGCTATGGCGGCACGGGCGTACTGATCAACTGCATCGGTGTGGCGATCCTGCTGCGCATCGACTACGAAAACCGGATGCTGATGCGCGGAGGCCGGGTATGAAGCGGCTGCTCGTGATGGCGGCCGGAACCGGCGGCCACATTTTCCCCGGACTGGCGATTGCGCAGACGATGCAGTTGCGCGGCTGGCAAGTGTCATGGCTGGGCACCACGCACGGCATGGAACGCGATATTGTCCCGCGTCATGGCGTCGAGATGGATTGCATTGAATTCAGCGGGCTGCGCGGCAAGGGCTGGAAGCACACCCTGACCGGCGCCTGGCGCCTGATTGCCGCTTTTGCTGCTTGCCGCAATATCTTGCGCCGTCGCAGCCCCGACATCGTGCTGGGCATGGGCGGCTATGTCACCGTGCCCGGCGGCCTGATGGCGCGCTTGCGCGGCATACCGCTGGTGCTGGTCAACGCCGACGCCGCGCTGCTGCTGTCGAACAAGGCTTTGTTGCCGGCAGCGCAGCGGGTGTTGTTCGGCTTTCCCGCTGCATTTGGCCGGGCTGCTTCCAAGGCAATCGTCACTGGCAATCCGGTGCGCCAGGAAATCATTGCACTGCCCATGCCCGCAGAACGCTACGCTGCACGCAGGGGCCCGCTGCACCTGCTGGTGATCGGCGGCAGCCTGGGCGCAAAAGTGCTCAACGAAACATTACCCCGGGCGCTGGCCTTGCTGCCGGCCGGGCAACGGCCGGTCGTCGTGCACCAGTCCGGCAAACAGCATATCGATGCATTGACCGCAGCCTACCGCGACTGCGGCGTGGCTGCTGAAGTGGTCGACTTCATCGACGACATGCCGCGTCGCTATGGCGATGCCGACCTGGTCATCTGCCGGGCCGGCGCGATCACGATCTCCGAGCTGACGGCGGCCGGTGTAGCCAGCGTGCTGGTACCGCTGGTTGCCTCGACCACCTCCCACCAGCGCGACAACGCGCAGTGGATGGCGGCGCAACAGGCGGCGATCCACCTGCCGCAAACGCAATTCAATCCCGAGCACCTGGCTACGCTGTTGCGCGAAATGTCGCGCGACACTTGCAGGCAGCTTGCGCAAGCGGCCTGGGAGCAGGGCCGGCGCGGCGCCAGCGAAGCAATCGCCGAGGTGCTTGAAGAACTGGTAAACAAGCGATGAAACACAAAGTAAAGAATATTCATTTCACCGGCATCGGCGGCTCGGGCATGAGCGGCATTGCCGAGGTATTGCTCAACCTGGGCTACGGCGTGTCCGGCTCGGACCTCAACAGCAACGCCGCCACCCAGCGCCTGCAATCGCTCGGCGCGCGCGTCATGCGCGGGCATGATGCTGCCAATATCGATGGCGCCGATGCCGTCGTCACATCGACCGCCGTCAAGGCCGATAATCCGGAAGTGATCGCCGCCCGTGCACGGCGCATCCCGATCGTGCCGCGCGCGATCATGCTGGCCGAACTGATGCGCCTGAAAAGCGGCATCGCCATTGCCGGCACCCACGGCAAGACCACCACCACCAGCCTGGTGGCCAGCGTGCTGGCCGAGGGCGGCATGGACCCGACCTTTGTCATCGGCGGGCGCTTGAACAGCATCGGCGCGCATGCCCGGCTTGGCACCGGCGACTTCATCGTGGCCGAAGCCGACGAGTCGGATGCGTCGTTCCTCAACCTGTCGCCGGTCATCGAAGTGATCACCAACATCGATGCCGACCACATGGAGACTTACGACCACAGCTTTGCGCGGCTCAAGCAGGCGTTCATCGAATTCACGCAGCGGTTGCCGTTTTATGGCGTTGCCATTGTCTGCGCCGACGATCCGAACGTACGCGAGATCATGCCTTTCATCGCCAAGCCGGTGGTCACTTACGGTTTCCATGCGGATGCCGAGGTGCGCGCCATCGACCCGAAGGCGGTGGGCGACCACATGCAATTCACGGTGCAACAGGCAGGCTATCCGGACCTGGCGATTGAACTGAACCAGCCCGGCATGCACAACGTCCAGAATGCCTGCGCCGCGATTGCGATTGCGCGCGAAGTTGGCGTAGGGGACAGCGCCACGCAAAAGGCCTTGCGCGAGTTTACTGGAGTGGGACGCCGTTTCACCCGGCTGGGCGAGATCCGGATCGCGCCCGGCGAGGGACGTGGGCAGGGCAGTTTCACACTGGTGGATGACTATGGCCATCATCCGGTCGAAACGGCGGCAACGCTGGCGGCAGCGCGCGGCGCTTATCCGGGCCGGCGCATCGTGCTGGCTTTCCAGCCACATCGGTACACCCGCACCCGGGATTTGTTCGAAGACTTCATCAAGGTGCTCTCCAGCGCCGACGCGCTGGTGCTGGCCGAAGTGTATGCCGCCGGCGAGCAACCGATCGTTGCTGCGGATGGCCGGGCGCTGGCGCACGCACTGCGGGTGCTGGGAAAAGTCGAGCCGGTGTTTGTCGAGAACATCGGCGACATGGCGGACACGATCTTCGATATTGCGCGTGACGGCGACGTCGTCATCACGATGGGCGCTGGTTCTATCAGCAGTGTGCCGGCGCAACTGGCAAAAATTTCCACGCAGGAGGCGTCATGAAAGCGGGGTCCGGAAAATCCGGCAAATTCGGCAAGGTCGGCGTGCTGTTCGGCGGTCGCTCGGCCGAGCGCGAGGTGTCGCTGATGTCGGGCGGCGGTGTGCTCAAGGCCTTGCAGGACAAGGGCGTGGATGCCCATGGCTTTGATCCGGCCCAGCGCAGCCTGGCCGAGCTGGCCGCGGAAAAATTCGACCGGGTTTTCATTGCGCTGCACGGCCGCTACGGCGAGGACGGCACGCTGCAAGGCGCATTGGAGCAACTGGAAATTCCCTACACCGGATCCGGCGTCATGTCGTCTGCCATTGCGATGGACAAGATCATGACCAAGCAGATCTGGGCCAGCATGGGCCTGCCGACGCCCGCCTTTGTCGTGCTCGACAGCGCCAGCGCCACCCAGGCCGACCTGGACCGGGCAGCGGCCGAGCTTGGCATGCCGCTGATGCTCAAGGCGCCGCATGAAGGATCGACCATCGGCATTTGCAAGGTAAGTGCGCCGACCGGCATGCGCGCCGCGTTCGACGATTGCGCGCGCTACGACGAATCGCTGCTGGCCGAGGCGTTCGTGCGGGGACGCGAGATCACCGTGCCGGTGCTGGGCCGTGGCCGCAGCGCACGTGCCCTTCCGGTGGTGGAGATCCGCGCGCCAGGCGGCAACTACGATTATCACAACAAGTACTTCAGCGACGACACCAAATATCTCTGTCCCGCGCCGCTTGGCGAGGCACAGACGACCCTGGTGCAGGAACTGGCAGTGCGCGCATTCAATGCGCTGGGTTGCAGCGGCTGGGGCCGGGTCGACTTCATGCTGCGTGAAGGCGACGATGCGCCGTTCCTGCTGGAGATCAACACCTCGCCTGGCATGACCAGTCACTCGCTGGTGCCCATGTCGGCACAGGCAGCGGGCATTGGCTATGAGGACCTCTGCATTGAAGTGCTCAAGACCGCCACGCTCGACTATCAACTGCCTGGAGGGGCGCTCAGGTGAGTCGCACCCTGCCACTGCAAAACGCCATGGCCTTGCCGCCTGACGTCAGGCTCATGAACGCCATGTCGGTGTTTTTGGGTCTGGTGTTTGCGGCCATGGTGCTGGCGCTTGCCGTGGCCTGGTTGATGCGCCAGCCGCTGTTCAACCTGAGCGCCATTCATGTGCAGGGTGATCTGACCCATAACAATGCCTTCACCTTGCGTGCCAATGTGGCCCCCAAGCTGGCTGGCAATTTCCTGACGGTGGACATGGACCACACGCGTGCCGCCTTCGAGCAGGTGCCCTGGGTTCGCCGCGCAGTCGTGCAGCGCGAGTTCCCCAACCGCCTGAAGGTGGTGCTTCAGGAACACAACGCCGTTGCCTACTGGGGTCCAGAGGAAGATATTCGCCTGGTCAACGATTTTGGCGAGGTGTTTGAAGTCAACCAGGGTGATGCGCAGGCCGAAGGGCTGCCGCTGCTCGGCGGGCCGCAGGGCCAGGCGCTGCTGGTGCTGCAGACCTACCAGGCGCTGTTCCCGATGTTCAAGGAGATGGGTGCGGTGCTGGAGCAACTGCAGCTCAGTGGCCAGGGAAACTGGCACGCACAACTCGACAGCGGCGCCACGATTGAACTGGGACATGGTTCAACGCAGGAAATCACGGCCCGCTCACGCCGCTTTATCGCCACGCTGAAACAGGTTTCAGCGCGGTTTGAAAGAAATCTGGAATCCGCCGACCTGCGCTATGGCAATGGTTATGCCATCAAGCTCAGGGGCGTCACCACGCTGGATCCCGGTGACCAGAACGACGCAAAGAAGAAAAGGTAAATACATGGCCAAAGAATACAAAGAACTGGTGGTCGGGCTGGACATCGGCACCAGCAAGGTGATGGCCGTGGTCGCCGAGGTCATGCCGGGCGGCGAGCTCAAGCTCGCCGGCCTGGGCATTGCCTACAGCAACGGACTCAAGCGCGGCGTCGTGGTCAATATCGACGCCACGGTCCAGAGCATTCAGCAGGCGCTCAAGGAAGCCGAACTGATGGCTGACTGCAAGATCGCCCGCGTGTACACCGGCATCACGGGCAGCCATATTCGCGGCATCAAC